>CAZGPS010000305.1:0-3006 GCA_964527675.1 uncultured Brevundimonas sp. | reverse complement strand
GCGGCAAGGGCGAAGGCGTCGGCGTCGCCTTCGTGCTGGACGCCGCCCCGGCCGCCCCCCGCCCGGCGGCCGCTCCGCCGGTGGTCCACCGGCCGCTGCCCGCGGCCGACGCCGACGACCGGGGCGTTCACGCGGGGGCCGTCGGCCTGCGCCCCGCCCTGGCGCCCGACGTCTCCGCCCCGCTGGACATGCGACCGGTCGATGCGGTGCCGGTGGCTATCGACTCGCACGGGCCCGAGGCGGTATCCGCCTCGCATGGCTGACACCCCGACGACTCCCACCGTCCTGCTGCCCGAGGCCGAGGTCGCGCGCATCGTCGCCGACCTCGCCCGCCAGATCGCCCCGGTGACCGACGACGAGACCGTGGCGGCGGTGCTGCTGACCGGCGGGCTGTGGTTCGCCGCCGACCTGACCCGGGCCCTGTCGCGGGTCGGTCGCAACGTCCGGTTCGACGCCCTGTGGCTGGCCTCCTACGGCGACGAAAAGGAGAGCCGCGGCCGGATCGACGTCTATGCGAACTTCCAGCGCCCCATCGCCGGCAAGACGGTGCTGATCCTTGACGACGTCTTCGACACCGGTCTGTCGCTGGCCGAGGCGGTGCGCATCGCCACCGAGGCGGGCGCTGCCCGGGTGATCACCTGCGTCTTCGCCAAAAAGCCCTGGCCGCTGCCGCGCGCGCCCGAGCCCGACTTCGTCGGCTGGGACGCCCCCAACCGCTTCCTCGTCGGCTACGGCCTTGACCACGCCGGCGCCCTGCGCGGCCTCCCGGACATCTGCGCCCTGGATTGAACCCCGCTGCTTTCGTCATCCCGGGGCAAGCGGCGCAGCCGCGCCGACCCCGGGACAGGGCGGCGCGCGCGAGCGCGAACCTGTCGGGAGCGCCGCTGTCTCCGACAGCCCGGCTGAACAGGTCGCCTTCGGCGCCGCCCTGTCCCGGGGTTCGCTTCGCGCCCCCGGGATGGCGAAAGCAAAAATTGCTGCGCTGCAAATCCGCCGCCAGCCATCACAAACCGGCCCGACAAGCTGCTGTTTTCCCTCGGTATGGTCCCGACCCCAGCGACATGAACCCGCCTGAGGAAGCCGCGGGCGCATACTGCTCGGGTTTCTCCGCCCGATCTTTGACAACCGAACCGCCGCCCGCGCCGCCACAGGCGCGACTTCCCCGCTCAATCCGGACTCTTCGGACTCAAAAATCTTGTTTCTACCCGGGTAAAATCCGGCCTCAGCCCAGCCAGTCCGCCTTCGGCTCCCGGCCCCACATCTCCTCGTACGAGGGCCTTGCCCGCACCACCGCCCAACGATCCCCGTCGACCAGCACCTCCGGGACCAGCGGCCGGGAGTTATACTCGCTGGCCAGCACGGCGCCGTAAGCTCCCGCCCCCATGAAGGCGACCAGATCGCCCGCCTCCACCGGCGCCATCGGCCGCTCCCGGGCGAAGACATCAGTCGACTCGCAGATCGGCCCGACCAGATCGTACGGCCCGACCTCGCCCGCGCGCGCCCGCACCGGAACCACGTCGTGGAAGGCGTCGTACAGCGCCGGCCGCATCAGGTCGTTCATGCCCGCGTCCAGCACTAGGAAGGTCCGCCCGTCGCTGCGGGCGTTGACCTGGATGACCCGGCTCAGCAGCACCCCGGCGTTGGCCGCCAGCAGCCGCCCCGGCTCGAACGCCGCCTCGACCCCCAGCCCGTCCAGCACCCGCGCCGCCATGGCCACATAGTCGGCGATCGAGGGCAGGTCGGTCTGCCCATGATAAGGCACGCCCAGCCCCCCGCCGAGGTCCAGCCGGCTCACCGCCAGCCCCTCGGCCCGCAGCGCCAGCGTCATCGCCCGCAGCGCCCCGAACGCCGCCTCCAGCGGCTCCAGGGTGGTGATCTGGCTGCCGATGTGACAGGCTAGCCCCACCGGTGTCACATGCGGCGAGGCCGCGGCCCGCGTGTACAGGGCCGGCGCCTCCTCGGCCGGCACGCCGAATTTGTCGGTCGCCCCGCCGGTGGTGATCCGGGCATGGCCGCCGGCGCCGATCTTCGGATTGACCCGTATGGCGATCTCCGGCCTCGCGCCCTTCGCCGCGGCGACGGCGATCAGCCGGTCCAGCTCCACCGCGCTCTCGACATTGATCTGCCGCACCCCGCCCTCGATGGCGAAGGCCAGTTCCGCGTCGGTCTTGCCGACGCCGGAAAACACGATCCGCTCCCCGGGTATGCCCGCCTTCAGCGCCCGGCGGATCTCGCCCTCGGACACGGTGTCGGCGCCGCACCCCAGCCGGGCCAGGGTGGCGAGCACCGACAGGTTGGAATTGGCCTTCACGGCAAAGGCGATCAGCGCCTCGCCCAAGGCCGACCGGTGGGCGTCGGCGGCCTCGCGCAGCAGCCGGTAGTGCCGCGTCAGCGTCGCGCTGGAATAGACATAGACCGGCGTGCCGGCGGCTTCAGCAATTGCCTCCAGCGGGACGCCTTCGGCCTGGAGGGCGCCGTCGATGCGATCGAAATGATGCAAGGCCCTAGCGCGGGCTGGAACCCGAACCGCCGAAGGGGTTCGAGCTGGGCCCGCCGTCGATCGGCGCCTGGCTGGGCGGGCGGTAGACCGTCGCCGGTTCGACCGGGCCGGGCCCGCGCTCGTCGGGCAGGCTGCGCTCGGTGCGCTTGGCCGGAGGCGCGTCGAGATCGGCCATTCGGCCGCAGGCCGAGGCGGAGAGCGCGATCAGGGCGGCGGCGCCCGTCAGAACCAGCTTTTTCATCTCAGACGCGTCTTCCACTCGGCGATGCGCGCGCGGACCTGTTCCGGCGCCGTGCCCCCGAAGCTCTGGCGGCTGGCGCAGGAGGCCTCAGGGGTGAGCACCTTGTAAACCGCTTCCGTCACGCCCGCCTCAAGCGATTGCAGTTCGGCCAGCGGCAGTTGCGACAAATCCACGCCCAGCGCCTCGGCCCGCTTCACCGCCGCCCCCGTGACATGGTGCGCCTTGCGGAACGGCAGGTTCAGCTCGCGCACCAGCCAGTCGGCCA
>CAZGPS010000304.1:0-3013 GCA_964527675.1 uncultured Brevundimonas sp. | reverse complement strand
TCATCCCCCCCTCCAGACACCAGCCGCTCCCAAACTACCTCAGCGCCGCCTCGGCGCCCGCCACGGCCTTGCCCAGCGCCGCCTCGGCCCGGGCGAAGGCGGTGACGGCCGCCGCGGGATCGCCGTCGATCATTGCCGCCCGTCCCTCCAGCACCCGCTGCGACAGTTCGACGAAGGCCCGGCGCCGCTCCTGCATCCGGCCTTCTTCGGCAAAGGACGGGTCCTGTCGCAGCGTCTCGATAGCCGCCGCCTCGGCCCGCGCCGCATCGGCGTCGCCCGCCCGCGCCGCCGCTTCGCCGCGGGCGTAGCGCCAGCTGATCCGCAGCATCGGATGGGTCGCCGGCGGCTCCTTCAACGCGGCCACCCGCGCCGGATCGGCGAACCGGCCGTAGACGGCGTAGGCGTTGTTGGCGACCATCTGACGCCACACATTGTCGGCCGGAATATCCGGGTAGGTGGCCAGATACCAGTCGGCCAGCTTCACCCCGTCCTCGGCCCCGCCGGCCATCAGCGCGCCGCCCATGCCAAAATGGATGTTGTGGCCGTGCAGCGGCATGCCCGGCACCCCGCCCGGCGGCCTGGCCAGCCCGTCATAGCGTCGGTCCAGCGCCACCGCGTTGACGTTCGATATCATGGCGTCCCTGTAGCGCCCGACCCGGTAGAAGGTGTGCGACGGCATATGCACCAGATGGCTGGCCCCGGGGGCCAGCGCCGCCAGCCGCTCGCCATAGGGGATGGCCTTGTGCGGATCGTCAGACCATTCGGTCAGGTGGATATAGAGGTGGATGGCCCCCGGATCGTCCGGCGCCCGCGCCAGCGTCTGTTCGAGGATCTGCATCGCCCGGGTGATCCCCGGATCGGCAGCCTTGCCCTCGTCGTCCCACCAGTCATCCGCCTTGATCATCAGGGCGTCGGCGGCGATGGCCGCCACGGAGATGTCGGCCGGATGGCGGCGGGCGATCCGGTCCATGGCCGAGGCGAAGCGGGCGGCCCGTGACGATTCGCGGCCCGAATAGCGCTGCACCAGGGCGTCGATCATCTGCCGCTGCATCGGCGTGGCCCGCCGCGCCAGCCGGCGGGCGTCACGGGCGGTCTTCAGCGCGGCCCGCCGGGTCTCCTCATCGCCGCCGCCGCCATTGAGGTTCGGCCCCATGGCCCAGGCCTCGCCCCAGGCGCACAGGCCGCAGGTCGGGTCCAGCAGCCGCGCCTTGCGAAAGGCCCGCACCGACTCGGCGTGCTGGAACGCCCAGCGCAGCCGCACCCCATGGTCGAACCAGGCCTGGGCCTCCGGGACATCAGTATCGACCGTGAAGCCGCCCGAGCCGAACCCGTCCACCATGACCATCCCGGCGATCGGCGCCCCGTCCGCCGCCGCGTCGCCGGGCCCGCAGATGCGGGGCCGCTCGATCAGGTCCATCATCGCCCGGTCGGTCGTAGCGTCGGCGACGGCCGAGGGACCGATCAGAATGACAGCGGCGGCCACGCCGCACATCAGAAGCCCGCGCATCGTCAATTCTCCCCCTGTCCCCAGACATAGTGACCGAACCACAGGGCGAGACCAAGCGGCGCTTCTTCCTTTTCCCGCGAGGGGCCATACTTGCGAATCCCATGGCCATCCGTCGTCTCCCCCCCGAAACCGTCAACCGCATCGCCGCCGGCGAGGTGGTCGAACGCCCGGCCAGCGCCATCAAGGAGCTGGTCGAGAACGCCCTCGACGCCGGCGCCACGCGGATCGAGGTCCAGGCCGACGGCGGCGGCCTGACCCGCATCCTGATCGCCGACGACGGCCACGGCATGGCGGCGGACCAACTGGCCCTTGCGGTCGAGCGCCACGCCACCTCCAAGCTCGAGCCCGACGACGCCGGCGACGTCGACCTGCTGCGCATCTCCACCCTCGGCTTCCGCGGCGAGGCCCTGCCCTCGATCGGCTCGGTCGCCCGTCTTGTCATCACCAGCCGGTCCCGCGACGGCGGCGACGCCCATCAGATCACCGTCGAGGGCGGCGACCAGCGCCCGGTCGCGCCCGCCGGCTTCCCCGGCCCGCACGGCGCCCGGGTCGAGGTCCGCGACCTGTTCTACGCCACCCCCGCCCGGCTCAAATTCATGAAGTCCGAGCGGTCCGAGGCCATGGCCATTTCGGAGGAGATCAAACGTCAGGCCATGGCCCATGAGAGCGTGGCCTTCACCCTCGACCTCGACGGCAAGACCACCCTGCGCCTGCCCGCCGAACATCCCGGTGATGTCGGCCGGCTGAAGCGGCTCGCCGCCCTGCTCGGCCGCGACTTCGAGGCCAACGCCCTGCTGATCGACCAGCAACGCGACGGCGTGCGCCTGACCGGCTATGCGGGTCTGCCGACCTACAGCCGCGGCAACGCCGGCCATCAGTATCTGTTCGTCAACGGCCGCCCGGTGAAGGACCGCCTGCTGCAGGGGGCCCTGCGCGGGGCCTATGCCGACTTCCTCGCCCGCGACCGGCATCCGGCGGCGGTGCTGTTCCTCGACATCGATCCGCTCTACGTCGACGTCAACGTCCATCCGGCCAAGGCCGAGGTCCGCTTCCGCGACCCGGCCATGGTGCGCGGCCTGATCGTCGGCGCCCTGCGCCACGCCCTCGCCGGCGCCGGCCACCGCGCCTCAACCACGGTGGCCGCCGACGCCCTCGCCGGCTTCCAGCCGCACTCAGGCGTGACCACGGGTCCCGCCTGGAGCCCCTCCTCGCCCTCGGCACGCGGCTGGAGCGGCTGGCAAGGCTGGGCCGACTCCGCGACCGCCGCCGCCCAGCTGATCCCCGGGCTCAATGAGCGTTCCGCCCGTGTCGAGCCCGGAACCGCATTCGACGATCAACCCTTGAGCGACGGTCGCGCGGGCGAGGTCATCGACCCGCTCGACTTCCCGCTCGGCGCCGCCCGGGCCCAGCTGCACGGCACCTATATCGTCGCCCAGACCCGCGACGGCCTCGTCGTCGTCGACCAGCACGCGGCCCACGAGCGGCTCGTCTACGAGCGGATGAAGG
>CAZGPS010000303.1:0-3058 GCA_964527675.1 uncultured Brevundimonas sp. | reverse complement strand
CCGCCCGCGGATCGTCCGTCGTCAAACCGTAAAGCGCGGCTGCTACCCATGGTGTCGAACCGAGGGGATACGGTCGATGGTCAAGTCCGGAAACAAGGCGAGACGAGGCGGCCTGGCGGCTTCGCCCAGTCATTTGATGCACCGCGCCCTGCAGCTGGCGCTCGACATCTATTCCGAGGAGGCGGGCCCCGACGGCCTGACCCAGCGCCAGTTCGCCGTGCTGGAGGCGGTGTCGCACCGCGCCGGCCTGACCCAGACCGATCTGGTCCGCGCCACCGGCATCGACCGCTCGACCCTGGCCGACCTCGTCTCGCGCATGACCACCAGAGGCCTGCTGGACCGCGAGCGCTCGACCATCGACGCCCGCGCCAAGGCGGTGCGCCTGTCCGAGGCCGGCCAGGCCGCCCTGGACGCCGCCCGCCCCCGGGTCGAGGCCGCCGACAAACGCATCCTCGCCCTGCTGCCCAAGGCCCGGCGCGACAGCTTCCTCATCATGCTGGCCGAACTGGCCGGCGAGGCCGACGCCGCCCCGGTCAAGGCCAAGGCCGACCTCAAGGCCGCCAAGAAGGCCGCCCGCGACGCCAAAAAGGCCGAGAAGCTGGCCAAGAAATCCGCCAAGGCCGAAAAACCGCCCAAGGCCGCCAAGCTGAAGCTGGTGGAGCCGGCCTGACCGTTCCCTCTCCCGATGGGAGAGGGCTTGAGCGCACGACGGCTTCGCCGTCGTTCTTGCGCGAAAGGGTGAGGGTCGTCAGCCAGCCTGCGAAGCCCCCACCATCCGACCCTCATCCGGCGCTGCGCGCCACCTTCTCCCATCGGGAGAAGGAACGCTGATCCTCAATCCACCAGCTGCTGGCTCAGATACACATAGTGCCGCGCCCAGCGCCGCGCATTGGCCACCGGATCGGCGTCGTTGGAGTGCCCGCCCGAGGTCTCCTCGTAATACAGGTGGTCGTGCCCCTGCGCCCCCAGCCGCGCCGCGAATTTCCGCGCATGGCCCGGATGCACCCGGTCGTCGCGCGTATTGGTCGTGATGTAGACGCGCGGATATTCCGCCTCCGGACGCAGCTGCTGATAGGCTGAATAGCGGGCGATGAAGGCCGCCTCCTCGGGGATGCGCGGGTCGCCGTATTCGCCGATCCACGAGGCCCCGGCGGGCAGTTCGTGATAGCGCAGCATGTCGATCAGCGGGCTCTCGATCACCGCCGCATTGAACAGCTCCGGGTGCTGGGTGATGGACACCGAGGTCAGCACCCCGCCGTTCGACCGGCCATAGATACCGGTGCGGCGCGGCGAGCTGATGCCCCGCGTGTGCAGGTCGCGCGCCACCGCCGCGAAGTCGTCGAAGGCCAGCTGGCGGTGTTCCTTAAGCACGCTCTGGTGCCACTCAGGCCCGAACTCACCGCCGCCGCGGATATTGGCCTGGACGAATACGCCGCCGTTCTCGAGCCACAGCTTGCCCATCTCCGGCTTGTAGGCGGGCGGGAAACTGACCTGGAAACCGCCATAGCCGAACAGGATCGCCGGCGCCGACCCGTCCATCGCCATGTCGCGCGGCCGGGTGACGAAATAGGGGATTGTCGTCCCGTCGGACGAGGTCGCCTCGAACTGCTCGACGACATGGGTCGAGGCGTCGAACTTCGGCGGGGCCGTCTTCAGTTCGGCGACGCGGCCTGTGGTCGCCGAGGCCAGGCTCAATGTCGGGGGCGTCAGAAAGCCCTGGGTCGAGACGAACATCTCGCCCCGCGACTTGGAAGAATCGCCGATCGAGATGGCCAGGTTGTCCGGCAGAACGACATCGGTTCTGTCCCAGCCCCATTCGCCCTTGTTGGCGAAACTGGCCAGCCGCCCCGTGACATTGTCGAGGATGGAAACCACCACCCGATCCGCCAGCACCCGGACATCCGCCACGGACTGCCGCTCGGTGGGCGTGAACACCGTGTGTTCCTGATTCGAGATTCCTTCGCCACGCAACTCGCCGAGCGAAAAGGCCTGTACCCCTCCCGGAGCGACGGGCTTCCCGAAAGCAGAACCGTTGAGCGTCCTCTGCCAAGGCTCCTCCGGCGAAAAGATCAGCAGACTGCCCAGCACCCCGTAGATCGAGACCTTGCTCGGCAACTTCAGCTGCACCGGTTGTCCATCGACAAGCTCCCAGGTCTCCGATCGATAGGTGTCCAGCGGCCGGCTGATGATGACCGCCTCGACTACCCCGTCCTGGTCCCGATAGACGGCCGGGCTGACCCCATACCCGCCGTCGCCGATCTCCCCGCGATAGACCTCCGTCGCCTGCGCCAGCATCTGCCCGCGCTTCAGCGACTTGACGATGAAGGGGTAGCCGCTCTCCGTCAGCGTGCCCGGCCCGAAGTCCGTCGCCACCAGCAGGGTGTCCCGGTCCAGCCATTCGATCCGGTGCTTGCCCTCCGGCAGGATGAAGCCGTCCTCGACCCACAGGCCGGTCGTCGTGTCGAACTCGCGCACCACGACCGCGTCCTTGCCGCCGTCCGACAGCGAGATAAGGCAGCGCGTCTCGTCGGGCGCGAGGCAATCCGCGCCCTTCCACACCCAGTCGCGGCCCTCGGCCTTCGCCAGGGCGTCGATGTCGAGCATCGTCTCCCACCGCGTCGCCTCCGAGCGATAGGACTCCAGCGTCGTCCGCCGCCAGATCCCCTTCGGATTGGCCGCGTCCTGCCAGAAGTTCCCGATCCCCTCGCCGAGGAAGGACGGCGACGGGATCCGGTCGGTCGCCGACAGGATGTCGAACGCCTGCCGCCGGAAGGTCTCATAGCGCGGGTCCCCCTCCAGCGCCGCCAGCGCCGTGCGGTTGGACTCCGCCACAAAGGCCATGGCCTCGGCCCCGTTCACCTCCTCCAGCGCCAGATGGTCGTCGGCGGCGCGTACCCCGGCCGGGGTCAGGTCGGTCGGCAGGTGCGGCGGCGCGGCGACGGGCGTCATCGGCTCCAGCGGCCCCTGCACCATGTCGGGGGCGAGGCCGTAGATCGCGTCTTCCGTCGGAGCCGAGGCGCAGGCGGCCAGCAGCAGGGCCGGGATGGAAACGGACAGG
>CAZGPS010000302.1:0-3062 GCA_964527675.1 uncultured Brevundimonas sp. | reverse complement strand
CCTTCTTCACCTCGCCGATGAAGGATTTCGGCTACGACGTGGCCGACTACCGCGACGTCGATCCGGTCTTCGGCTCGCTCGCCGACTTCGACGCCCTGATCGGGAAGGCCCATCGTCTGGGCCTGAAGATCATCATCGACCTGGTCTTCGCCCACACTTCGGACCGGCACGCCTGGTTTCATGAGAGCCGCCAGTCGCGCGCCAATCCCCGGGCCGACTGGTACGTCTGGGCCGATGCAAGGGCGGACGGATCGCCGCCGTCGAACTGGCAGTCGGTGTTCGGCGGTCCGGCCTGGACCTGGGACGCGCGGCGCGGCCAGTACTATATGCACAACTTCCTGCCGGAGCAGCCGCAGCTGAACGTCCACCTGCCGGCGGTGCAGGAGGCCCTGCTGGACGTGGCCCGATTCTGGCTCGACCGGGGCGTCGACGGCTTCCGCTTCGACGCCATCAATTTCGCCATGCACGACCCGAAGCTGCGGGACAACCCGCCCCTGCCCCCGGGCGGCAAACGCACCCGGCCGTTCGACTTCCAGGACAAGGTCTACAACCAGTCCCGGCCTGAAATCCCCGACTTTCTCAAACGCATCCGCGCCCTGACCGACAGCTACGGCGACCGCTTCAGCGTGGCCGAAGTGGCCGGCGACCACCCCGAGGGCGAGATGCAGGCCTTCACCGCCGGCGAAGAGCATCTGAACAGCGCCTACGGCTTCCTCTATCTCTACGCCCCGGCGTTCAGCGACCAGCTGGCGCGTCAGGGGGCCGAGACCTGGCATGGCCGCGACGGCCAGGGCTGGCCGTCCTGGGCCTTCTCCAACCACGACGCGCCGCGCGCCGTCTCGCGCTGGGCCGGCGAGCGCGACCCGCGCGCCTTCGCCGGCATGGCCATGCTGCTGCTCATGTGCCTGCGCGGCAATGTCTTCATCTATCAGGGCGAGGAGCTGGCCCTGCCCCAGGCCGAGGTCCCGTTCGACCGGCTGGTCGATCCCGAGGCCATCGCCAACTGGCCGCAGACGCTCGGCCGTGACGGCGCCCGCACCCCCATGCCGTGGTCGGCGGACCAGCCCCATGCCGGCTTCTCGACCGCCGAGCCGTGGCTGCCGATCGATCCGCGCCACCTCGCCCTCGCCGTCGACCGGCAGGAGGCCGACCCGTCGTCCATGCTCCACCTCACCCGGCGTCTGGTCGCCCTGCGCAAGGCCCGCCCGGCCCTGACCCTTGGCGAGATGCGGCTGCTGGACGCCGCGCCGGGGTTGCTGTGTTTCGAGCGGGAGCTGGCGGGCCGGCGCCTGCTGTGCGTCTTCAATACCGTCGAGCGGGCCATCGACTGGACCGCCCCCGACGGCTGGCGGATCATCGAGGCGGTCAATCTGCCGGACGGACCCGGCGTCCGTCTGCCGCCCACGGCCGGGCTGGTCCTCAGCCGCGACTGACCGCGCCGCGGCTCACGTTTGGTTTCCCGGCGATGGCCCGGCCGCGGGATTTGCGGCAAACCTTTCGCCGTCGCAGCGTCGATGCGGCGGCGGAATTGTTTGCGTGGAGTGACCCCGATGCTGAACCGCCGGTCGTTGATTTCGGGAACCGCCGCCCTCTCGGCCCTGCCCGCCGCCGCCGTCGCCGCCCAGGACGCCGCCCCCACGACCGGGCCCCAGCCCGGCGCCGCGACCGCCGCCTCGCCCGAGGGCGTCCTCTCCGTCGAGCTGACCGCCGACAAGGACGGCTTCGTCGCCTGGGCCGTCAGCCGCCTCGGCCGCCCGGTCATCGCCCCCTCCCGCCTCGGCTTCCTGCTCACCGACGCCCGAAAGCTGGAGCGCGCCTTCGGCATCCTGAGCCAGACCGTCACCCGCCACGACGACACATGGGAGCAGCCGTGGGGCGAGCGGCGCTTTATCCGCAACCGCTACACCCAGCTGCGCGTCGAACTGCAGGAGCGCTGGGGCCTGATGCGCCGCATGAACGTGGTCTTCCGCCTCTATGACGACGGCCTCGGCTTCCGCTGCGAGTTTCCGGAACAGGAGAACCTCAAGACCGTCAACATCGGCGCCGAGCTGACCGAGTTCACGGTCGTCGATCCGGGCACGGCCTGGTGGCTGCCCGCCTTCGAGTACAATCGCGCCGAATATCTCTACAATCGGACCGCCATCGACGCGGTCGGCGTCAGCCAGACGCCGCTCACGGTGCGCCTCGACGACGGCACCCACCTGTCGATCCACGAGGCGGCCCTGGTCGACTACGCCGGCATGAACCTGCGCCGGGTCGAAGGCGGCAAATTCCGCGCCATGCTGACGCCCGGCCTGACCAGCGCCGCCGTGGTGCGCGAAACGCCCTTCCACACGCCGTGGCGCACGATCCAGATCGCCGACCAGGCCGGCGGCCTCGTCGAATCCAGCCTGATCCTGAATCTCAACGAGCCCAACAAACTGGGCGACGTCAGCTGGTTCAGGCCGATGAAATACATCGGCATCTGGTGGGACATGCATCTCGACACCCGCAGCTGGAACTCGGGGCCCAAACACGGCGCCACCACCGACTACGCCCTGCGCCAGATCGATTTCGCCGCCGAACACGGCTTCGGCGGGGTGCTGGTCGAGGGCTGGAACGTCGGCTGGGACGGCGAATGGTTCGGCGCCGGCTGGGACTACAGCTTCACCGAGGCCTATCCCGATTTCGACATCGAACGCGTCGCCGCCCACGCCCGGGCCAGGGGCGTCGAGATCGTCGGCCACCACGAGACCGGCGGCAACGCCTTCCACTACGAACAGCAGCTCGACGCCGCCTTCGCCCTGATGCAGCGCTTCGGCTGGCACACGGTCAAGACCGGCTATGTCGCCGACGCCGGCGGGGCCCATGTCGCCGGCCCGGACGGCAAGGCGCATCTGGCCTGGCACGAGAGCCAGCCGATGGTCCGCCACCACCAGACGGTGGTCGAGACCGCCGCCCGCTATCAGGTCGCCGTCAACGCCCACGAGCCGGTCAAGGACACCGGCCTGCGCCGGACGTATCCCAACACCATCACCCGCGAGGGCGCGCGCGGCATGGAATACGCCGCCTGGGGCCAGCCG
>CAZGPS010000301.1:0-3097 GCA_964527675.1 uncultured Brevundimonas sp. | reverse complement strand
CGACAGGGTCTCGGTCATGGTCTCCAGCGACCGGGCCAGGTCGCCGATCTCGTCCCTGCGGCCGTCGAGATCGGGCAGGGATATGGCCCGCGCCCGCTGCAGCCGCACGGCGTCCGCCGCCGCCGACAGCCGCATCACCGGCCGCGCCACGAACAGGTGCAGCAACAGGGAGCCCAGCAGGTTCACGAACAAGGCCACCAGGGCGAACGGCATCAGCGCCAGCCGCTGCGCCGCCAGGGTCTCGTCGACGTCGCCGGCCTCCAGCGTCAGCACGCCCAGCACCTGTTCGACATGGCGCACCGGAATCGACACGGACACCACGCGGTCTCCGCTTTCAGAGGGCCGCAGTGTCGCCGAGGATCGGCCCTCCAGAGCCGTCTCGACCTCCTCGGCGAGGGCGGCCCGGGCGCGCTCCAGTTCGCGGGCGTCGCGCTCCGTCTGCTCCGGTTCCGGCGCCGGGGGGGGGCTGCCCGCCGGCAGGGCGGGGGGCAGGGGCTCGCCCGGAATGGCCTCGGTCACGGTATAGCTGTCGGCGACGAGGATGCCGTCGACGTCGAACAGCCGCGCCCGCTGTCCTTCCGGAATGAAATTATCCCGCAGCCAGCGGCTCGCCTCGATCGAATCGAGATAGGGCGTCGGCTCGCCGCGGGTGACGCCGATCTGCGGCTCGCCCAGCACCTGCACCAGCAGTTCGGCCTGTGACTTCAGCGTCTCCTGACGCGCCTCGATCAGGCCTCGCGTCCATTCGTTCAGCGCCAGCGCCCCGACGAACAGGATCAGCAGGCTGAGCAGGTTGAGGGCGAGGATGAAGCCGCCCAGCCGCGAGCCGCCGAACCGCCGGGGGCGGCGCGGGCGGTCGTCGTCGGCCGGGTCGGCCGGCTCAGCTTTCGCGATAGCGGTATCCGACGCCATACAGGGTCTCGATGGCGTCGAACTCGGGGTCGACCACCCGGAACTTCTTTCGCATCCGCTTGACGTGGCTGTCGATGGTGCGGTCATCGACATAGACCTGATCGTCGTAGGCGGCGTCCATCAGATTGTCGCGGCTCTTCACGAAGCCGGGCCGCTGGGCCAGGGCCTGAAGCAGCAGGAATTCGGTCACCGTCAGCTTGACCGGCTTGCCGTCCCAGGTGCTCTCGTGACGGGCCGGGTCCATCGACAGCTTGCCGCGCTTGATGGCCTTGGTCGAACCTTCGCCCGAAGGCTCTGGCTCGCCGCCGTCCGCGCCGGTGCGCCGCAGCAGGGCCTTGACCCGCTCGATCAGCAGCCGCTGGCTGAAGGGCTTGTGGATGTAGTCGTCGGCGCCGAGGTTGAAGCCGAGGATCTCGTCAATTTCCTCGTCCTTCGACGTCAGCATGATCACGGGAATCTGCGAGGTCTGACGCAGGCGGCGCAGCACCTCCATGCCGTCCATCCGCGGCATCTTCACATCGAGGATGGCGAGGTCCGGCGGATTCGACTCAAGCGCCTCCAGCCCCGATGCGCCGTCATGCCAGGCGGTGACCTTGTGGCCATGGCTTTCCAGCGCCAGCGAGACGGACGCCACGATGTTTTCGTCGTCGTCGACCAGGGTGATGTTCGCCAAGGCGCTCTCCTTGCAGGCTTACCGTTCCCGCACTCAACGCGCGGCAAGCGTAACCGTTCTAGATCAACTGGGTGAGATTAGGGCGCTAAAATGGGCCGCTGCGCCTGAATGCGCAATGAAACCCGGCCTTAAAGCCTTGGCGCCATGGTGCCAGCTCATCTGTACGAGCGATTTATGGCCGGCCCCGTCCACTACGAAGTCTATGTCCGCAAGACCGCGCCCGCGCCCTGGAGCCTCCAGGTGGCGACGGAAGACCGCGCCCACGCGGTCCAGATGGCCGAGGACCTGCTGGCCGACAAACAGGCGGCCGCCGTCCGGGTCACCAAGGAGACGCTCGATCCCGACACCATGGAGTTCAACAGCGTCACCGTGCTGACGCGCGGCGCCCCCGAGGTGGCCCGCAAGCGGGTGATGGCCGACGAAGACGGCGCGCCCCGCTGCGGTTCGCCCCAGGACATGTACGCCCCGACGGCGCGGGAAGTGGTCGGTCGCGTGCTCGAGGACTGGCTCAACCGCCAGGGCGTCACCGCCTTCGAACTGCTGCACCGGCCCGATCTGGCCGAGAAGCTCGAGGCCTCCGGCGTCGAATTGCAGCACGCCATCCAGAAGGTCGCCGTGCCCGAGAGTCAGGCCGTCGGCCAGCCGGTGCATGATCTGGTGCGTCACTACCAGAAACTGGCCGAACGGACGATTGAGCGTCTGCTGCTCGCCGGCCGCCGCGACCAGTTCCCCGATCTCGAAAACCATTCCCTTGCCGATCTGGCCCATCGTCTCGCCGGCAAGCCCGAGCGCGCCTTCATCATGGGCGGCGTCATCTCACGCGCCCTGACAGGCGTACGCGGCGGCCGGGCCCGGATCGATCGCCTGATGGATCTGGCCGATCGGGCGCCGATGGAAGGTCCGCCCCACGCCATGGTCATGGTCGCCGTCGAACAGATCATGTGCGAGATGTTCGCGGCGCGGACCAATCTCGCCGAAGTGCTCGGCCCCGGGCTCGACCAGGGCGCCTCGCTCGCCGCCGTGGTGCGCATGGTCGCCCCGCGCGAGGTCGCCGCCCTGATCAATCAGGACCCCCGGCTGGCGCTCCAT
This sequence comes from uncultured Brevundimonas sp., assembly GCA_964527675.1. Lineage (GTDB taxonomy): Bacteria > Pseudomonadota > Alphaproteobacteria > Caulobacterales > Caulobacteraceae > Brevundimonas. The sequence goes on along the minus strand of CAZGPS010000301.1, from coordinate 423 downwards.
GTGCCGGTGGTCGAGGGGCCGGCGGCGCGGCTGGGCGAACGGGTGGCGGCGCGCCAATTCCCCCTGCTGTCGGCCGCCCTGGCGCGGATGGTCGTGCGGGAACTGATGAGCCCGCGTCGCCTGCGCCCGAATGACGCCGCCGGCGAAATCGAGATCCTGCGCACCCTCGCCATGACCCTGACGGCGACAGCCGGGCGGCTGCTCACCCTCGAGGAGGTTCAGACCGCCTTCAACGAACGCTCCAAGGCCCTCGTCACCGCGGATTTCGTCGCCGCCTATGTGAAACCCTGCACCACCGTGCTGTGCGAGGCCGAGGCCCTGACCCGGCTGTGCGAGAATGTCACCGGCACGGCCAACAAGCGCGCCGCCGCCCGCTGGCTGTCCGCCTGCGTCGGCTCGCTGCGTTTCGAGACCGAGATGCGC
>CAZGPS010000300.1:0-3112 GCA_964527675.1 uncultured Brevundimonas sp. | reverse complement strand
GCCGGGGCGTTCGGCCTCTCCGGCGCGCGCCCCGGCGGCGGCGGCGGCGCAGCGGGCGTCAGCCGCGCGATCTGGCCGGCCGATCAACTGGCCTCCGGACTGACCGTGGTGGTCGGCGCGGGAGGCGCGGGCGGCGCCGCGACACACGGGGCCGGCGGCGCCGCATCCGGCGTCTATCTGGGTGAGACGGCCCTTCTGACGGCGACGGGCGGCGGCGGGGGCTTGAGCGGCGCCTCGGGCGGCGGCGCCGGCGATCCCGGGGTCGGAGTCGGTGCGCCCGCCTCAAACGCAGGCGGGGCGTCCAGCGTCAGCCAGGCCGGCGGCGCGGGCAGGAGCCTGGATCAACCGGAGGCGCCCGGCGGGGGTGGGGCCGGGGGCGGCCTGGACGGTTCGAACGTGGCGCGCCCGGGTGGAGCCGGAGGTGATGGCTCTCCGTTGGCCGTCAAGGCGTCCGGCGGACCCGGTGGCTCCGGCGCCGGCGGGTGGGGCGAAGCTTCGCCCTGCCCGGCGCTTCACTGGGCGGGCGGCGGCGGCGGAGGCGGCGGAGCAGCGGCGAGCGGGCCTGGTCAAGATGGCGGCGGCGGCGGTCCGGCCGGCGGCGGCGGCGGGGGCGGGGGTGCGGGACAGACAGCCGGCGGCGCCGGCGGACCCGGGGCCAACGGCCGCGTCTGGCTGGTCGCGGTGGGATGAACGCCATGGCCCGATACCGCAATGACCCCGAGTCGGTCCTGCTGGACCTCGAAGCCTGGGATTCGCCCGATCGGATGTCCGAGGACGACCTTTTCACCCAGACGGGCGCGGATCGCCCGCGCGGCGGACGCCCCGTCGACGAGCGGGAGGACGACCGATGAGCCCTCCGGTCGATCCGTCCGCCCCTTCGCCGCTGGCCGAGGGCCGGTGGCTGTGGCGCCGCGTGTATGTGTTCGCCACCAGCGGCGGCGCCTGGCTGCTGCTGGATCGCCTCATCGTCCTGACCCCGCCCGAGGCCGCGCTGCCGCTGGCCAGGGGCCTTATGGCGCTGCTGGCTCTGACAATGATCCTCTATCTGGTGGCCCCGACGGCGCAGCAGCTGATCGCCAGCCTGCGCACGCTTCGGCCCGGCCGGGAGGAGCGGTGATGGGGTTCCGTCTCTCCGAACGGTCGATGAGGCGGCTGGAGGGGGTCCATCCCCGTCTGGTCGCTTTGGCGCGCGAGGCCATCGCGCTCAGCCCGGTCGATTTCATGGTGACCGAGGGCCTGAGAACCCCGCAGCGCCAGGCCGCCCTGGTCCGGGCCGGAGCCAGCCGGACCCGGCATTCGCGTCACCTGACCGGCCACGCCATCGACGTCGCCGCCTTGATCGAGGGTCAGGTGCGCTGGGATTGGCCGCTCTATCCGCGCATCGCCGCCGCCTTCAAGGCCGCCGCCGTCCGTCAGGGCACGGCGATCGTATGGGGCGGCGATTGGCCGAAGCTGCGCGACGGGCCGCATTTCGAGCTCGACCGGAAGGTGTTCCCGTGACTCCGCCCGTCGTTCCGTTCCTGAAGCCGGTCGGCTGGGGCCTCGCGATTGTCGCCACCCTCGTGGTCCTCGCCGGTCTGGTCCAGGCGCTTGGGTTCCGCTGGGACCCGTTCGACCGTGCGGGTCGCCGCCTTGAGGCGGCCGAGGAGCGCGCCGCGACGGCCGAGGCCGACGCCGCCGCTCGCCGGCTCGAAGGTGAAGGTTCGGCCGCGCAGGAACGCCGTCTCGAAATCCATCAACGACAGGCCCTTGAGCTCACCCGAGCCACGATCCGGGCCCAGACCGAAGCGAGGAACGCCCATGACGCTGAAGACCTTCTGGATCCCGCTCGCGCCGCTCGTCTTGCCGGGCATGATCGCGAGCTGTGCCGCATCGCCCCCGGCATCTGCACCGCCGCCCCGGCTGAACCTGCCGTCGACCGCGACCACGCCTTGCCGACTGGACCGGTTGCCGGAGAGGGCGACCTCGGCGGATCTTGAGGCCGTCTTTATGGCCCGGGGCCTCCGGCTGGCGGAATGCGATGCGGCGCGCGCCCTGGCGGTGGAGACCCTGCTCGCCGAGCGGGCGCTGCAGGATCACTGGCGCTCCGGGACGGTCCCCTGAGGCGCCCGGCGCTTTCTGCCGGTCCGTCCGGCAAGTCTTGCCGGGGCCCCGGCAGGATTTGCCGGGCGACCGACGTACTTAACAGAAACTAACGCAGCAAAAACAAGGGCGGGGGCCTTGGCATGACGGATCCGCAACTGGTCCCGTCCTTGCTGCGTACCGCTCCGAGCAAAATGCTCCCGGCAGCCAAAATGGCGTCGGACACCTTGAAACAAGGACTATCGTCATGGCGCTGAACAGCGTTAACACGAACGTGGGCGCAATGATCGCCCTTCAGAACCTGCAGGTCACCAACAAGGACCTGACGCAGGTTCAAAACCGCATCAGCACCGGCAAAAACATCGCCTCGGCCAAGGACAACGGGGCTATCTGGGCTATCGCCCAGGGGCAACGCGCCGAGATGGGTGCGCTGAACGCCGTCAAGGACAGCCTGAATCGCGGTCAGTCGTCGGTGGACGTCGCTCTTTCGGCTGGTGAGTCGGTCTCTGACCTGCTTCTCCAGATGAAGGAAAAGGCCCTCGCCGCCAAGGACACCTCGCTGACCACGGATGCCCGGGCCGCCCTGGCCGCGGACTTCGTCTCGATCCGCGATCAGATCGGGACCGTCGTGGCGAACGCCAGCTTCAACGGCGTGAACCTGCTGGACGGCACCGCCACCGGCGGCTTCAAGGCCCTGGCCAACGCCGCCGGTTCCTCGACCATCGACGCCGCGAGCCAGACGATGTCGCTGGCGGCTCTGTCGATCAGCGCCAGCGTCCTGACCTCCACGACCACGGCCACCGCCGCCCTTACGGCCGTGGATTCCGCGATCGCGAGCGTCTCGGGCAAGTTGGCCAAGCTGGGCACCAGCTCCAAGGCCTTCGCCACCCACGCGACCTTCGTCGGCAAGCTCCAGGACGCCCTGGAATCCGGCGTCGGCAACCTCGTGGACGCCGACCTGGCCAAGGAAAGCGCCCGACTGCAAGCGCTGCAAACCAAGCAACAGCTCGGGGTGCAGGCCCTGTCGATC
>CAZGPS010000299.1:0-3141 GCA_964527675.1 uncultured Brevundimonas sp. | reverse complement strand
ATGGTCGACCAGAACAACGCCCCGAAGTCCGAAGGCCCGACCGCCGCCGCCGTCATGCCGATGAATATGATCCAGGCGCTGAACTCGGCCCTGCACGTCAAGATGGCCGAGGACCCCAACGTCCTCAGCTTCGGCGAGGACGCGGGCTATTTCGGCGGCGTCTTCCGCGTCACAGACCAGCTGCAGCAGAAGCACGGCCTGACCCGCAGCTTCGACGCCCCGATCAGCGAATGCGGCATCGTCGCCGCCGCCATCGGCATGGGCGCCTATGGCCTGCGCCCGGTGGTCGAGATCCAGTTCGCCGACTACATCTATCCCGCCTACGACCAGATCGTCTCGGAAGCCGCCAAGCTGCGCTACCGCTCGGCCGGCCAGTTCACATCGCCGATCACCATCCGCAGCCCCTACGGCGGCGGCATCTTCGGCGGCCAGACCCACTCACAGAGCCCCGAGAGCCTGTTCACTCACATCGCCGGCCTCAAGGTCGTCATCCCGTCCAACCCCTATGACGCCAAGGGCCTGCTGACCGCGGCCATCGAGGACGACGACCCGGTCATCTTCTTCGAGCCCAAACGCCTCTACAACGGCCCCTTCGACGGCTGGCACCAGAAGCCGGTCAGCCCGTGGAAGGCCCAGGACCTGGCCCAGGTCCCGACCGGCAAATATGTCGAGCCGATCGGCAAGGCCCGCATCATGCGCGAGGGCGCCGACGTCACCATTCTGGCTTACGGCACCATGGTCTGGGTCTCGCTGGCCGGCGCCGAACACGCCGGCGTCGACGCCGAGGTCATCGACCTGCGCACCCTCGTGCCGCTGGACATCGAGACCATCGAGGCCTCGGTCAAGAAGACCGGCCGCTGCGTCATCGTCCATGAGGCGCCGAAAACCTCCGGGTTCGGAGCGGAGCTCAGCGCCCTCGTCCAGGAGCGCTGCTTCTACCACCTCGAGGCGCCGATCGCGCGGGTGGCCGGCTGGGACACCCCCTATCCGCACGCCTTCGAGTGGGAATATTTCCCGGGACCCGAACGGGTCGCCACGGCCCTGAAAGCCGTCATGACCGGAGGGCGCTAGGATGGGCCGCTACGTCTTTAAACTGCCCGACGTGGGCGAAGGCACCGCCGAGGCCGAACTGGTCGCCTGGCATGTGAAGGTCGGCGACACGGTCGCCGAGGACCAGATCATCGCCGACATCATGACCGACAAGGCCACGGTCGAACTGACTAGCCCGGTCGCCGGCAAGGTCCTGGCCGCCCACGGCGAGCCCGGCCAGCAACTGGCCGTCGGCTCGCCGCTGGTGGAGTTCGAGGTCGAGGGGGCGGGGAACTCCGCCCCCCTCTCCCTCGAGGGGAGAGGGGCCGGGGGTGAGGGTGGAGGCGCCTCAGCCGCCGCTCAGCCTTCCGCGGCGAACACCGCGCCTGAACCCGCCCCCTCCACCCGCACCCAACCCTCCCCCCTCCAGGGGGAGGGCTCTGCTCAAGGCAATTTCGTCTTCAAGCTCCCCGACGTCGGCGAAGGCACAGCCGAGGCCGAACTGGTCGGCTGGCACATCAAGGTCGGCGACACGGTCGCCGAGGACCAGATCGTCGCCGACATCATGACCGACAAGGCCACGGTCGAGCTGACCTCGCCCGTCGCGGGGACCGTCGTCGCCCTGCACGGCGAAGCGGGCCAGCAACTCGCGGTCGGCGGGCCGCTGGTCAGCTTCCAGGTCGAGGGCAAGGGCAATGTGTCTGCGGCATCGACTCCCTTCCCCCTTGATGGGGGAAGGGTTGGGGATGGGGGTGACAGGGCCCCCGAAAAGCCCGCCGTCGCCGAAACCGCTCCGGTTCCGTCCGTCAGCAAGAAACCGTCTACCACCGTCACCCCCACCCCAACCCCTCCCCCATCAAGGGGGAGGGGCTCGGAAGCGCGACTCTCCGCCCGCGACCAGCGCCCGCTCGCCTCCCCGGCCGTGCGCAACCGCGCCCGCGACCTCGGCGTCGAGCTGCAGTTCGTGCCCGGTTCCGGCCCGGCCGGCCGCATCGAACACACCGACCTTGACGCTTACGTCGCCTCCGGCGGCGACACACCGTCCGCACCCGGAGCATCGGCCTCTTCCGCCTACGCCCGGGCCGAAGGAACCACCGTCACCCGCATCATCGGCGTCCGCCGCAAGATCGCGGAGAAGATGGCCGAGAGCGTCCGCCGCATCCCCCACATCACCTATGTGGAGGAGATCGACGTCACCGCGCTGGAAGAGCTCCGCGCCCACCTCAACGCCAACAAGGCCAAGGACCAGCCCAAGCTCAACGTCCTGCCCTTCATCGCCCGCGCCATGGTCGTGGCCCTGCGCGACCAGCCGACCATCAACTCGCACTACGATGACGAGGCCGGGGTCCTGACCACCCACGCCGCGGTCCATATCGGCATCGCCGCCCAGACCCCCAACGGCCTGATGGTCCCGGTGGTCCGCCACGCCGAATCCCTCGACCCCTGGGCCACGGCGCTGGAGATCGCCCGCGTCTCGGGCGCGGCCAAGGACGGCTCGGCCAAGCGCGACGAACTGACCGGCTCGACCATCACCATCACCTCGCTGGGCACGCTGGGCGGGGTCATCCACACCCCGATCATCAACCACCCCGAGGTCGCCATCGTCGGCCCCAACAAGATCGCCGAGCGGGTGGTGGTCAAGGACGGCCAGATGGTCGTGCGCAAGATGATGAACCTGTCCTCCAGCTTCGATCACCGCATCGTCGACGGCCATGACGCGGCGGTCTTCGTGCAGCGGATCAAGGGGCTGCTGGAGCATCCGGCGACGTTGAGGATGGGGTGAACGTGTCTTTCCTTCTCCCTTAGGGAGAAGGTGGCGGGGCGGAGCCCCGTCGGATGAGGGGTTACGGCGCCCAATGACCCTGGCGCCGTACCCCCTCACCCTCCCACCCGGCGACGCCGGGCGGGCCCCTCCCTCTCCCCCAGGGAGAGGGGTCAGATTGGCGAGCGAGCGAAATGCAGCAGATCAAAACCAAAGTCCTCATCATCGGCGCCGGCACGGGCGGCTATGTCGCCGGCATCCGCTGCGGCCAGCTGGGCCTCGACACCGTGCTGGTCGACGGCGGAGACGGCCTCGGCGGCACCTGCCTGAACGTCGGCTGCATCCCGTCC
>CAZGPS010000298.1:0-3167 GCA_964527675.1 uncultured Brevundimonas sp. | reverse complement strand
GCCTAGCGGCGGCGGCCGAGGCCGCCGAGCAGCACGGCCAGGCCGGCGACGATGCCGGTGGTCAGCAGCGGCTTGCGGCGGGCGAAGTCGAGCCCCTGGCGGGCCTTGTCCTGATACTGGGCGGGGGCCTTCTCGACGAGGCCGTCGAGGCCGTCGATGACCCGGCCATAGGCGTCGAGCGCCTTGCCCTTGACCTCGTTGAGCTTGCCGTCGATCTGCAGCTTGCTGTCGCCGGTCAGGCGGCCGAGGCCGGTCTGGACCTTGCCCTCGAGCTCGGTGGCGGCGCCTTCGATGCGTTGGTCGGTCATGGGGAGTTCCTTCGATGCGGGTGGGGGAGGGCTGTCGGGATAGCGCATGGCCGTGACGGGAGTTCCGGGCCTGCGACAGTGGCGCGCGGATAGTTTTACCCGGGTAATATTGACCGGCAGGTTTTACCCGGGTAAAAATCAAAAACATCGTCCGTAGAGTCCGTTTCGTCCGGCTCGTCTCCATCTCCCCCTCCCGCTCGCGCCGAGAGGGGATTGTAGAGGCGCGCTGCGTCAAAATCGGTCGTAGGTCGCGCCGCCCTGGAGCTTTTCATGTCTGTTTCGTCCGACCTGCCCGTGGTCGCCTTCGTCGGCGCCGAACGGATCGCCCGCGACCGGCTGGACCGGGCGTTGCCCGTCCTCCACGCCGCCGCCGCGGCGGGGAAGGGGCCGCTGGTGTTCGACCTCGTCGACGGCCGGGTGATCGACCTCGACCTGCGCGGCAGCGTGGGGGAGGCTCTGGCCCGGCTGGGGCCGGCGCTGGCGCCGGAGACGCGCGGGCCGGGGCGGCCGAAGCTGGGGGTGACGGCGCGCGAGGTGACGCTGCTGCCGCGCCACTGGGACTGGCTGGCGGCGCAGCCGGGCGGAGCCTCCGTGGCGCTGAGAAAGCTGGTCGAGGCGCAGATGAAGGCGGGCGAGGGACCGGAAGGGGCGCGGCGGGCGAAGGAGAGGGCCTATCGCTTCATGACGGCGATGGCGGGGGATCTGCCGGGCTATGAAGAGGCGACGCGGATGCTGTTCGCCGGCGACTGGACGGCGTTCGACGCGGCGGTCGAGGGGTGGCCGGAGGGGGTGCGGGAGACGGCGCGGGAGATGGCGGCGGGGGCGTGGCGGAACGGGAAGAGCTGATCCTTCTCCCCCTGCGGGAGAAGGTGGCCGAGCGCGGCGAGGTCGGAAGAGGGGTCGCGCCGGCGGCGGCGATCAGTCCCGGATTACCCTGGCGTCCGCTGCGGCGAGGATCGTGGCAACGACCTGCTCGCCGTGGTTCTCGATCTGTTGGTTCGGAAACCTCAGCACCCGGAAGCCCTGACCGCGCAGCCAATCGTCCCGGGCGGCGTCCTGTGCGCGATCCTCGTGATGAGGTCCGTCGGCCTCGACGATGAGGCGGTGACGGAAGCAGATGAAATCGACGATGTAGGGTCCGTCTTCGAACTTGAACTGCCGCCGGAACTTCAGCGTGCCCAGCCGCCGGTCGCGCAGCAGTTTCCACAAACGGCGCTCATAGAGCACCGGCTCTCGGCGCATTTCTTTCACACGTTGTGTGAGCCACTCGTCCACAGGTTACAAAAAGACACCCTCAGCGCCGTTTGTCGAGGGCTGATCCCGAGCCCTTCTCCCCTTGCGGGAGAAGGTGGCAGCCCGCAGGGCTGACGGATGAGGGGTCTCACCGGCGGCGCGAGTTTATCGACCGCCGGTGGACCGCCAAGAGGACCCGCCGGCGCGACCCCTCATCCGACCTCGCTCCGCTCGGCCACCTTCTCCCGCAAGGGGAGAAGGGCTAGTTTGGACGAATGTCCAACGCGCATCCCGACGACTGGCTGAAGAACCCGACCCCGGGCGATGTCCTGATGGAGGATTTTCTCAAGCCTCTGGGCATGAGCCAGACCGCCTTGGCCAACGTCATCGGCGTTCCGCCGCGCCGGATCAACGAGATCGTGCTGGGCAAGCGGGCGGTGACCGCCGACACCGACCTGCGCCTGACCCGCTACTGGGGGCTGAGCGCGGGGTTCTTTCTCGGACTGCAGATCGACCACGATCTGCTGGAGCAGCGGCGGAAGATGGGGGCGGCGTTGGAGATGATTACGCCGAGGGCGGCGTGAAGTTGAGGTCCTTCATCCGCCCGGCCTTAGGCGGCGCCTTGGGCTGCATGGTGGTACTTGGCGTCGTCGCGGTCCTTCGATGGACGGCAACGCTCGCTTGGCTGGGCGGCCCGATCGGGTTAGCCAGTTGGGTTCAGGCCGTTGGGACCGTAGCAGCGGTTGCTGGTGCGTTGTGGATAGCGCTGAACGCCAACGCCCTCCAAAGACGGCGAGATGCGGAAGCCCGAACGGCAGTCATCACCGCCGCCTATATGATGATCCATGGCGTCCAGAATATTGCGGCTAAGTCGAGCCAAAGCCTTGGAGAGGAAGCGACGACCGCCTTTTGGAAACTGGAAGGTGGCGGTTTCATCCAAGATTTGTACGAGCAGATGAACCGGCTACCGATCCATGAGAGCGGTGACCTTACAGTGATGGGCGCCTTTGAGAACGCCCGGGCGATGCTCACGGTGATGTCCAAGATGCATAGGACGTTGGCCGGCGCTGACGACCAAGCGCCCGGCTACGCTGCATACCTTGGAGCGACGGCCGCCAGCATCAAAGTGATGGAAGTTCGGTGCAAAAAGCTTGCGGATGCAGTTGCGACAAAGCTTCCGCAAATTCCTGCGAGCGACCAGTCTTTGTTCTCAAAGGAAGAGCTTGATCCGATTTTCGGCTCTACGACCTAACCCACCTTCACCCGCGTCGCCGCCTCGGGCAGATCCTCCCCGAACGCGCGCTGATAGAACTCCGCGATCGTCGGCCGCTCCAGCTCATCGCACTTGTTGAGGAAGGTCAGCCGGAAGGCCAGACCCACATCCCCCGCGAAGATGATCGCGTTCTGGGCCCAGGTGATCACCGTCCGCGGGCTCATCACCGTCGAGATGTCGCCGTTCATGAAGGCGTTGCGGGTCATGTCGGCGACGCGGACCATGGCGGCGATGCGGCGCTGGCCCTCGGCGTTGTTCCACTCGGGCACCTTGGCGGCGACGATGCCGGCCTCGACGTCGTGGTCGAGGTAGTTGAGCGTGGTGACGATGTTCCAGCGGTCCATCTGGCCCTG
>CAZGPS010000297.1:0-3177 GCA_964527675.1 uncultured Brevundimonas sp. | reverse complement strand
TGGGCCAGGAGCGGGTCCACCAGGGTGGTCTTGCCGTGGTCGACGTGGGCGATGATGGCGGCGTTGCGCAGATTCATTTGACTATCAGACGTGCAAGGCGGCCGACCCGGGCAAATCGTTGGGGCGGGCCGCTGGGTGTGGGCGACGGTGCGGGGAGCGCGCGCCTCTTACAGGGGCGAACGCGGAAACGCCAGTGCGCGAGAAACACGCACTGGCGTAACAACGGTGGTTATCGCCGATGAAAGCGGCGAGCTGAGGGCGGGATCAGACCCTGGCCGAGCGGCTCCTCACCCAGCTGTAGAGAATGAAGGTCAGAACGACGAAAGTCGTCAGCCCCGCCAGCATCGCCGGCCAGGTCGAGCCGTCGGGCAGCATGGCGAAGGGCGCGTCGTTGTTGGTGGAGACGATCACGCCCGCCGTCATCACGAGGAACAGGCTCTCGCCGACGATCAGGCCGGAGGCCAGCAGCACGCCCATGCGGCGGCCGACGTCGGCGAACCGGGTGGTCTTGATCGCCTTGTCGTAGATCCAGCCGCAGATCGCCCCGATCACCAGCATGGTGGTCACCGCGGCCGGCAGGTAGAAGCCGATGCCGACCGCCAGCGGCGGCAGTTTCATCCTGCCCTTGGTCGCGCCGTTCAACGCGGCGTCGAGCACGATGATGACCACGCCGATCGCCGCGCCCAGCCCGATCAGGTCCCAGCGCAGGTCGCCGCCGATGACGCCGCGGGCGAGGGCCGAGATCAGCGTCGCCTGGGGCGCCGCCAGCGGCTCGTCGGCGATGCCGGCCGGTCCCCCGGCGAAGCCAAAGGCCTTGTTCAGCAGGTTGAGGATCAGCGGAATGACCAGGGCGCCGGCAACGACGCCGACGATCAGGGCGGTCTGCTGCCGCCACGGCGTCGCCTGCACCAGCTGGCCGGTCTTCAGGTCCTGCAGGTTGTCGTTGGCGATGACGGCGACGGCGAAAACCACCGCCGTGACGATCAGGGCGAAGGCGATCACCGACGGATCGGCCGGCAGCCCCGCCAGCGCCAGCACGCCCAGCATCAGCACCGAGGCGATGACGATGGCCAGGATGCCGACGCCCGACACCGGGCTGTTCGACGAGCCGATCAGCCCGGCCATATAGCCGCAGATCGCCGCCACGGCGAAGCCGATGAAGATCACATAGATGAGGCCGCCGCCGACCAGCAGGGCGGTCGACCCCGCCAGCGTCGGATTGCCCTGGGCGAACCAGGCCAGCAGGCCGCCGATGCCCACGAGGCAGGCGACCGACAGGCCGGCGACGATATTGATCGGAATGTCCTGTTCGGTGCGATCCAGCGTCTCGCCGCCCTGACGGCGGCGGTTGGCGGCCAGCGCCGAGGTCAGGCCGCCGATCAACGGGCCGGCCAATTTGATCAGGGTCCAGATGGCGGCGACGCCGATGACGCCGGCGCCCATCAGCCGCACCTCGCGGCCCCAGACAGTGCCAGCCAGCTCCTCCGCCGGCGCTTCCGCCGGGACGCCCGCGGCGATCGAGGGAATGCCGTTGGCGGTCATCCAGGCGATGGTGTCCGGCGCGGTCAGGATCGGCACCGCGATCCCCCAGGCCAGGATAAGGCCGAACAACTGGGCCAGGCCGACCGCCAGACCGATCAGATGGCCGGCCCCCAGCAGGGCGAACTGCATGCTGAAGCCCAGGCCCGTGGCCCCGCCGCCCAGCGCCGTCGGCAGTTTGATGAACCGCGCCGCCTCGGCCGCGAACACCCGTCCGGCGACCAGCAGGGCGTAGCCGGCCGAAACCACCGCCCCGGTGATCACCACCCAAAGCCCGGAGGCGTTCTCCCGCACCGCGCTTTCGGTCTGCTCCGCCCCGGGCGAACCCACTGTCAGAACCTCCGCCGCGGCCACGCCTTCCGGGTAGGGCAGGTTCGCCTCGACCACGAGGGCCCGACGCAGCGGGATGGAGAAGGTCACCCCCAGCACGCCGCCGAAGACGCAGATCAGCACCGACTCCCAGAACGGAAACTCCAGCCACCAGCCGACCATCACCAGGCCGGGCAGGACGAAGATGATCGAGCTCATGGCCCCGCCGACCGAGGCCACGGTCTGGACGGTCATGTTTTCCCAGATGGTCGAATCCTTGAACATCCGCAGGATGGCCATGGAGATGACCGCCGCCGGAATGGCCGAGGCGAAGGTCAGACCGACCTTGAGGCCCAGATAGGTGTTGGCGGCGGTGAACACGACCGCCAGCAGACAGCCCAGCACCAGCGCCCGCAGCGTCAGTTCGATACGCTTGACCACGCCCGTCGGCGCCTTCGCAGCGGTGTCCGTCATTGTCGCCTTCTCCCCGTTGTCCGGAGGTAAGCCGGAAACGGCCTCAGTGGCTAGAGGGGGCTCCATCCCCCTCGCCAGCCACCATCCACCGTCCTAAACCTCATCCATGCCCGAACTTCCCGAGGTCGAAACCGTCCGTCGCGGCCTTGAGCCCGTTCTGACCGGGGCGCGCCTGACCCGCGTGCGCCAGAACCGGCCCGACCTGCGTTTCCCCTTCCCCGACTGCTTCCCCGAGCGGCTCGACGGAGCGACCGTGGAACGCATCGACCGCCGCGCCAAATATCTGCTGATGCCGCTGTCGACCGGCGAGACCTGGGTCACCCATCTGGGCATGACCGGCCGCTTCACCCTCGACGGCGACGCGGTCGGCGAGTTCGAGGAGGCGGCGCCGCTGGCCGGCAAGCACGAGCACGTCAGCCTGTGCGCGGTGAACGGAAAGACGACCACCCGCATCGGCTTCGCCGACGCCCGCCGCTTCGGCTTCATGGGCCTGATTCCCACCGACGCCGTCGAGTCCCACCCGTGGTTCGCCGGCCTCGGCCCCGAGCCGCTCGGCAACGCCTTCTCCGGCGCCCATCTGGCCGAGGCCTTCGCCGGCAAGAAGCAGACCATCAAGGTCAGCCTGCTGGACCAGCGCATCGTGGCCGGCCTCGGCAACATCTACGTCTCCGAAGCCCTGTTCCGCGCCCGCATCTCGCCGCTCGCCCTGGCCGGCAAGGTGTCGAAGCCGCGCCTCGAAACCCTCGCCGCCCGGGTTCGCGACGTGCTCAACGACGCCATCGCCGCTGGCGGTTCGACCTTGCGCGACTTCGCCAACGCCGAGGGCGGCCAGGGCTATTTCCAGCACCGCTTCGA
>CAZGPS010000296.1:0-3180 GCA_964527675.1 uncultured Brevundimonas sp. | reverse complement strand
TGCTGCCGGTCACCTATGCGGTGATGACCATCGGCACCATCGCCATCACCGGCCTTGGCATTCCCGGCGTCGGCGGTTTCGCGGGCTTCTATTCCAAGGACTCGATCATCGAGAGCGCCTTCGCCTCGTTCACCAACGGCCACAGCGCCATGGGGCTGTTCGCCTTCATGGTCGGCATCCTCGCCGCCGGCCTGACCGCCTACTATTCGTGGCGACTGGTGTTCATGACGTTCCACAACAAGCCGGTGTGGAAGGACGCGCATCATGACGACCATGCGCATGACGATCACGCCTCGCACGCCCAGCTGGAAACCCATTCCGAGCCGATCGCCGACGATCATGCACACGACGATCACGCGCATCACGGCCCGCTGAAGCCGCACGAGAGCCCGTGGATCATGCTGGTTCCGCTGTTGCTGCTGTCCGTCGGCGCCGTCGCCGCGGGTCTGGTGTTCGCGCCGTGGTTCATCGGCGATCACGAGCACGCCTTCTGGCGCGGGGCGATCTTCGTCGCCGAGTCCAACCATGTGCTGCACGACAGCCATGCGGTGCCGACCTGGGTGAAGTGGTCGCCGCTGGTGCTGACGCTGATCGGGACCTTCGCCGCCTTCTGGCTCTATGTCCTCAAGGAGGGCATGGCGCGCCGCATGGCCGAGCGGGGCGGGCTGATCTACCGGTTCCTCTACAACAAATGGTATTTCGACGAGCTGTATGACTTCGTCTTCATGCGCGGCGCCAAGGCCGTCGGCGACCTGTTCTGGAAGATCGGCGACGTGAAGATCATCGACGGCCTCGGCCCCAACGGCGCGGCCTGGGCCTCGCTGAAATCCGCCGCCCGACTGGGCAAGCTTCAGTCCGGCTATGTCTACCACTATGCGTTCGTGATGCTGCTCGGCGTGGCCGGTTTCCTCGCCTTCGCCATCTATGCGTGGGGAGCCTGATCTTGCCCCAGATCCCCTTCATCCTCAGCGTCGTCACCTTCCTGCCGCTGGTCGGCGCGGGACTGATCCTGCTGGCCGGCCTGCTCAACAAGGGCCGGGCGGACGGCGCGGCGCGCTGGATTGCGCTGATTACGACCATGGCCGTCCTGGCGGTCTCCGCCGTTCTGGTTATGCAGTTCAAGCCGGAGCTGGCGACCTACCAATTCGTCGAGCGGTACGACTGGTTCGCCGGGGCCCAGTACCACATGGGCGTCGACGGGATTTCGATCCTGTTCGTGCTGCTGACCGCCTTCCTGATGCCGCTGTGCATCCTGGCCAGCTGGACCACGATCAGGGAGCGGGTGGTCGACTATATGATCGCCTTCCTCGTGCTGGAGACGCTGGTCATCGGCGTGTTCACCTCGCTGGACCTGTTCCTGTTCTACATCTTCTTCGAAGGCACGCTGGTGCCGATGTTCATCATCATCGGCGTGTGGGGCGGGGCCAACCGGATCTACGCCGCCTACAAATTCTTCCTCTACACCCTGCTCGGGTCCGTCCTGATGCTGCTGGCCATGCTGTGGATGGCGGCCGAGGCCGGCACGACCAGCATTCCCGCGCTGAAGGAATTCGCCTTCCCGGCCTATGCCCAGCCCTTGCTCTGGCTGGCCTTCTTCGCCTCATTCGCGGTCAAGATGCCGATGTGGCCCGTGCACACCTGGTTGCCCGACGCCCACGTCCAGGCGCCGACGGCGGGGTCGGTCATTCTTGCCGGCATCCTTCTGAAGCTGGGCGGTTACGGCTTCATCCTGTTCAACCTGCCGATGTTCCCGCTGGCGTCGCAGATGTTCGCGCCGCTGGTCTTCGCCCTGTCGGCCATCGCCATCGTCTACACCTCGCTGGTCGCCTTCCGGCAGACCGACATGAAGAAGCTGATCGCCTATTCGTCGGTGGCGCACATGGGCTTCGTCACCATGGGCATCTTCGCCGGCAACGACCAGGGCGTGCAGGGCGCCGTCTTCCAGATGCTGAGTCACGGCCTGATCTCGGGCGCGCTCTTCCTCTGCGTCGGCGTGGTCTATGACCGCATGCATACCCGCGAGATCGCCTTCTACGGCGGCCTGACGTCGAAGATGCCGTGGTTCGCGGCCATCTTCCTGATGTTCACCATGGCCAATGTCGGCCTGCCGGGCACCTCGGGCTTCATCGGCGAGATCCTGACCATGACCGGCGTCTACCAGGTCTCGACCTGGACGGCCCTGTTCGCCGCCTCGGGCGTGATCTTCTCGGCGGTCTACGCCCTGACGCTGTACCGCAACGTCATGTTCGGCGAGATCACCAATCCGGCGCTGAAGGCCATCACCGACGTCGACAGGCGCGAACTGCTGATCTTCGCGCCGCTGATCATCGGCACCCTGTGGCTGGGCGTTCAGCCCGGTCTGGTGCTGGATTACACCGCCGCCTCGGTCGAGGCCCTGACTTCCGCCTATCAACTTGCGATCGGCGGGTGAGACCATGATGCCTGATCTGATTTCCGCCCTCCAGCTCTCGGCCCCGGAAGCCGCCCTCGCGGTCGGCGGCCTCGTGCTGCTGATGATCGGCGCCTTCGTCGGCGAGAAGAGCGCCCGGCTGGTCTCGGGGCTGTCCATCCTGCTGCTGCTCGGGGCCACGGCCCTGGCGGTGACCGGCCCGCTGGGTCAGGCCTTCAACGGCGCCTATGTGGCCGATCCGCTGGCCGTCTACGGCAAGGCGCTGATCTTCCTGTCCAGCGCCGTAGCCATCGTGCTGGGTGACGGCTGGATGAAGCGCACGCGCATCGCCCGCTTCGAATACCCCGTCCTGATCGTGCTGGCTTCGGCCGGCATGGGGATGATGGCCTCATCGGGCGATCTGATCTCGCTGTACGTCGGCATCGAGTTGCATTCGCTGGCCCTGTATGTGCTGGCCGCCTTCCACCGCGACGACCTGAAGGCCTCCGAGGCGGGGCTGAAGTATTTCGTGCTGGGCGCCCTGTCGTCCGGCCTGCTGCTGTACGGCGCCAGCCTGGTCTATGGCTTCACCGGCTCGATGCGCTTCGACGAGATCGCCGCATACGCCGCCGCCAACGCCTCGCCCGGCCTGATCTTCGGCCTGGTGTTCATGATCTGCGGCCTGGCCTTCAAGGTCTCGGCCGCGCCCTTCCACATGTGGACGCCCGACGTCTACGAAGGCGCGCCGACGCCGGTCGTGGCCCTGTTCGCCACGGCGCCCAAGGTCGCCG
>CAZGPS010000295.1:0-3196 GCA_964527675.1 uncultured Brevundimonas sp. | reverse complement strand
CTGAAGGGCGATGTCGTGCTGGTCGCCATCGGGCGGCGTCCGTACACCGAGGGGCTGGGGCTGGAGACGGTCGGGATCGAGACCGACAAGCGCGGCTTCCTCGCCAATGACCATTTCCGCACCGGGACGGACGGCGTCTGGGTCATCGGCGACGTGACGTACGGGCCGATGCTGGCGCACAAGGCGGAAGAGGACGCGGTGGCGGTGATCGAGCTGATCGCCGGCAAGGCCGGGCACGTCGACTACAACCTGGTGCCGAGCGTGGTCTACACCACGCCGGAAGTGGCCTGGGTCGGCCGGACCGAGGACCAGCTGAAGGCCGACGGCGTCGCCTACAAGGTCGGCAAATTCCCGTTCAGCGCCAACAGCCGGGCCAAGATCAACCACGAGACCGACGGCTTCGCCAAGGTGCTGGCCGACGCGACCACCGACCGCATCCTCGGCGTCCACATTCTTGGCCCCCAGGCCGGCGAGCTGATCGGCGAGGCCTGCGTGGCCATGGCCTTCGGCGGCTCCAGCGAGGACATCGCCCGCATCTGCCATCCGCACCCGACCCGCTCGGAGGCCGTCAAACAGGCGGCCATGGGCGTCGACGGCTGGACCATGCAGGCCTGATCCGACTCCGGCGTCAGGCCCTCGGATGGGCCGAGGCGTAGGCGTCGAGCAGGCGGGCGGCGTCGACCTCGGTGTATTTCTGGGTCGTCGACAGGCTGGCGTGGCCGAGCAGTTCCTGGATCGAGCGCAGGTCGGCGCCGGCGCCGAGCAGGTGGGTGGCGAAGCTGTGGCGCAGGGCGTGGGGCGTGGCGCTGGCCGGCAGGCCGAGCCGGCCGCGCAGCCGCTGCACCGTGGCCTGGACGTGGCGCGGGCTGAGCGGGCCGCCGCGGCGGGCGCGGAACAGGGCGTCGCCGGGGGCCAGCGGGAAGGGCTGCAGGGCCAGATAGGCGTCGATCGCGTCGCGGACCGCCGGCAGGACCGGCGCCAGGCGGGTCTTGCCGCCCTTGCCGGTGATGCGCAGGGCTTCGGGCAGGGGGGCGTCGGCGCGGGTCAGGGACAGGCCCTCGGAGATGCGCAGGCCGCAGCCGTAAAGCAGGGTCAGGACGGCGCGGTCTCGGGCGGCCTCCCACGGTTCGGCGTCGGGATCGGCCTCCGGCTCCTGCATCAGGCCGCGGGCCTGATCCTCGGTGACGGGGCGCGGCAGGGTCGGGCGGGCGCGCGGACCGCGCACGAGGGCGAGTTGCGGCGCGGGCACGCCGCAACGGCGGTCGAGAAAGCCGTGGAAGGTGCGGATGGCCGACAGGGTCTGGCTGATCGAGCGGGCGTTCAGCGGCCGGTCGCCGGAGCGCCGCTCGGCGAGGTGGGCGCGCAGCTCGGCCGGGGTGACGGTTCCGAGGTCGGCGATGCCCGGCGTCTCGCCGCGATGGCGCTGGAGGAAGGCGAGGTACTGACGGCCGATGTGGCCATAGGCCTCGAGGGTGCGCGGCGACAGGCGGCGCTCGTGGGCCAGATGTTCGAGCCAGGCGGCCAGCGCCTCGTCGGCGCTCAGCTGAGAATGGGCCATCGTTCGGCCGTGCGCTCGACCACCCGGGCGATGAAGGCGACCAGTTCGCAGCCCATGGTCGGGGTGAAGCCGTCCGCTTCCGGCGAGCCGAAGGCGCAGAGGGCGGGACGGGCGCCGGCGTCCTCGCCGGGGAAGACCGGGGCCATGCGGATCAGGGCGACGGACTTCACCTCGTCCTCATGGGCGCCGAACAGGTTGAGGCCGTCGAAATTGGGGCCCAGCCAGGTCAGGCCGTGCTCGCCGAGCAGGCTGTCGACGCCGGCGGGGTCGAGCGATCTCCAGCCGAACGGCACGGCCCCGGGCTTCTCGAGGGCGATGGCGGCGCCGGCGAGGCCGAACCGGCCCTGGGCCACGGCGTCGAGGCGGCGGGCGAGGTCGGAGGGGTTGCGCGCCTCCATCAGGTCGAGGGCGGCGACGTGGGTCTGGGTCTGGGCGGCGAAATTGGCGCGGGCGATGGCCTCGATGCGCTTGCGGGCGTCGGCCTCGCGTTCGGCGGCGGCCTCGAGCCGGGTCAGGGCGGCGCGGCCGAATTCGACGACGTTGCGGCCGTGCGGCTTGAGGCCGATCTCTTCCAGCAGCGAGCGGTCGTCGAGCAGGATCTGGGGGTGGGCCTGCAGCCAGGCGCGGATGTCCGGCCAGTGGGGCCCGGCGTCGTCGGCGGAGAGGTCAGGCGATACGCTCACAGACCTCTCCTCGAGGCAGCACTAGAGAATGGACTGGCAGGTCTTGCCCCAGTCGGCGAGGAAGGCATCAAGCCCCTTGTCGGTTAACGGGTGCTTGACCAGGGCCTTGAAAACGTCGGCGGGGAGGGTCGCGGCGTCGGCGCCGGCCACGGCGGCGGCGCTGACGTGGCTGGTGTTGCGCAGGCTGGCGGCGAGAATTTGGGTGTCGAAGCCGTGCACGTCATAGAGGACGCGGATTTCCTCGAGCAGGCCGATGCCGTCGGCGCCGTGGTCTTCCAGCCGTCCGACGAAGGGCGAAATGAAGGTGGCGCCGGCCTTGGCGGCCAGCATGGCCTGGGCGGCCGAGAAGCACAGGGTGACGTTGGTCTTGATCCCCTTGTCGGCGAAGGCGCGGGCGGCGCGCAGCCCGTCCCACGTCAGGGGCAGCTTCACGACCACGTTCGGGGCGATGGCGGCGAGCTTGTCGCCCTCCTTGACCATGGTCTCGAAATCGGTGGCCACGGCCTCGGCCGAGATCGGGCCCTCGACCAGGGCGCAGATTTCGGCGATGACCTCGGCGATGTTGCGACCGGATTTGGCGATCAGCGAGGGATTGGTGGTGACGCCGTCCACCATGCCGGTGGGGACCATGTCCTTGATGACGGCGACGTCGGCTGTGTCGAGGAAGAGTTTCATGGCGGGGCTTCTAGCCTTTTGGAGCCGTCGGTGAAAGTCGCCTCGGTCCTCATTCCGCTGCCGGTGCCGGAGGCCTTTGATTATGAGGTCCCCGAGGCGATGGCGCTCGAGCGGGGCGATCAGGTCGCCGTGCCGCTGGGGCCGAGGCTGATGCGGGGGATCGTCTCGGAGGTGCGGGAGACGACGGGGTCGAACCGGCGGCTCAAGGCGGTGGATCATGTGCTGGACGATCCGCGGCTGCCGGACAGGACCGTGGAATTCGTCGAATGGGCGGCGCGGT
>CAZGPS010000294.1:0-3221 GCA_964527675.1 uncultured Brevundimonas sp. | reverse complement strand
CCCCTTGGGGGAGAAGGTGGCCCGGAGGGCCGGATGAGGGGTGAGCCGGCTCCGGTCCGCTCGCCAGCCAGCCTGGCACGAACATCCCCCTCATCCGGGCGGCTCCGCCGCCCACCTTCTCCCCCGAGGGGAGAAGGGCCGCGCTTCTATTTTCCGACCGCGACCGCCCAAACAAAAAAGGCCGCGTCCTCGCCGGACGCGGCCCCTGATTTTCCGAACGGGGCGAAAGCCCTATTCGATGTCTTCGTTCAGCAGGCCGACCTTGAAGAAGCCCTTGGCCTGCAGTTCGTTCATGACTTCCATGAACTGGTTGTAGGTGACTTCCGGATCGGCGCGCACGAACACACGCTCTTCCTTGCACGCCGGGTCGCCGCCGCCGAGGGCGGCGCAGACGTCGGCCGACAGGCCTTCGATGGAGGTCTGCTGGGTGGCGATGAAGATCGAGCCGGTTTCCTGGATGGTGATGTAGACCGGATCCTTCTGTTCCATGCCCGGGGGCGGCGGCACCGCCGGCGGCAGGTCGAGACGGATCGACACGGTCGCCATCGGCGCGGCGACCATGAAGATGATCAGCAGCACCAGCATGATGTCGACGAACGGCGTGACGTTGATGTCGGCGTTCTGTTCAATGGTGTGGCCTTTGCCGCCACCAGGTCCGGAAAGTTTACCGCCCATGCACTGGTTCTCCATCAGGCCCGGCGCGACAGGCGGCGAGCGACGCTGAAAGCTTCGGACCGTCTCTTGGCGTCCCCGGCCCGGCTTGTAAAGCGGGTTCAGGTGGAAGTCGGTTCCCTCGAGGGCTCCAGCTTCGATTTACGCTTCGCGGGCGAGCCGATTCAGCCGGTTTAGCGCCCCTGGGCGAGCTTCAGGAACCGGTCCTTCAGCGCCGCGTCGGACTTGAACGCGCCGGTGAACCGGGTGGTGAGGGTGGAAACATGACGGTGGTGCACGCCCCGAGTGGTCATGCACTGATGCTCGGCGTCGATCAGCACGGCCACGCCGGCGGGCTGCAGGTGCGTTTCGATGGCCTCGGCGATCAGCTGGGTCAGGGTTTCCTGGGTCTGCAGGCGACGCGAGAAAATCTCGACCACCCGCGCCAGCTTGGAGATGCCGACCACCTTCTCGTTCGGGATGTAGGCGACATAGGCCTTGCCCAGGAACGGGGCCATGTGGTGCTCGCAATGGCTCTCCACCTCGATGTCGCGCAGCAGCACCATGTCGTCATAGCCCTGCACGTCCTCGAAGGTGCGCGACAGCTCCTTGCCGACATCGGCGTCGTAGCCGTCGAACCATTCGCCATAGGCGTCGACCACCCGCTTGGGCGTGTCGATCAGGCCCGGACGGTCCGGATCGTCGCCGGCCCAGGCCAGCAGGGTGCGGACGGCCTTCAGGGCCTCCTCGCGCGACGGGCGGCGGGATTCATCGTTGTCGCCGATCAGGACAGGCTTGACGGGGGTGACGCTCATTCTCGATCTCTGAAACGGCGAAGTAGCGCCGGGGCGATGGCCACCGGAAGGACGCGCGCCGCTCTCCCTTTATTCTCCGCCGACATACTGTCGAGTATGGGGCAAGCGGGCTATATGGGCGATCCCGTCCGTACCGCAAGAAAACTCAAGGCGCCTGCTGCCCCATGTCGCTGACAATCCACGACACCCTGCACCGTGAAAAGCGCGTGTTCACGCCGCGCGACCCCGATCGGGTGACCCTCTATGTCTGCGGCCCGACGGTCTACGACTACGCCCATATCGGCAACGCCCGCCCCCCGGTGGTGTTCGACGTGCTGGTCCGGCTGCTGCGCCGGACCTACGGCGCGGACAAGGTCGTCTTCGCCCGCAACGTCACCGACGTGGACGACAAGATCAATGCGAAAGCCGCCCGCGAAGGCGTGCCGATCGGGGATGTCACCGCCCGTTACGAGGCCGCCTATCTCGAGGACATGGCCCGGTTGAACGTTAGCCCCCCCGACATCGCCCCGCACGTCACCGACCACATGGCGGCCATCGTCGCCCAGATCGGGGCCATCATGGACAACGGCTGCGCCTACGCCGCCGAGGGCCATGTGCTGTTCGACGTCTCGTCCTACGAGGCCTATGGCCGCCTGTCGGGCCGCAATCTCGACGACATGATCGCCGGCGCCCGGGTCGAGGTGGCGCCCTACAAGAAGAACCCGCACGACTTCGTCCTGTGGAAGCCGTCGAAGGAGGGCGAGCCGTCCTGGCCCTCGCCTTGGGGCGCGGGCCGTCCCGGCTGGCATATCGAATGCTCGGCCATGATCGAGGAGACGCTGGGCCTGCCCATCGACATCCATGGCGGCGGCATCGATCTGGTGTTTCCGCACCATGAGAATGAGATCGCCCAGGGCGTCTGCGCCCACGGCCACGCCCACGAAGGCGCGCCGCACGCCGAATACAGCCGCTACTGGATGCACAACGGCTTCCTGACCGTCGACGCCGAGAAGATGTCGAAATCGGTCGGCAATGTCCTGCTGCTGCACGATCTGGTCCAGTCGATGCCGGGCGAGGTGGTCCGCTGGGCCCTGCTCAGCGCCCACTACCGCCAGCCGCTGGACTGGAACCAGTCCCTGCTGGACCAGAGCCGCAAGGCGCTGGACCGCCTCTACGGCGCCCTGCACCGCGCCGCCGCCGTCGAGGCCTCGACCGACGAGCCGCCGGCGGAGTTCCTCAAGGCCATCGAGGACGATCTGAACACCCCGGGGGCCATGGCGACCCTGTTCGCCCTGTCCAGCGAGATCGAGCGCGCCATGACGGCCGGCGATCACGGCGTCGTCGCCCGCGCCAAGGGCGAACTGATCGCAGCCGCCGCCCTGATGGGGGTGCTTCAGGGCGATCCCGGCGCCTGGCTGGAGGGCGAGGTCGCCGACGACCTGCGCGCCGAGGTCGAGACCCTGCTGGAACAGCGCGCCGCCGCCCGTGCGGCGAAGGACTGGCCCGAAGCCGACCGCATCCGCGACCGCCTCAACGCCCTGAACGTCGTCGTCATGGACGGCCCCCAGGGCGCCACCTGGCGGGTGAAGGGGTAGGGCGGCCCTCCCTGCTTTCGTCATCCCGGGGCCGCGCAGCGGCCCCCGGGACCGGGCGGCGCGCGAGAGCGCGAAGCTGTCGAGCGCGCCGTCGTTCAAATCAGCCTGCCTGAACAGATCGCCTTGGGCGCCGCCCTGTCCCGGGGTCGGCGCGGCTGCGCCGCTTGCCCCGGGATGACGA
>CAZGPS010000293.1:0-3234 GCA_964527675.1 uncultured Brevundimonas sp. | reverse complement strand
GCGCCCATCTGACCACCGCCCAGATCGGCGCCGCCACCAGCGCCCTGCACCTGCCCCTGTGGGCGCTGGTGTCGGATACGCGGGCTTACTGAAAGGCTGCACCCCGGGCGCTCAGTCATCCCCTGTTGACAGCAGAACCTCACCGGACGAGCCGTCATAGGCAAGGCGATACTGACGCAAAAAAGTTCGGCCGAGAATGACCCGATGCCATTGTCCGCCTTCCTGCAATTTCACGCCGGTGAACGGCTGGAACAGCAGGCGGTCCAGCGACGGGACGTAGACTCTCGCGGTGTAGATGACGGCGCTGTGGCGTCCTCCGACACCACTGATCTCGCCTTCATCCGTGATCGGCAGCCCCAGTCGCAGCGCGAGTTCGTCATCAATGCAGTCGCCGCCCGCCCCTGTGTCGATCAGAGCGCGAATACGCTTTTCGGCGAGGTCCGGCGGCTGGCCCGCGTCGCTTCGGGACTTCAGCCCGATATCGACCCTGATCGTAGGGCCAAGCTCTACCAGCAGGTCCGCTGGCGAGAGTCCGTTGGCGCCTGTCTTAAACCCGGCCGGCGACGACGGCATGAGAGGGCGTGAAAATCATGCCGCCGGACAGGCTCACCGTGGCAGGCCCGCCGACCTGACGAATGAGAAATGGGCCCTGCTCAAAGCGCTCCACGGCATCCGCCGCGGCGGCCTGAAAATCGGGATAGGCGGCTATGAAGGCGCCCTTGTGAAAAACCACCCAATCACGTGGATGGTCTGATTCAAGCTGCGCCCTCATTCGTTCGAAGGCGGCGATGTCCTCGCCAAGAACGCTCATGAGACCCGTCGCGGTGCGTGACCTGATCTGGTCGGGATGACAGCAGGATGCCTGAGTCGCGCCCAAAACACGAATGGCGACCTGCGGCGCTCCTGCCCGTGACATGATGGCTTTGGCCGCCTAAGCCTCGCCGCATGGCCTACAAATCCCTGCGCGACTTCATGGCGATGCTCGAGGCCGAGGGCGAACTGGTTCGCGTCTCCGAACCCGTCTCCACCCACCTCGAGATGACCGAGATCCAGACCCGGCTGCTGCGCAATGGCGGCCCGGCGGTGCTGTTCGAAAAGCCCGTCATGCCGGACGGCTCGATCAGCCCCATCCCCTGCCTCGCCAATCTGTTCGGCACGGTGAAGCGGGTGGCCATGGGCGTGACCATGGAGAAGAAGACCCGCACCACCGCCGCCGAGCTGCGCGAGGTCGGCGAACTGCTGGCCTTCCTGCGCAACCCGACCCCGCCGCGCGGCCTGTCGGACGCCATGGAGATGCTGCCGCTGGCCCAGACCGTCATGTCGATGCGGCCCAAGGTGGTGAAGTCGGCGCCGGTGCAGCAGGTCGTGCTCAAGGGCGACCAGATCGACCTGACCGCGCTCCCCGTCCAGGGATGCTGGCCCGGCGAGCCGGCGCCGCTGATCACCTGGGGCCTCGTCGTCACCAAGGGGCCCTCGGAGGAGCGCGAGGACGATTTCAACCTCGGCATCTACCGCATGCAGGTGCTGGGCAAGGACAGGGCCATCATGCGCTGGCTGGCCCACCGCGGCGGGGCCCAGCACTACGCCCGCCACAAGAAGGCCGGCAAGAAAGGCCCCCTGCCCTGCGCCGTCGTCCTCGGCGCCGACCCGGGCACGATCCTGGCCGCCGTGACTCCGGTGCCGGACACCCTGTCGGAATACCAATTCGCCGGCCTGCTGCGCGGCGCCAAGGCCGAACTGGTCCCCTGCAAGACCGTGCCGCTGATGGTCCCCGCCAACGCCGAGATCGTTCTCGAGGGCCACGTCCTGTTCGACGAACACGCGCCCGAGGGCCCCTACGGCGACCACACCGGCTACTACAATTCGGTCGAGACCTTCCCCGTCTTCCAGGTCACGGCCATCACCATGCGCCGCGATCCGATCTATCTGACCACCTTCACCGGCCGCCCGCCGGACGAGCCCTCGGTGCTGGGCGAGGCGCTGAACGAGGTCTTCATTCCCCTGCTGCGCGCCCAATTCCCCGAGATCACCGACTTCTGGCTGCCGCCCGAGGGCTGTTCCTACCGCATCGCCGTGGTGTCGATGAAGAAGGCCTACCCCGGCCACGCCAAGCGGGTGATGCTGGGCGTCTGGAGCTATCTGCGCCAGTTCATGTACACGAAGTGGGTCATCGTCGTGGACGACGACATCGACGCCCGCGACTGGAAACAGGTCATGTGGGCGATCTCGACCAAGATGGACCCGGCGCGCGACATCACCGTCATCGAGAACACCCCGATCGACTACCTCGACTTCGCCAGCCCCGAGAGCGGCCTCGGCTCCAAGATCGGTCTCGACGCCACCGACAAATGGCCGCCCGAGACGAAACGCGAATGGGGCGAGGAGATTCGCATGGACGAGGCCGTCGTCGAGCGGGTTTCCGACATTTGGGACCGCCTCGGCCTGCCGGGCGACGGCGCCCCGATCTGGAAATCGCGCTGAACCTGTCTAAGGTCCGCGCCTGTTCATACGGCCATCGGGAGTCTTCATGCGTTTCGCCCTCGTCCTGATCGCCTCAGTCCTGTCCGCAGCGAGTCCCGCCATGTCCCAGTCCGTGTCCAACGCCGCCCCTTGGGACCAGCCCTTCCTGCCGCCGGCGCCGGAGTGGGACGGCGCCAGCCGCGCCCTGCTGCGCGACGCCTCCGACCCCTGGGTCACCCCGTTCGAGGCCGATCCGGCGCATGACTTCAGCCCGACCTATGCCGACACCCGCGCCTGGTTCGACCGGCTGGACGCCGCCTCGGAACTGATCCGCATCGAACAGTTCGGCGTCTCGCCCGAGGGCCGCCCCATCTACGCCGTCATCGCCTCGAAGGACGCCGCCGCCTTCGATCCGTCCAAGCCCGTGCTGCTGGCCCAGGCCGGCATTCACCCGGGCGAGATCGACGGCAAGGACGCGGGCATGATGCTCCTGCGCGACATCGCCTTCAACGGCAAGGACGCGTTGCTGGACCGGGTCAATCTGATCCTGATCCCCATCCTGTCGGTCGATGGCCATGAGCGGGCCTCGGCGTACAGCCGCCCCAACCAGCGCGGGCCCCGCATCCAGGGCTGGCGCAATACGGCGACCAACCAGAACCTCAACCGCGACTATCTCAAGCTGGACCAGCCCGAGATGCGCGCGGTCCGCGGCCTGATCCTGAAATACCGGCCCGACCTCTATGTCGACATCCACGTCACCGACGGCATGGATTA
>CAZGPS010000292.1:0-3239 GCA_964527675.1 uncultured Brevundimonas sp. | reverse complement strand
TCCGTCAGCCGCACCATGCCCGCCTGCCAGACCCCGCCCGAGCGCGAGCTGAACAAGCGCGCCCGCCAGTGCCTGTCGGCCTACGCCAATATGGAAGAGCTGATCCGGATCGGCGCCTACCGCACCGGAGCAGACCCGATCGTCGATCGCGCCATCGCCCTGAACCCGGCCCTCGAGGCCTTCCTCGGCCAGGATCACCACGACGTGACGCGCCTGGCCGATTCCTTTGACCGTCTGGAAACCATTCTGAATCAAGGAATGGTGCAATGACCGGAGACGCCGCATGACCGCCTGGGCCCAATCCCTGATCCGCATCTCCAACTATGAGGTCGAGACGCTGCAGAAGCGCCTCGCGGAGATCACCGCCCGCCGCGCCTCCGCCGAAATGCGCATCGCCGTGCTCCAGGCCGAGGCCGAGATCGAACAGGAGCGCGCCCGCGACGACACAGACGCCGCCATGCTGCTGCAGGCCTATCTGAACGGCTGGAAATTGCGGAAATCGGCGGCAGAGGCCGATGTGGTCGAGATCGAGGCCGAGGAGATCGGGGCCCGCGACGCGCTCACTGGAGCCTTCGAAGAACTCAAGAAATTCGAGCACGTGGCCGAGACCACCCGGCTCAACGCCGTGATCGCCGCCGGCAAGCGCGAGACGGCCGCCTTCGACGAACTGGGCCTGAGGCGCCGCAGCGCGTGATCTTCCTTCTCCCCACGGGGGAGAAGGTGGCCCGTCAGGGCCGGATGAGGGGGCTGTCAGCCTCATGCTCATCGCCAGACAGGTAGGCTGATGGACCACACCCCTCATCCGTCTCGCTCCGCGAGCCACCTTCTCCCCCAAGGGGAGAAGGACGGAGTCAGCCGTCGTCTGGTTCTGGTCGCACCAATTGCGCTCGCCGCCTGCGACCGTTTCGCCGCCGCTCAACCCGCCGCAGCCACCCTCGCCGAACCGCTCAAGTCCCTCGCCCCCTTCCCCTTCGGCGCCACGGGCATGACCTGGCAGCTCGACCAGCCCGACTGGGTCGCGCAGATGCTGCGCCACTGCTCCCAGCTGACTCCCGAGTGGGAGCAGAAGATGGAGCGGACCCTCGGCCCGGGCTTCACCTATGATTTCGAGCCCTCAGACCGCGTCGTCGCCTTCGCCCGCGACAACGGCCTGCGCGTCCACGGCCATACGGTGATCTGGTATTCGCAGGGCGCCGAGGTCTTCGACGACGCGACCGTGCCCCGCGCCCGCTTCGCCGCCGAGTACGACCGCTACATCTCCACCTTCGTCGGCCGCTACAAGGGCCGGATGGCCGGCTGGGACGTGGTCAACGAGCCGGTGGCCGAGGACGGCGACGGCCTGCGCGACTGCCACTGGAGTCGCGCCCTTGGCATGGACGGCTACATGGTCCGCGCCTTTGAACAGGCCCGCGCCGCCGACCCCGACGCCGTCCTGTTCCTCAACGAATACAATCTCGAGAACATTCCCCGGAAGGGCGCCACCTTCCTCCGCCTCGTCGAACGCCTGCTCAAGCTGGGCGCCCCGATCGGCGGCATCGGCACCCAGTCCCACCTCGACATCGAGATTCCCGCGGGCCAGATCACGGCCTTCATGCGCGACGCCGCCTCGCTCGGCCTGCCGATCCATGTCTCGGAACTGGATTTCCCGATGCAGCGCGACGGCGGCCGCAGGCCCGACCTGCGCTCGACCGCCGAGAAACGCGCCCAGCAGGTCGCCCGGGTCGGCGAACTGGCCGAGGCCTTCATGGCCCTGCCGGAACGCCAGCGCTACGCCTTCACCACCTGGGGCCTGCGCGACAGCGACAGCTGGCTGGTCCGCGCCGAGGGCAGGAACCGCCCCGACGAAAGCGCCCTGCTGCTGGACGCCGCCGGCCGGCCGAATCCGGCGTATCAGGCGGTGGCGGACGCGTTCCAACGCTGACCCTCTCCCGGAGACGACAGAGAAGGAGCCGGCGCTTCTGGAGCAGGACGGGTTCCGGTCAGGTTTTACCCGGGTGAAACGCGAAAAACACCGTCCGAAGAGTCCGGAGAATCCGTTTGGGGATGCGCCTTGGGCGGCGATCCGGGGCTCGATTGTCAAAGACCGGGCGTAAGCCGCGCATGGTACAGCCGCCGCTTCCTCAGGCGGGCTCATGACGCTGGCGCGAAAAGAACGTGTGGAAAAACAGCGGGCGGGTGACCGGAATTATGATGGCTGGGCGCGGATTTGCAGCGCAGCAATCGGGTGACGGGGTCCTTCTCCACTTGCGGGAGAAGGGTCAGGTTCGCACGGCCGCCACGCCCGCCGCCGCCAGCGCCTCCAGCAGCGCCGTCACCGCCGCCTCCACCTTGGCCTCATCCCGCCCCCGCACCACCAGATTGGTCCCGAACTCCTCGACCGACCCGTGGCCGAACGGATAGCTGCCGTAGCTGATCTCGCGGTTCGCCCGCGCCGCCGCCGTCAGCAGATCGGCCACATCGCCCTCGCCGACCCCGGTCACCCGCACGGTCCGCGCATGCGCCACCGCGCCGGTCCTCAACCGCGGCGCCACATCCTCCAGCATGGCCGTCATGATCTTCGGCACCCCGGCCATGACGAAGACGTTGCCGATCTGGAATCCCGGCGCGTCGGTCACCGGATTGGCGATCAGCGTCCCGCCTTCGGGAATCCGCGCCATCCGCCGCCGGGGCGCGTTGAAGTCGTCGCCATAGCGCCGCTCGAGGATCGCCAGCGCGTCCGGATGCTCCGGCAGCGCCACGCCGAACGCCGTCGCCACCGCGTCGGCGGTGATGTCGTCATGCGTCGGCCCGATCCCGCCGGTGGTGAAGACATAGTCGTGCCCGGCCCGCAGCGCGTTCAGCGCCTCGACGATCTGCGCCTTCCGGTCCCCGACGGTCCTCGCCTCCAGCAGGTCGATCCCCAGCGCCGCCAGAAACCGGGCGATGGTGTTCAGATTGGTGTCCTGCGTCCGGCCGGACAGGACCTCGTCGCCGATGATGAGGACGGCGGCGGTGGGCGGGGCTTGGGTCATGCGGCCACGCTATACGGTCGCAGCCCCGTGGTCATCGTACGGCCTTGAGCTTGTGTGCTATGATGGCCATCTGAATTCGAGCCGATCCCGACTGAAAGCCTCCCGATGTACGAGACCCCCGAACTGGACAGCGACGCCTTCGTCCGCACCCACGAGATCCGCGTCCACGACGCCGAGGCCTTCGAGGGCATGCGCAAGGCCGGCCGTCTGGTGGCCGAGGCGCTCGAC
>CAZGPS010000291.1:0-3242 GCA_964527675.1 uncultured Brevundimonas sp. | reverse complement strand
CCCAGAACAGGCTGTGGTTCCAGTGCCCGCCGCCGTTGTTGCGCACGGCCTTGGGGGCCTTGGAGATGCTGGCGAACAGCTCTTCCAGCGACTTGCCCTGCAGCGAGGCGTCGGCGTCGACGGCCTTGTTCAGATTGTCGACATAGGCCTGATGGTGCTTGTCGTGGTGGAACTCCATCGTCGCCTTGTCGATGGCCGGTTCCAGCGCGTCATAGCCATAGGGGAGGGGCGGAAGCGTAAAGGCCATGGGGAGGCTCCTTCGACAGGTTTCGGGGGCCCCTCATCTAGGCGCCCGCACGTCGAACCCAACCCCTGACGGCCGATTCCGCTCCGTTCAGGCCTCCGGCAGATTGGCCTTCAGGCAATCACGCACGGCCCGCCGAAGGTCGCCGGTCGAGGAGGCGAAATCCACGCCCTCGGCGTCGAACACGGCCCGCACCGCCGCATCCAGCCCGTTCGGCAACGCCGCCAGCACCCGCTTCTCGCCCTTGGGATGCAGGCAGAAGCCGACCTCCCGGCACAGGGCGGCGAACATTTCGTCGTGGTTGGGGGCGGCGGCTTCGGTCATGGCTCAGCCCTTAAGCCTTTCCGCGTGAAACGCCACATGGTCGGCGATGAAGCTGGCCAT
Source organism: uncultured Brevundimonas sp. (assembly GCA_964527675.1). Taxonomy (GTDB): domain Bacteria; phylum Pseudomonadota; class Alphaproteobacteria; order Caulobacterales; family Caulobacteraceae; genus Brevundimonas. The sequence continues at coordinate 2,614 of CAZGPS010000291.1, read as the reverse complement.
GAAGAAGTAGGAGTGGTCGTACCCCGGCTGCATCCGCAGGGTCACCGTCTGCCCCGCCGCCTCCGCCGCCTCGACCAGCAGGTCCGGCTTCAGCTGCTCCGTCAGGAAGGGATCGGCGTCGCCCTGGTCGATCAGTATGTCGTCGAAGCACCCCGCCCCGACCCCGTCCTCGATCAGCCGCGCCGCGTCATGCGCCTCCCACGTCTCCCGGTTCCCACCCAGATAGGCGGAGAACGCCTTTTCGCCCCACGGACACCGCGTCGGCGAGGCGATCGGCGCGAAGGCCGACACCGAACGGAACAGGTGCGGGTGCCGCAAGGCCAGCGTCAGCGCCCCGTGCCCGCCCATAGAATGGCCGCTGATTGCCCGCGCCTTCGTCGTCGGAAATTCCGCGTCGACCAGCCCGATCAGCTCGTCGACGACATAGCTCTCCATGCGGAAATGCGGCGCCCACGGCGCCTCGACGGCGTCGACATAGAAGCCCGCCCCCTGGCCCAGATCGTAGGCCGGATCGTCCGCCACGCCTTCCCCGCGGGGCGAGGTGTCGGGCGCGACGATGATCACCCCGTGCTCCGCCGCCGACCGGTAAGCCCCCGCCTTGGTGGTGAAATTGTCCTCGGTGCAGGTCAGGCCCGACAGCCAGATCAGCACGGGGAACGGCCCCTCCCCGGGCGGCGTGAACACCGACAGCGTCATGGGCGTGCCGGTGGTCGCGCTGTCGTGGCGGAGGTAGCGGAGGGTTCCGCCGTGGACGGCGTGGGTCTTCAGGGTTTCCATGCCCGACCCTCTACCGCCCTCCTTGTCATCCCGGAAGCCGCGCAGCGGCTATCCGGGACGGTGCAGCGCACACACCTTGTTGCCCGACGGATCGCGCAGATAGGCCAGATTCAGCCGGCCGAACGGGCCGTTGCGCTCGCCGGGCGGGTCCTCGATGGCCGTGCCTCCCGCCGCAACGCCGGCGTCATGAAAGGCCTGGACCATCTCCGGCGACTTCGCCGCGAAACCGATCGTGCCGCCGTTGGCGTGGCAGGCCGGCTCGCCGTCGATAGGGTGGCCGACCGCGAAGGCGCCCATCCGCGTCCGCCACCAGTACCGGCCCTTGGGGTCCGGCCCGGCTCCCGGCTCGTGGCCAAGCGCGCCCAGCGCCGCGTCATAGAATTTCCGCGACGCCTCGACGTCGTTGGCGCCGACGGTGATGTGAGTGAACATGGCCTTCCTCCCTGATCTCAGGACAGTTTTTTTAAACAACTATCCCGCCGACGCAAGCCTCTAGAACACCACCACGCTGCGGATGCTTTCCCCCGCATGCATCAGGTCGAAGGCCTCGTTGATCCGCTCCAGCGGCAGGGTATGGGTGATCATCGGATCGATCTCGATCTTGCCGTCCATGTACCAGTCGACGATCTTCGGCGTATCCGTCCGCCCGCGCGCCCCGCCGAAGGCCGAGCCACGCCACACCCGGCCGGTGACCAGCTGGAACGGCCGCGTGGCGATCTCCTTGCCGGACTCGGCCACGCCGATGACGATGCTCTCGCCCCAGCCGCGATGGCAGGCCTCCAGCGCCTGACGCATCACCGTGGTGTTGCCGGTGCAGTCGAAGGTGTAGTCCGCCCCGCCCCCGGTCAGCTCGACCAGATGCGCCACCACGTCCGTCTGCTTCGAAGGATCGACGAAATGCGTCATGCCGAAACGCCGGCCCCACTCTTCCTTCGACGGATTGATGTCCACGCCGACGATCATGTCGGCCCCGACCATCTTCAGCCCCTGGATGACGTTCAGCCCGATGCCGCCGAGCCCGAACACCACGCAGTTCGCCCCCGGCTCCACCTTCGCCGTATTGACCACCGCCCCCACCCCGGTGGTCACGCCGCAGCCGACGTAGCAGGCGCTCGCGAACGGCGCGTCCTTGCGGATCTTCGCCAGGGCGATCTCGGGCAGGACGGTGAAGTTCGAAAACGTCGAACAGCCCATATAGTGGGCGATCGCCTGCCCCCTGTAGCTGAAGCGCGAGGTCCCGTCGGGCATCAGCCCCTTGCCCTGCGTCCCGCGGATGGCCGTGCACAGATTGGTCTTCCGGCTGAGGCACGACTTACACTGGCGACATTCCGGCGTGTACAGCGGGATGACGTGGTCCCCGACCGCGACCGAGGTCACGCCCGGCCCGACCTCGACCACCACGCCCGCGCCCTCATGGCCGAGGATGCTCGGGAAGATCCCCTCCGAGTCCAGCCCGTCCAGCGTATAGGCGTCGGTGTGACAGATGCCGGTCGCCTTGATCTCGATCAGCACCTCCCCGGCGCGCGGCCCCTCCAGATCGACCTCGACGATCTCCAGCGGACGTTTGGCCTCGAAGGCGACGGCGGCGCGGGTTTTCATGGGCGGGGCTCCTGTGCGTTGCCGCTCTTCTAGGACAGACCGCCGATGCTATGAAACCGCATGGCGCACCAAAACCTCGTCATCCTCACCGGCTCAGGCATCTCCGCCGAGTCCGGCGTGCCCACCTTCCGCGCCGCCGACGGCCTGTGGCTGGGCCATCGCCTCGAGGACGTGGCGACGCCGCAGGCCTTCGCCCGCGACCCCGCCCTGGTGCAGGACTTCTACAACCAGCGCCGCC
>CAZGPS010000290.1:0-3270 GCA_964527675.1 uncultured Brevundimonas sp. | reverse complement strand
CGACATTGGCCTGCACCGCCGGATGCAGCCACATCCGCACATTCATCGCCGGGGCCAGCAGCACCTTCTTGTCCGTGGCCAGAAGCGTGGTCGAGGCCAGATCATCGGCCAGGCCGTTGGCCGCCTTGGCGATCAGCCCCGCCGTCGCCGGCGCCACGACGACCAGATCGGCCCAGCGCGACAGCTCGATATGGCCCATGGCCGTCTCGTCCTCGGGCATGAACAGGGCCTGGCGCACCGGATGACCGGTCAGGGCCGCCAGCGACATGGGGGTGACGAACTCGGCCCCCGCCGGGGTCAGCAGGCTCATCACCTCGGCCCCGGCCTTCTTCAGCAGCCGCACCAGCTCCAATGCCTTGTAGGCGGCGATGCCGCCGCCGACGATCAGCAGGATCTTGCGTCCGGACAGCGAGGCCTGGGTCATGGCGTTGGTCTAGCGACCCCGTTCACCCCAGTCGAGTGGTGGCTTCGCGACGGCGCCTCTGGCTGGTTCATCACAACGGACACAACAGGGCCGGGACCAACTACGGCCGCCCCGAACCGCCGCGCGCCCCTGATCGATCGACGCCAGCGGCGGCGATCCACAAGGCGCCCCTCCCGGAATTCGCGGTCGCCGCCACGCCCGGGTCCCGTCGTGTCCGTTGTGTCTCGTTGTGTCCGTCGTGATGAACCTTCCCTGCCGGATCACGCGACCCAATTGGAACATTGCAAGAACAACACAACAACGTTATGCTGTCTGCACAGATCGAAACCACTGGAGGCTGCAATGACGGGCAGGGGCATGGGGACGGCATGGATGACGGGCGCGGCCTTGGCCCTGCTCGCGCTGACGGCCTGCGGCAACGGGGGCTCGGCGGTCGAGACCCGGGATCGGGCGGCCGACGGCGCCGAAGCGGTTCTGACGTCGGCGGCGGCCGCCCCGACGGCGGCCGGGGCGGCGAAGCCGGCGCTCACCGCCAACCGGCGCGAAACCGTGGACGCCAAGGTCGCCCGGCTGTTCGAGCGCAACGGCGCGGACTTCGGGGCCGCCTCGGCCGAGGACTATCTCGACAAGGTGCAGGCCTTCACCGACCGGCCGCCGGCGGGCACGGAACGGGTCGAGCGGCCCAATGGCGACGTGCTGCTGTACCAGGCCTCGACCAACACCTTCGCCGTGGTGTCGCGCGAGGGCGTGGCCAAGACCATGTTCAAGCCGCGCGACGGCGCCGCCTACTGGGCGGAACAGAAGGCGGCCGCGCCCGACTTTGGACGGCGTCGGTCGTCAGCCACGCAGTAGGGGCCGGCGCACGCGGCTCAGGCCTCGTCCGTCTCCGGGCGACCGGCCATCTCTCGGACCAGTTCCAGCGCCAGCTTCTGTCGCCGGGTTGAAAGCTGCGGCGCCAGCCGGCTGATCTCGATGGTGTAGCGGGTGGCCGGGTGTTCGTGATCGAAGGTCGCGCCGCCCTCGGCCACGCCGCCCTGCTGGGCGCCGTTCAGGCCCTCGAAGAAATAGCCGATGTCGACCTTGAAGAAGCGCGCGATGTCCCAGAGCTTGGACGCCGAAATGCGGTTGGCGCCCTTCTCGTATTTCTGGATTTGCTGGAAGGTCAGACCCAGGGCCCGTCCGAGGTCGCTCTGGTTATAGCCGAGCGCCAGCCGTTTCTCGCAGACGCGCCGACCGACGTGCCGGTCCACCGGATGAGGTCCGTCCTCGCCCTTGCCTCTGGCCATGGTTCGTCTTGCCCTCTCGTGGGGTGGAAGCTTCACCTGAATGCGCCTGCTTCGGCCCGCTGTCACGGAAAAACGCTGTGTTTCACCGACATGTGCAATCAGGGGTGGCGTAACCGATTAACCCTCTCACCGTTCACGGGAAACTTGCCCAAAGAGGGCAAAATCAGCGCTGGGCCCTGACGATAAGCCGCCGCCACGCAACCATCGGCGCCAGCGCCAGGAGCAGGCCCAGACCGAACAGGAGGTCGCCGAACCGGCCATACAGGGTGGTCGCGGCCGGAGCCGGCAGACGGGCGTCGATGACGCCGCTTTCGCCCGGCTCCAGACGCTGGTCGCCGACGACCCGGCCCCATGGATCGATCATCGCCGAGACCCCGGTCGGGGTCGACCGGACCACCGGCAGACCGGTCTCGATGGCGCGGTAGCTGGCCAGGTTCAGGTGCTGCAGCGGCCCCGAGGTCCGCCCGAACCAGGCGTCGTTCGAGATGTTGACGATCCAGCGCGGTCGCTCCGCCCCGCCGGGGGTGAAGCCCGGATACAGGCTCTCGTAGCAGATCAGCGGCTGAACCCGCGGCAGGCCGGGAATGTCGATCGGCGCCGGGCGCGGACCGGCGCTGAAATCCAGCGGCATATGAGTCAGGCTGCGCACGCCGAGCGCGCCCAGAAGGCCGCCGGCCGGCAGGAATTCGCCGAACGGCACGAGGCGGTATTTGTCGTAGGCGGCGGTGATCTTCAGGCCCTCGCCGCCCTCGTCGGTGAGGGCCAGCAGGCTGTTGTAATAGCGCGCGCCGTCGGGCGCGGCGGAATCAGCCACCCCCCGGCCGAGACCGAGGATCAGGCTCTGGCCCGGTTGCACCGCCCGGGCAATGGCCGCGGCGTCGGGCGAGCCGGGGGCGAAGACCTGGTTGGCCGAGGCCGGCAGGGAGCCCTCGGGCCAGATGACGACGTCGGGGACGACCGCGCCCGGCCGCGCGGTCAGGTTTACATAGCGGTCGACGATGCCGCGATAGGCCTCGGGCGTCCATTTGGACTCCTGCGGCACATCGGCCTGGACAATACGCACCACCGTATCGGTCAGGGCCAGCCGCGCCCCCGACAACCGCACCGTCCCGCCGATCATCAGCGCCGCCAGCGCCAACATCCCCAGCACCGCTGCGCCGATCCGGGCCTTGCGCGGCCCCGGCCCGGCCAGCGGGCCGAAGGCCGAAACCGCCGCCACCGTCACCAGGCCGAGACCATAGACCCCGACCACCGAGGCGAACTGCGACGCCGGCGATCCGGCCTGCCAGCTGGCGCCGGCCGGATTCCATGGAAAGCCGGTCAGCACATGGCCGCGCAGCCATTCCAGCAGGCAGAACAGGCCGGCGAAGACCAGCGCCCGGACCACGCCCGACGGGGCGAACCGGCGGTACAGGGCCGTGGCTGTTCCCCAGAACAGACCCAGACCGATCGGCAGCAACGAGGCCGCGAAGGGCGCCATCCACGCCTGGGCCGGATTGACGAGGAAGGCCTCGGCCACCCACCAGCAGCTGATGAAGAAATAGGCGAAGCCCGCCAGCC
>CAZGPS010000289.1:0-3273 GCA_964527675.1 uncultured Brevundimonas sp. | reverse complement strand
GTCCGTCGCCTCGGGGCGCGGGTCCGCGGCGGCGGTCGGCGGCGCCGCGGCGATGCTCTCGGCCGGAGCCGGGGACACGGCCCGGGGCAGAGCGACCGCCAGAACCATGGCTGGAACCAGCAGCCACAGACAGTAGGCGGCGCGGGCCCCGAACAGGCTGCGCGTGAGCGACCGCAGGACCAGCACCGCGACGAGGGCGACGGTCGCCGCCGCCGTGAATTCCAGACCGAACGCCATCAGTTCAGCGGCCATCGTCGATCTCCGCGATCAGGCGTTTCAGCTCGGCGACGTCGTCCGGCGACAGCGTCTCCCGCTCCGAAAAGTGCGCCACCAGCGGCGCCAACCGGCCCTCGAACAGCCGGTCGATCAGGCCGCGGCTCTCCGCGTGGACATAGTCGCCCCGCGCGATCAACGGCCGATACAGATAGCGGCGCCCGTCGCGATCGGCGGCGACCGCCCCCTTGTTGAGCAGGCGGTTCAACAGGCTTTTCACCGTCGCCTCGGTCCATTCCTGGCCGGATGCGATCTCGGACGCGATTTGATCCGCCGTCCGCGGACTCGCGCGCCACAGCGCCTCGAGCACCAGACTTTCCGCCCCACTTATCCGCATGTCGTTTACACCCGTAATCAGTCCCTTTCGATTACAGGCGTGATCACAGAAGTCAAGCCGCCTCGAGCCGAGGTACCGGCCCCGTTGTGTCCTTTGTGATGCCTTCGCGCCCCTTGTGATGAACCCGCTCGGGCTGACACGCATGCCCTCTGACGGCGGGCCCCCTACCGGCAGAACCGCGTCTCGGTCGCCTCCAGATGCAGGTGGTCGGCGTGGACCGCATTGTAGTCCGGGCTCAGCGTCGTGCCGAAGATGCGGCAGGCGTCATCGCGGATGCGGCGCAGGAAGCGGGCCTCGGGCCCGTCCCCGGCCCAGTCGTTCGACACCGTGATCCGCCGCCCGTCGCGCAGCCGCACCCCGGCGAAGTCCAGCGCCGCCGCCCGGGCATGGGCGCTGACCCGGTTGCTGACGCCGCCGTTGTTCACATTGCGGCAGGCATAGGCCCCCATGTGATCGATCTGGACCACGTCCGAACCGAGGATCTCGCGCGCCGCCGGCTCCAGCGACTGCCGCCGCCAGACGCTCAGGGCCAGGGCCGTGCGGCAGGTCATCTCGACATCGCCGGGCGCCATGCGCGCCACCGTGCCCAGGTCCGGCCCCAGCACCCCGCCGGCGCTGAGGCCGCAGGTCGCCGTGGCCGACCGGTCGGGCGTCGGCCGGAAGGTCACCCGCGCCGCCGTCAGCTGGGCCATGCACTGCTGCAGGTCCGCGCTCTCGCGGATCACCGCCGCCCCCGTGCCGCCGCCGATCGGCTGATCCACCAGCGCCCCGACCAGCGGCGCCTCGGTGCGCGACGGCGCGGCCGGATAGCCGCCGGGGGTCGGCCGTTCGGCCAGCATCCGGCTGCACCCGGCCAGCAGCAGGGCGGCGGCGGCGGCGGTCGCGAACAGGCGGGGGGCGGGGCGCATGAGGCGGAGGCTAGGGTGATTTGCGCAGGACGATAATCACGAGATCATATCCTTCTCCCGTTGGGAGAAGGTGGCGCGCAGCGCCGGATGAGGGTCGGCTGGTCCAGTCCGCGTGAGCCGCCGCCCCGGCCGGCGATACGGCTTGCGCCGAATGCCGGGGATCGGCCCTCACCCTTTCGCGCAAGGACGACGGCTGCGCCGCCGTGCGCTCAAGCCCTCTCCCATCGGGAGAGGGGCCATCCACCCGGAAAAAAGGGCGGCCCCTGCGAGCCGCCCCTTGTCCGTATCAGCTGTCCAGGAAGCTCCGCAGCTTCCGCGACCGGCTCGGATGCTTCAGCTTCCGCAGCGCCTTGGCCTCGATCTGCCGGATCCGCTCGCGCGTCACCGAGAATTGCTGGCCGACCTCTTCCAGGGTGTGATCCGTATTCATGCCGATGCCGAAGCGCATCCGCAGCACCCGCTCCTCGCGCGGCGTCAGCGACGCCAGCACCCGGGTGGTGGTCTCGCGCAGGTTCGACTGGATCGCCGCGTCGATCGGCAGGATGGCGTTCTTGTCCTCGATGAAGTCGCCCAGATGCGAATCCTCCTCGTCCCCGATCGGGGTCTCGAGGCTGATCGGCTCCTTGGCGATCTTGAGGACCTTGCGGACCTTCTCCAGCGGCATGGCCAGCTTTTCGGCCAGCTCTTCCGGGGTCGGCTCGCGGCCGATCTCGTGCAGCATCTGGCGGCTGGTGCGGACGATCTTGTTGATCGTCTCGATCATGTGGACCGGGATGCGGATGGTCCGCGCCTGGTCGGCGATCGAGCGGGTGATGGCCTGACGGATCCACCAGGTCGCATAGGTGCTGAATTTGTAGCCGCGGCGGTACTCGAACTTGTCGACCGCCTTCATCAGGCCGATGTTGCCCTCCTGGATCAGGTCGAGGAACTGCAGGCCGCGGTTGGTGTATTTCTTGGCGATGGAGATGACGAGGCGCAGGTTGGCCTCGACCATTTCCTTCTTGGCCTGACGGGCCTCGCGCTCGCCCTTCTGCACCGTCTGGACGATGCGGCGATAGTCGTCGATCGGCAGGCCGGCCTCGGTGGCCACGGCGGCGACGTCGCCGCGGATCTGGGCGATCTGGGCCTGTTCATTGTCGCTGAACTTGGTCCAGCGGACGCCCATTTCCTTGACGTTGTCGGCCCAGTTGGGGTCCAGCTCCTTGCCGAAATAGGCCTTGAGGAACTCGGGGCGCGAGATGCCGTAGCTGTCGGCGAGGCGCAGCAGCCGGCCTTCCAGCCCCATCAGCCGCTTGTTGATCGCATACAGTTGTTCGACCAGGGCCTCGATGCGGTTATTGTTCAGCTTCATCGTCTTCAGGCGGCCCGATATGGTCGCCGTCAGGGTGTCATAGGCCTTCTGGTCCTTGGCGGTCAGCGTCTCGCCCTTCAGCCGCGCCTCGACCAGCTTGTCCTGCAGCTTGCGGAAGCCGCCGAAGTCGCCGGCGATGGCGTCCAGCACCTCCATGACGCCGTCGCGCAGCTCGTAGGAGAGGGCCGAGATCGACATGGCGCCGCCGGCGTCGAAGTCCTCGTCGTCGTCCTCTTCGCCGTCGCCGTCCGGCTCGCCGGTCGGCTGGGCCGGGGTGCTGGTCCGCCGGAACACCGACCACATCGTGTACCGGATGGTGTCGTTGATCTCGCGCGCCTTCATGGCTGGCTCTCCTGTCGTCGGTCTGGGGGTCGGCTGGTCTGTTTCGGTCGATCATGGTCGCT
>CAZGPS010000288.1:0-3284 GCA_964527675.1 uncultured Brevundimonas sp. | reverse complement strand
CGGCTGGCCTCGGGCGATCCGGACGCGGCCAAGGAGGCCTGGCAGCGCTTCTACTTCAAGGGCGAACTGCCCGAGGCACTGGGCGCGGCGCCGGAGACGCATACCAACAAGCGGCGGCTGAAGACCCCGAGGCTGGGGTAAGGGCAGGCAGTAGGCAGTAGGGATCGGGCAACAGGCGACAGAGGGCGACAGGATCGGGCCGACCCTGCCGCCTGCTGCCTGTTGCCTCAAACTCACATCGCCCGCGGAACCCGCGGTCCGAGGTTCTGCACCACTTCGCGGGCGTCGAAGGCGTTGGGGTCGCCCGCGGGCTTGGGACCGTTGCCGACCACGATCTCGGCCGTGGCCTCGTAGCGGTCGATCTCGCGGATATCCAGGCTGGGGCCGAACGGGTCGTGCCACGGGCTCCAGAAGCCGCGGCGGTAGTAGCGCCACGACGGGCCCCAATAGGGGCCGTAGCGGTTGTAGAAGGGGTCCGGCGTGGCCGAATAGCGCACGTCGCGCTCGGTGGCGCGGTTGACCGTGGCGAACCAGTCGTGGCCGCTTTCCAGCGTCACCTCGGCGGCGCGCAGCAGCAGCCCCATCTCGACCTGTTCGCGCGTGGTCATGGAATTGCCCGCGAAATTGACGCGGAAATGGGTCTGGTCGACCCGGACGTCGGAATAGCCGTAGCGGCTGCCCTGTCCGGCCGGGCCATAGGGGGTCGCCGTGGCGCAGGCCGACAGGGCCAGCGCCGCCGTCATGGCCAGCAGGACGGGTTTGAGGACGCGAGTCTTCATCTGAAATCTCCTTGGGCGCCCAGAAAACGCCTTCCTGGCTGAACGGGACATGAACAACGCGGTTCCGCCTCTCCACAAGCCATTATAATCGCGAGACAATAAGCACGGACGCCGCCAGCAGCAGGGCCCCGGTGGCGAGGGCGAAGACACGCCGGAAACGCGGTTCCGACAGGCGGCGGGCCAGGGCCGCCCCGCCCAGACCGTAGGCGGACATCGACAGCACGTCCATGCCGATGGTGGCGACCGCGAACAGGGCCAGCTGCGGCGCCGCCGGGCGGCTGACGTCGAGGAACGGCGGCAGCACGGCGGTGAAGAACAGGATCGCCTTGGGGTTGGCGATCTGCACCATGAAGCCGTCCCGCAGCGCGCTGCGGCCCAGGCGCAGGACCGGGGCGTGCGGGTCGGCGGCCGTGCGGAAGGCGCCTCTCAGGGCGTTGATCCCCAGCCAGGCGACATAGAGAGCGCCGCCGATCGAGATCAGCCGGAACGCCGCGGGAAAGGCGACCACCAGGGCGCCCAGCCCGAGGGCCGCCGCCGCGAACCACACCAGGGTGGCGGCGTTCATGCCGACGACGCCGGCCAGGGCCCCGGCGGGGCCCCGCTGCACGCCATTGGCGACCGAGAACAGATTGGCCGGTCCGGGCGTCACGGCCATCACGGCCATGACCCCGAGGAAGGTCAGATACAGATGCGGATCGACGGGCAGGCCGGACATGGCCGCCGTGTCGCGTCAGCCGCGCGCGGGGTCAAGCCGCAAGGCTCAGCTTTCGTCGGCGGCGTCCGTCCCGACGGCGACCGCGCTGTCGACCTCGATCACGCCCAGTTCAGCCTCGACCTCGTCCAGCGCCTCGCCGACCATGTATTCGGCCATCAGGCCGTAGGTGGCCATATGCTCGGGGTCGTTGGACGCCCAGGAACCGTTGACGGCCATGCCCTGGGCGCCGGCGAGGGCGCCGGTCAGGGCGCCGGAGGCATGGACCTGCGCCATGGCGTCGGCGGTGATCGCGGCGACATCGACCCCGGCCAGGGCCTCGGCCACCACGGCCTCGATGTCGATACCGGCCAGGGCCTCGGCGGCGATGCCGCCCGCGTGCCGCGCGGCCAGGGCGGTGAAGGCGTTCACGTCCGGCTGATACTCGGTCCACAGGGCGGCGATGCGCAGTTCTCGCTGCTCTTCACTGAGGCTCTTGTCGTCGGAGATGAGTTCGGCCCGTTGACCGAAGGACTCCATCCGCGCCTCGAAGGTCGCGGCGGCGGCCTCGAGGGCGGCTTCCGACGCGCCCTTGGCCTCCTGGGCGACCGAGGCGGACAGGGGCAGCAGGGCGAGGGCGGCGGCGAGCGAGAGGGCCTTGATCATGGCGGAGCTCCTGAAGAACCCGCGCAAGGTCCGTCGAACGCCGTCCGACCTCAAGTGAAATCGCGGTAAGGCGGCGGCGGACCTACTGCGCGACCGGCGCGGCCGCGGCCGTGGCCTGGGCGGCGAGGGCGGCCTGGGCGGCGGCCCGGACCTGATCCGGAATGCTCGACAGGGCGGTTTCGACGCCGGCCTTGGCGCCCAGCAGCTCCGCCCGCTCGGCCTCATCCGGCGCGGCCGCCGCCTCGGCGTCGATGAAGGCCCCGAAGGCGGCGACGAAGCCGTCGATATCCGGCTGGTAGCGCGCCAGGACGGCGTCGACATCAGCCATTCCCTTCGCCTGGTCGGTTCCGGCGCCGGCGATGGCGGCCTCGATCTCGACCTTCATCTCATCCATCCGGACCTTGAAGGCCTCGGCCCTGGCCTCGAGTTCGAGCGCGGCGGGCGAGGGCGCCTCGGCCTCCGCGGCGGCCGGGGCGGCGGGAGCCTCCTGGGCGAGGGCGGGCGCGGCGAAGGCCAGAACCGCCGAGGCGGCGAGAATGCGAAGGGACATGGGGCGTTCCTGTTTGTCTGAAGGAGACTGCGCTCCTGCGGGGAAAGTGGGCGCCAAACCGGGGCGAGGACGAGACCATTTATTGCGGATGCGGCGGGCCGCGTCCAATCGGGGTCACATTTCCCCGCGACCCGCCGGCGGCGATTCAGCCGCCGTCGCGCTGATCCCGCTTGCCCAGAACCCGCAGGCGCAGGGCGTTCAGCTTGATGAAGCCGGCGGCGTCCTTCTGGTCATAGGCCACGGCGCCGTCCTCGAAGGTGACCAGTTCCTGGTCGTACAGGCTCTCGGCGCTCTCGCGGCCGATGACCGTCGCATTGCCCTTGTACAGCTTGAGCCGGACCGTGCCGGAGACCTTCTGCTGGCTGTGGTCGATGGCGGCCTGGAGCATCTCGCGCTCGGGCGAGAACCAGAAGCCGTTGTAGACCAGATGGGCGTATTTGACCGCCAGCTCGTCCTTCAGATGCATGGCCCCGCCGTCGAGGGTGATGGACTCGATGCCCCGGTGCGCCGCCAGCAGGATGGTCCCGCCGGGGGTCTCATAGACGCCGCGCGACTTCATGCCGACGAAGCGGTTCTCGACCAGATCCAGACGGCCGAT
>CAZGPS010000287.1:0-3303 GCA_964527675.1 uncultured Brevundimonas sp. | reverse complement strand
GACAGTCGGGCCCCCATCCCGGATCGTGCGTTCCGGAACCCCCGCCCCTTCCTTGCTCCGCGCCGCCAATCCGCTAGTGTCCAAGGCCCTCTATACGCGGTGGCGCTTTTGAGTCGCCGCACCCCGGGCGAGACCACATGCAGCTGACCATCGAACGTTCCGCGCTCCTCAAGGCCCTCGGCCATGTGCAGAGCGTCGTCGAGCGCAGGAACACCATTCCCATTCTGTCGAACGTCCTGCTCAGCGCCGGCCGCGACAAGCTCAGCTTCGCCGCCACCGACCTCGACATGGAGATGGTCGACGAGGCCGAGGCCCAGGTGAACGTCGAGGGCCAGATCACCGCCCCGGCCCACACCCTGTACGAGATCGTCCGCAAGCTGCCCGAAGGGGCCGAGGTTTCGCTCAGCTACAATGGCGACGATCCCCGTCTGGTGGTCCAGGCCGGGCGTTCGAAATTCAACCTGCCGGTCCTGCCGGCCGGCGACTTCCCGGTCATGTCGACCGACACCTCGGGCACGCGCTTCGCCCTGCCCAAGGAAGACCTGGCCCGGCTGATCGACAAGACCCGGTTCGCCGTCTCGACCGAAGAGACGCGCTACTATCTGAACGGCCTGTACCTGCACACTGTGGCCGAGGCCGGCATTCCGCTGCTGCGCGCCGTGGCCACCGACGGCCACCGCCTCGCCCTCGCCGAGACGCCCGCCCCCGAGGGCGCCGCCGGCGGCCCCGGCGTCATCGTCCCGCGCAAGACCATCGATCAGGTCCGCCGCCTGCTCGACGACGGCTCCGGCCCGGTCGAGGTCATGGTCAGCCCGCAGAAGATCCGCTTCGAATTCGGCCAGGCCTCCCTGACCTCCAAGGTCATCGACGGCGCCTTCCCCGACTATATGCGCGTCATCCCCAAGGGGAACGACAAACAGGCCGACATCGACAACGCCGTCTTCGCCTCGGCCGTCGACCGCGTCGCCACCATCTCGGCCGAGAAGAGCCGCTCGGTGAAGCTGGCCTTCGACCTCGACCGCGTCACCCTGACGGTGCGCAACATGGAGGCCGGCCAGGGCGTCGAGGAGGTCGAGATCGGCTATTCCGAGGAGCCGTTCGAGATCGGCTTCAACGCCCGCTATCTGCTGGATGTGGCCGGACAGATCACCGGCGAGACGGCGCATTTCAAATTCGCCGACCCGGCGTCGCCCACGCTCGTTCTCGATCCGGGCGATCCGGGCGTGCAGTATGTGCTGATGCCGCTGCGGGTGTAGGCTCCAGTAATTCCGCTCATCCCGGCGAAAGCCGGGATAACGAAAGCTGATCATGGCGAGTGAAACCGTGACGATCAGGGAGTCGCGCGGCTGGATGCTTGTCTACCTTCTCGGCAGCATCGCTCTCTCGGCCCTCTTCACCTTGTTCCTCTACGCCGACTGGAACGATGGGGTGACAACCGGCACGCTTCTGGCCACGGCCATTGTCGCTGCCTTCTGGGCGGCGTCCGGCGCCCTCGCCTATCGGCTCGTTCGGCCGCTGGATTTGCTGGTGAGCAACGACGGATTTCGGCTGAGAAACTGGAAGCGGCCAACGTCATGGGCTGACGTGGAAGGCTTTGGCATCACCTACCAGCACTTCGACTTCTGGTCCCGCCGGATGATCTATCGGGACCACGGCCCGGGCGTTCGTCTTGTGACCTGGCGACAAAGGCCGACCGCACAGCGGCCTATGTACCGCAAGCTGGGTCGGGCTCTCACGGGCGCCGACGGAATGCTCCCGCATACCTTGACCCTTGATGCGGCGGATCTCCTGGCTCTCCTTGAACAACGGCGCCAGCAACACACCCTCCAGTCGCCCGAAGAGCGGCCGTGATCACCACCCTCACCCTCGCTGACTTCCGCTCCTATGTGAGTGCGAGCCTGCCCGTCGCGGCGGGGACGGTGGTGCTGCATGGGCCGAACGGGGCGGGGAAGACCAATCTGCTGGAGGCGCTGAGCCTGTTCACCCCCGGCCGGGGACTGCGCGGGGCGACGGCGCCTGAGATGGGGCGGCGCGAGCCGGGCGAGACCGGCGGCCGGGCCTGGGCGGTGGCGGCGGTGCGGACCGACGGCGACGACGAGACGAAGCTGGGCACCGGCGTCCACACCGCCGGCGCCGCCCGTCGCATCGTCCGCATCGACGGCGAGACGGCCCAGCCGGGCCGGCTGCTGGACCATCTGCGACCGGTCTGGGCCACCCCCGAGCAGGACCGGCTGTTCTCCGACGCGCGGACCGGGCGGCTGAAATTCTTCGACCGGCTGGTGTTCGCGGCCAATCCGGATCACGCCGCCGCGGTCTCGGCCTATGACAAGGCCCTGCGCGAGCGGCTGCGGCTGCTGACCGACGGGGCCGAGGGCCAGCCGGCGGATCCGCTGTGGCTGGATGCGCTGGAGATCCGCCTGGGCGACGCCGGAGCCGCCGCCGCCCTCGCCCGCGCCGAGGCGCTGAAGACCCTGCAGTCGGCCATCGACGCGCGCGGTGATCGCCCCTTCCCCCAGGCCGATCTGGGTCTGGCCGGGGAGGCCGAGGCCATGGCCGCCGCCGGGGCCGGGGCCGGGGCGATCGCCGCCGTCCTGCGCGAGGGCATGGCGGGGTCCCGCCAGCGGGACACCGCCGCCGGACGGTCGCTCTACGGGCCCCACCGCTCCGATCTGACGGCGCTGCACCGCGAGAAGAACCGCCCCGCCGCCGAAGGCTCGTCGGGCGAGCAGAAGGCGCTCGTGCTGAACCTGATCCTCGCCCAGATCGCGCGTCTGTCGGACCAGAGCGCCGCGCCGATCCTGCTGCTGGACGAGGCCCCGGCCCACCTCGACACGCGCCGCCGCGCCGCCCTGTTCGATGAGATCCACGCGCTGGGCCTGCAGGCCTTCCTGACCGGGACGGAGGCGGAGCTGTTCGAACCACTGCGCGGCCGGGCGCAGTTCGTGCGGGTCGAGGGCGGGGGGCTGACGGTGGAGGGGTAGGGTCCCCTCTCCCGATGGGAGAGGGCTTGAACGCCCAAGAGCCCGCTAGGGCGATTGGCTGCGTGAAAGGGTGAGGGTCGAATGGTGCAGGACTTCCGCCGACCGTAGCCCCTCACCCTTTCGCCTTGCCGATCGCTTCGCTCCCGGAGGCTCAAGCCCTCTCCCGCCGGGAGAGGGACTCTGGAACCCTCACCCGAACTCCGCCTCCAGATCCGACAACCGCGCGGCCTGATCCTCGGCGATCAGGGCGTTGAGCATCGGGTCGAGGTCGCCCTCGAGGATCTGCGGCAGGCTGTGCAGGGTCAGGCCGATGCGGTGGTCG
>CAZGPS010000286.1:0-3323 GCA_964527675.1 uncultured Brevundimonas sp. | reverse complement strand
TCATGGACATCCGCGCCGCCGAAATCTCGGCCATCCTCAAGTCGCAGATCGCCAATTTCGGCGTTGAAGCCGACGTGTCCGACGTCGGACAGGTGCTGTCGGTCGGCGACGGCATCGCCCGCATCCACGGTCTGGACAATGTCCAGGCCGGCGAGATGATCGAGTTTCCGAAGGCCGGGGTTAAGGGCATGGCCCTGAACCTCGAGCGCGACAACGTCGGCGCCGTGATCTTCGGCCAGGACAACCAGATCGCCGAGGGCGACGAGGTCCGCCGTCTGGGCGAGATCGTGGACGTGCCGGTCGGCAAGGGCCTGCTGGGCCGCGTCGTCAACCCGCTGGGCGAGCCGATCGACGGCAAGGGCCCGATCCAGTTCACCGAGCGCCGCCGCGTCGACGTCAAGGCGCCGGGCATCATCCCGCGGAAGTCGGTGCATGAGCCGATGCAGACCGGCCTGAAGGCCATCGACACCCTGATCCCGATCGGCCGCGGCCAGCGCGAGCTGATCATCGGCGACCGTCAGGTCGGCAAGACCGCCGTCGCCATCGACACCATCCTGAACCAGAAGAGCACCAACGCCGCCGCGACGTCGGAAGGCGAGAAGCTGTACTGCATCTATGTCGCCATCGGCCAGAAGCGCTCGACCGTGGCCCAGATCGTCAAGACGCTCGAGGAGCGCGGCGCCCTGGATTACACCATCGTCGTCGCCGCCACGGCGTCGGAGCCGGCCCCGCTGCAGTTCCTGGCTCCGTTCTCGGGCACGGCCATGGGCGAGTTCTTCCGCGACAACGGCATGCACGCCCTGATCGTCTATGACGATCTGTCGAAACAGGCCGTGGCCTATCGCCAGATGTCCCTGCTGCTGCGCCGCCCGCCGGGCCGCGAAGCCTATCCGGGCGACGTCTTCTATCTGCACAGCCGCCTGCTGGAGCGTTCGGCCAAGCTGAACGCCGACTACGGCTCGGGCTCGATGACCGCCCTGCCGCTGATCGAGACCCAGGCCAACGACGTGTCGGCCTACATCCCGACCAACGTGATCTCGATCACCGACGGCCAGATCTTCCTCGAGTCCGACCTGTTCTACCAGGGCATCCGCCCGGCCGTGAACGTCGGCATCTCGGTGTCGCGGGTGGGCTCCTCGGCCCAGACCAAGGCGATGAAGAAGGTCGCCGGTTCGATCAAGGGCGAGCTGGCCCAGTATCGGGAAATGGCGGCGTTCGCGAAATTCGGTTCGGACCTCGACGCCTCGACCCAGAAGCTGCTGGCCCGCGGCGCGCGCCTGACCGAGCTGCTGAAACAGCCCCAGTACAGCCCGCTGACCATGGAAGAGCAGGTCGTCTCGGTCTACGCCGGCACGCGCGGCTACCTCGATGGCATCGCCGTCGGCGACATCGGCCGCTTCGAGAGCGAGCTGCTGGCCCGCATCAAGTCCTCCAACAAGGGCCTGCTGGACGGCATCCGCGCCAAGAAGGACCTCACCGCCGAGCTCGAGACCGAGCTGAAGTCGGTGCTCGACGCCTTCGTCAAGACCTTCGCCTGAGTCCGGCCCCGGAAAGCTGAAAGAGTAGCGCCCGATGGCCAGCCTCAAGGAAATGCGCAATCGGATCGGAAGCGTGAAGTCCACGCAGAAGATCACGAAAGCCCTGAACATGGTCGCCGCGGCCAAGCTGAAGCGCGCCCAGGAGCAGGCCGAGAGCGCCCGTCCCTACGCCCGCAAGATGGCCGCCGTGATCGCCAATCTGGCGGCGGGCGTGTCGGGCGACGGCGCGCCGAAGCTGCTGGCGGGCACCGGCTCGGACCAGAAGCACCTGATCGTGGTCGCCACCGGCGACAAGGGTCTGGCCGGCGGGTTCAACACCAATGTGATCCGCGCCGCCCGCGAGCGGATCAAGTCGTTGCTCGCCGAGGGCAAGGACGTGCGGATCATCGCCGTGGGCCGCAAGGTCCGCGACGGGCTGAGCCGCCTGTACGGCGACCGGCTGGTGAAGACGTTCGAGATGTCGGATCACAAGGTCATCGGCCTGCCGGCGGCGGAGCCGGTCGCGGCCCTGATCGCCGAGGAGTTCGAGGCCGGAAACGCCGACGTCGTGACCCTGTTCTACAGCCGCTTCCAGTCGGTCATCGCCCAGGTGCCGACGCCGAAACAGCTGATCCCGGCGGTCGTCGACGGGGACGCCCCGCCGATCGACCTGAACGGCGCGGTCTATGAGTATGAGCCCTCGGAAGAGGAAATCCTCGAGACCCTGCTGCCGCGCAACATCACCACCCAGGTGCTGGCCGCCCTGTACGAGAACCAGGCCAGCTTCTTCGGCGCCCAGATGGCCGCCATGGACAACGCCACGCGCAATGCGGGCGACCTGATCAACGCCCTGACGCTGAGCTACAACCGCAAACGCCAGGCCCAGATCACCACCGAACTGATCGAGATCATCGCCGGCGCCGAAGCCCTCTGATCCGATCCCTGCCCAAAAACGCCACGCACGACCTTCCGAACGGAACGCACCGATGACCGACACCACCAAGAAACCCGCCGCCCGCAAGCCGGCCGCTCCCAAGGCTCCGAAGGCCGCCGCCGCGACCGGCAACGCCGCCGTCACGGCCGGCACCGGCGTGGGCAAGATCGCCCAGGTCATCGGCGCCGTCGTCGACGTCGAGTTCACCGGCCAGCTGCCGGCGATCCTCAACGCCCTGGAGACGCAGAACGTCGACCAGAAAACCGGCCAGCCCTTCACCCTGGTGCTGGAAGTCGCCCAGCACCTCGGCGAGAACATGGTCCGCACCATCGCCATGGACACCTCGGAAGGCCTGACGCGCGGCCAGGCCGTGATCGACACCGGCACCTCGATCCTCGCCCCGGTCGGCCCCGGCACCCTCGGCCGGATCATGAACGTCGTCGGCGCGCCGATCGACGAACAGGGCCCGATCAAGACCACCATGTACCGCCCGATCCACCGCGAGGCGCCGTCGTTCGAAGAGCAGTCGACCTCGTCGGAAATCCTCGTCACCGGGATCAAGGTCATCGACCTGATGTGCCCCTACACCAAGGGCGGCAAGATCGGCCTGTTCGGCGGCGCCGGCGTGGGCAAGACCGTGACCATGCAGGAGCTGATCAACAACATCGCCAAGGCCTATGGCGGTTATTCGGTTCTGGCCGGCGTGGGCGAGCGCACCCGTGAAGGCAACGACCTGTATCACGAGATGATCGAGTCCAACGTCAACGTTGACCCGTCCAAGAACGGCGGCTCGACCGAGGGTTCGAAATGCGCCCTCGTCTACGGCCAGATGAACGAGCCTCCCGGCGCCCGCGCCCGCGTCGCCCTGACCG
>CAZGPS010000285.1:0-3326 GCA_964527675.1 uncultured Brevundimonas sp. | reverse complement strand
CGGCGGGCCGTGTTCGGCGAGAGCGCGGAGTTCGGCCGCGCACGCCCGGGCCAGTTCCTCCGCGCGGTCGGCCGCGGCTCCGGCGTAGATGCCGAGAATCCCCGCGTCCTCGTAGGGCTCGTGATAGGCGTCGATGGCGTAGGCCAGGCCCCGCTCCTCGCGGGCGCTCTGGAACAGGCGCGAGGCCATGCCGCCGCCGAGGATCTCGGTCATCAGCCGCGCCGCCGCATAGGACGGGTCGGCGGCCGAGGGCGCGGGCAGCTGGAAGACGATATTGGCCTGTTCGATGCGGCGCGTCAGGGCGGCGTGGCCGCCCGTGAAGCACGGCGCGTCCGGCGTTTCGGCGGGGGTCGCGGTCTGGTCGCCGAACCAGCGCTCGGCCAGCGCCAGCAGTTCGGTCTCGTCCACCGCGCCGGAGGCGGCGATCACCATCCGGTCGGGCGAATACAGCCGCGCGCGCCAGTCGCTGATCGCGGCGCGGGTGATCGGCTTCAGGCTGGCCACCGAACCGAGGATCGGCCGGCCCAACGGCTGGCCGTCGAAGGCCCGGGTCTGGGCCATTTCGAAGACGTGATCGTCGGGGGTGTCGAAGGCCTCGGCGATCTCCTGCGCCACCACATCCTTTTCGCGCTCGATCTCGTCGGGGTCGAGGGTCGGGCGGAACACCAGATCGGACAGCACCTGCATGGCCAGCGGCAGGGAGCCGTGCAGGGCGCGGACCTCGAAACTGGTCCGCTCATAGCCGGTCGAGGCGTTCAGCGAGCCGCCCTCGGCCTCGATCCGCTCGACGATCTCGCGCGCGCCCATGTCGCCGGCGCCCTTGAAGACCAGGTGTTCGAGACAGTGCGACCAGCCGGAGCGGGCCTCGTCCTCCCATTTGGCGCCGCCGCGCACGGCGACGGTCAGGGCCAGGGTGCGCAGGCCGGGCATGGGATCGCAGACGATGCGGACGCCATTGGACAGGGTGTGGAGCTTGGCGGTCAGGAGGGTCTCTCTTCCCCGCGTGGGGGATTCAGCTTTCGGCGAAGCAGGGCGACGTAAACACCCGCCAACGCCAGCGCCAGCCCGAACCAGGTGATGGCGTAGCCGAGGTGGTTGTTGGCGAAGGCGGCGGGGGGCGCCGACGGCTGCAGCGCCAGCCATTCAGGATTGGACGAGTTTAGCGCGAACAGGGTCCAGGGGGCGACGGGGCCGTCGAGGCCGAGGGCGCGGGCCATGGCGGCGTTGTCGCGGGCGTAGAAGCGTCGGCCTTCGGCGGCCAGCGCCATCGGCCCGGGGGCGGGGGTGTCCCGCACCTCGGCGACCAGTTGCACAGGCGTCGCGCTGGCGCCGACCGGCGGACGGGCGGACACCACATCGGCGACAAAGCCGCGGTCGATCAGCAGGGCCGGACCATAGCCGGGATGGTTGCACGCCGAGATCAGGCGGACACCGGCCTGACCTTCGTGGATTGTGTACAGTTCCAGATACGGGGCGGCGGCCAGACCGGGGCAGGTCAGGGCGACCTTGGCGAACTCGGGATTGTCGGCGGCGAAGACATCACCGGGGGTCCCGGGCGGGGCGGTGGCGGCGGCCTCCGCCTGGGCGATCAGATCCTGTTTCCACTGCAGGCGCTGGACCTGCCAGACGCCGAGCGAAACCAGGGCGGCGAAGACCAGGGCCGAGGCGAGAGTCAGGATCCACGGGAACCGGCGCATCTAGTCGCGCTCCGCCTTGTTGCGCATCTGCAGGGCGATCATCACCCCCTTGCCCGGCCGCATCAGGCCCAGCGACAGGCCGGCGACCAGCGGCAGGGCGACCAGCAGCATGGCCCAGATCGGCGGATTGTAGGCGATCTGCACCAACAGGGCCCCGAACACGACCGGCGCCCCGGCGATCTGCATCACGAAGACGGCCGCGCCGTCGCCGGTGTTCAGCCGGGTGAAGTCGAAACCGCAGACGCGGCACTGCTTCACCACCTCGAGGAAGCCGGAAAACAACGGGCCCTTGCCGCAGTTGGGACAACGGCAAAGCAGACCGGCGCGGATCGGGTCGATCCGCGCCGGCTGAAGGTCTGGAACGGGAGTTCCCTCCGTCACCCGAAGGCGACGTAGACGAAGGCGAACAGGAACAGCCAGACCACGTCGACGAAGTGCCAGTACCAGGCGGCCGCCTCGAAGCCGAAATGCTTCTCGGGGCTCATCTGGCCGGCCATCAGGCGCAGCAGGCAGACGGCGAGGAAGATGGTGCCGATCAGCACGTGGAAGCCGTGGAAGCCGGTCGCCATGAAGAAGATCGAACCGTACAGGCCCGAGTTCAGGGCCTCTTCGTTGAAGAAGAGATTCTCATGGATGATGTGCTGGTACTCATAGGCCTGGATCGCGGTGAACAGGATGCCGAGGCCGACGGTGATGGCGAGGCCGATCTTGGCGGCCTTGCGGTCGCCGACCTGCAGGGCGTGGTGCGCCCAGGTCACGGTCGTGCCGCTGAGCAGCAGGATCAGGGTGTTCAGCAGCGGCAGCTGCCAGGCGTCGAGAACCTCGATGCCCCTGGGCGGCCAGGTCGACCAGGCGGCGGCCGTCTCGGCCCAGTTGCCGATCTCGGGCACGTGGGCGCGCGCCTCGTTGAAGATCGCCATCTCGAAGAACATCCAGAAGAAGGCGGCGAAGAACATCACCTCGGAGGCGATGAACAGGATCATGCCGTAGCGCAGGCCGATCGAGACGACCGGAGTATGGTCGCCCGCGCGGCTTTCCTTGATCACATCAGCCCACCAGCCGGCCATCGAGACCAGCACGCCGGCGAAACCGGCGAAGAACAGCGCCATCTGGCCCTTGCCGAACAGGGCGGCGGCCACGGGACCGGCGTCGGCGGACACCAGGCCCTTCATCCACGCCACGGCGCCGATGAACATGATGACGACGGCGATCGATGACACCAGCGGCCACGGGCTGGGATTCACCAGGTGGTAGTCGTGATGCGGAGCGGCGTGGGCGTCGGCCATCTGTATCTCTTGCAACGGTCGAGAGTCGGGTTGGGGCAGGCTATAGCGTCCGCTATCCGGCCGCGCCAGTGGCTGGCGCCGCGATTGCGGCCCGGTCGGCGCCCTTGGTCGGGTAGAAGGTGTAGCTGAGGGTGATCTCGCGCACCCCGCGGCTCTCGCGGTCGGTGGCCATTTCCGGGGCGACGAAATACTGGACGGGGAATTTCATCGTCTCGCCGGGCTGGATGGTCTGCCCCTCGAAACAGAAACACTGCAGCTTCTGGAAATAGGGCCCGGCCCGTTCCGGCACGACATTATAGGCCGCCGTGGCGTGGATCGGCTGGTCCGAGGTGTTGGTCACGTC
>CAZGPS010000284.1:0-3358 GCA_964527675.1 uncultured Brevundimonas sp. | reverse complement strand
CGGCCGCCTCCTCGGCGCGCGAGGCGCGCGCCGGGCTGGCGGCGCGGGCCGAGGCCGCCGCCGAAAAGCTGAACGAGACCGAGGCCAACCTGCGCGAGACGGCGCAGATGTCGCCGGAAGCGCTGGGTCAGAAGCTGCAGGACGACGCCATCGCCCGCCCGCCCGACGCGGCCGGGGCCGAGAGCCTGCTGTACGGGCTGGAGCGCGAGCGCGAGGCGCTGGGGGCGGTCAATCTGCTGGCCGAGGAAGAGGCCAATGAGTACGGCGACCGGCTGAACACGATGAAGGTCGAGCGCAGCGACCTGACCTCGGCCATCGCCAGGCTGCGCGACGGCATCGACGAGCTGAACGCCGAGGGGCGGGAACGGCTGGTGGCGGCGTTCGATGTCATCAACGACAATTTCAAGAGCCTGTTCGAGGCCCTGTTCGGCGGCGGCCAGGCCGAGCTGAAACTGGTCGAGAGCGATGATCCGCTGGAGGCCGGGCTGGAGATCTACGCCTGCCCGCCTGGCAAGCGGCTGTCGGTGATGAGCCTGATGTCGGGCGGCGAACAGGCCCTGACGGCGGCGGCGCTGATCTTCGCGGTCTTCCTCGCCAATCCGGCCCCGGTCTGCGTGCTGGACGAGGTCGACGCGCCGCTGGACGACGCCAACGTCGACCGCTTCTGCCGCATGCTGGACGAGATGCGGAAGCGGACCGACACCCGTTTCATCGTCATCACCCACAATCCGGTGACCATGAGCCGGATGGACCGGCTGTACGGCGTCACCATGCCGGAGCGGGGGGTGTCTCAGCTGGTCAGCGTCGACCTGAGCCAGGCGGAAGAGATCGTGGCAGCGTGAGGATCCAACTCCCCCTCGGTCTGTTCATCGCGGGAGCCGTGACTGTTGCGACGGTGGTTTTCGCCGGCGATCGTCTGGCATTTGAGGCCCAGGCCCTGCTGCTGCGACCGTATCAGACATACGACGGAAGCTATCCGGCACCCGAGGTCATGATCCAGTGTGACAAGCCGGACTGTGAAGCGGCGGTGGTTTTCTACGAAGTCATGGTCGATGCGACCGGGCGGCCACGAGCGCTCCGCTTCGAGCGCGCGTTCCGCGACGACGGGACTCATGTCCTCAAACGGTCGGCTCGCACCAAGGCGGCCAAGGCCGCGCTCGCGGCCCGGTGGCCGGCCTCTGAGTCCGGTCAGCCGGTCCGGGCCTTTCAAGCGGTCAGCATCGTGCCACCGGAACGGGCGCCGGCCCGTCACGTCCCGTTTCCCGACACCGACGGTCAGGCGGTCAGCATCACCCTCGAGCGCGCAGGCCCATTCAGCCCCTACGGAACATACGTCGTGACGCTCGACAGCGACGGGGATGTCGACTTCTGCGGGCCGGGCTACATCAAGGGCCCGCATCAGGCACGGATCAGCCGTGCGGCGTTTGAAGCCTTGGTGCAGGAATTCAGGGAGGCAGACTTCTTCTCACTGGACGATCGCTACGCCGCCAATCCCGGCGACGGTCCAGCCTACTTCCTCCGCGTCCGGATCGGTGATCGGGAGAAGACGGTGGTGGACTATGCCGGCCGTAGGGTGGGTATGCCAGCGGTGATCACGAGCCTCCAGGACGCAGTGGACGAGGCGGCCGAAACCTCAGGGTGGGTCGGCTCTGAGAAGGAGTGGGGATCCCAACCCGAAGAGGTGAGCTGCCCGACGCCCCTGAGCAGGATCAGAGCAACTCCGTCCTGACAAACCACCCGAAGATCGCCGGGCCCTCGATAACGTAGCGGCGGAACATGCGGCGGGGCTGGGTCATCAGGCGGTGCAGCCATTCCAGCGACAGCTGCTGATACAGGCGCGGGGCGCGCTGCTGGCGGCCGGTCAGGAAGTCGACCGAGGCGCCGACGCACAGGGTCACGCCGGTCCGGCGGCCCGCAGCGCGCAGGGCGTGGGCGAAGCGCTCCTGTTTCGGGAAGGAGATGCAGGCGAGCAGAACGTCCCAGTCCGCGCGGGCGGCCTCGTCCAGCGCCGAGACCCAGACGCCGGACCCGGGAGTCAGGCCCATCGGGGCCTCGATGAAGGTGAAGCGGCGAACGGGGTAGCGGGCGACGAGATCGTCGAAGGCGGCGCGGTCGGGGCCGAACACGCCGATGGTCAGATCGTGGTCCGAGACCAGCAGGTCGGCGGTCATGTCCGAGCCGGGATAGACCGCCAGCGCCTTGCCCCGCAGCCGGGCCAGATGGGCGAGGATGCGGCTGTCGCAGACCTTGAGGGCCGCGCCGTTGTAGACCTCGGCCTCGACCCGGCCGTCCATCAGCTTGATGACGTGGTCGACGTTGGGCGTGACGACATAGCCGTACGGACCGCGCGCCATGGCGGCCACCTGGGCCAGCAGGGCGGGCCGGTCGCCGTCGGCGAAGTCCAGCGTCATGAAGCGCGTCATCGCCAAAGCCTACTCGCCAGCCGGTCAACGGGCGGTTACGACGGACGCATGAAAATGGTGACATCCGCGGTCCTGCTCGGCCTGATGCTGGCGACTCCCGCCTGCGGGGCGCCGACCGCGCCGCCGCAGGACGGGCCGCGGCTGGTCCTGACCGGGGTCGGCCGGTTCGCGGTGCTGGCCGACCTGTCGACGATCGATCGAGAGGGCGAGGCGGTCCGGATGCGGGCGCTGCAGGTGGCCGAAGAGGACTTCGCCGTCGGCGACCAGACCTACTGGGGCGGCTGGTCCTGGTGGTCGTTCGATTGCGCGGCGCGCACGGCCGACCGTCTGGACTTCGCCTCGGTGCGCGAGGGCGGCGCCGAGGGGCCCGCCACCCCGGACGCCGCTCCGCCCTACCCCGCTGCGCCGGGCGGCGACGCCGCCGAGCTGCTGGCCGTGGCCTGTGACCCGGCCTCGGTCGGCGAGGCCGACGCCGACAATCTGGCGGATGCGGTCAGGATCGGCCGGGCGGCGCTGCGTCACGCGAACTGAGCCGCTCGGCGGCGAACCGTTCGCGCGGGAGGGCCTCGGGGCACTGGTCGCGCATGAAGGCCAGCATGTGCTCCCTGATCTCGCAGCGCAGGTCGAAGGCCGTTCCGGCGTTGCGGGCGCTGGCCAGGCAGCGAACCTGGGCGGTCCGTTCGGTGATCTCGACCACCTGCAGGCTGACCACGTCGCCGTCCCAGAAGGCGCTGGCGCGGCAGATGCGTTCCAGCTCGGCCCGCAGTCGCTCCATCGGCGCTTCATAGTCGACATAAAAGAAAGCCGCGCCGATCAGGCGCGCGGTGTCCCGCGTCCAATTCTGGAACGGCGTGTTGATGAAATAGCTGAGCGGCAGGATCATGCGCCGCCAGTCCCACAGCTTGACCACCACATAGGTCGAGGTGATCTCCTCG
>CAZGPS010000283.1:0-3359 GCA_964527675.1 uncultured Brevundimonas sp. | reverse complement strand
CGAGCAGGAATTCCAGCTTGCGGGTCTTGTTGCCCCCGCCGGCCAGGCCGGTGCAATCGTCGCGCTTGATCCACAGTTCGACGCCCAATTCCTCCGACAGCCGCGGCAACGGCTCCAGCGGCGTGGGCAGGTGGGCGAGGCGGACGCGGGGAAAACGGGCGAGATGCATGAACGGGCTCCTGTGGCCCGTCTTCTAGCCGATCCGGCTGTGAATGCGACGTCCGGGACCGGTCACCGACGGGCGCCGCCCGACGCCGACCGCCGTTCCGGTGCGGCCAGCGGCACAGCCCGGCTGCGCAACGTCTCGACCAGCGGCCTCGGGCACAGGGTGGGGTCGGCGATCAGGGCGTCCAGACCGGCCCGGATGGCGCCGTCCATCGCCACGCCCGCCATGGCCCATCCATCGAACAACCGCTCATCCACCCGCCAGCGGTCGACCAGCACCATGTCATAGTGACGCGGGTCGCCCTCCAACCGCTTCAGCAGATCGTCCAGCACCGGCCGTTCGCCCTCGAGCGCCTGAACGAAATGGCCGTCGTGGCCGACGATCACCCCGCCGACCCCGGCGCCACAGTTGAGGGTTCCGGCCTCGTCCGCGATCTTCGCCGTCTGTCCGGTCAGATCCACTCGGCTGGCGGCCGTACTTACATAAACCAGTCGCTCAAGCACGCACGCCTCTCACCGGATACTGAACTCAACTTCCCGCTGAACTCTCTTCGCCAGAACGGGTTCCGTCAGCCTGCGGAGGGTTTCGAGGACCCCCGCTTGAGCGCCGTCTCGAAAAGATCGACGAGAGCCTTGGCCGTGGCCTCAGCGTCTCCCGTAAGCTGTTCCAGGACCGCATGATTTCCCGGCGTCACCCTGGCGTGCGCCATGGCCCAGCCGTCGAAGCGGCGCTGGTCGATGGCGCGGCGGTCAATCACCTCAATACTCTTGTGCCGGTTGTCCCGCGCCAGCCGCCGCAACAGGCTGTCGAGGGCCTGCGCCGGCCCCTCTATGACCTGGATATAGCGGTCGCCGTGCGCCGCCAGGGCGCCGGTCAGTCCGTCCCTGTCGTTGTTGCGTTGCGACTCCGCCAGGATGGTCGCCACATTCAGCAGCGACGCCGTCGTGCCCGTGGCCACGCTGCGATAGATCAGGCGCTGAAGCTCGGCCATGGGGCCCCCCGTCGGTCATCTGGTGAGACAGTCTGGGCGGCAATTCGCTGACGATTGACTAACGTCTTGATTCACTTTCGCTTCTGTACGGCGGGCGACATTTTCCGCCAGTGCGTCAGAGGATTTTTCGCTGTCTTTCCCTCCTCGCGGGAACTGTTTTCTCCGCCCCATGTTTATCGCTCGGACCAAGCGGCGATGCGCGCTCGACTAGTCCACCGCGGCCCGGCTGTTGCCACGCCCCCCCGACGCAGGCCGGGCCGCACCTTCTCTCCTCCTCCGTCATCCCCGGGCTTGACCCGGGGATCAGACCGTCCGGTGCGCGGTGATGCGGCCGCGGACGCCCTTGCGGGGCCGTCCCTATCGCACAACCTCGGCCTTCGGCTCTGATCCTCGGGGCAAGCCCGAGGATCAGAGGGACAGGGTCGGGGCGACGACCGCAGACCGGCCCTTGCCGCGAATCCCTGCGGGCGTGATGCTGACCTATGGCCGAATCGCCTGCCCCCACCCGTCTGCGCGACCGCTCCGCCACCGAGGCCCTCATCGTCGAGGCCGGCGAACGCATCCTGCTGCGCGACGGCTTCCCCGGCCTCAACGTCCAGACCCTGGCCGCGGAGGCCGGCTGCGACCGAAAGCTGGTCTATCGCTATTTCGACGGCGCCGACGGCGTGGTCGAACGCATCGCCGCCCGCGCCCATGCCGCCCTCGTCCGCTCGCTCGACGCATCCCCCGCCACCAGCGCCGAGTCGCTGCGCGCCTTCGCCCGCGAAAGCCTGTCGGCCTGGCTCGGCGCCCTGCGCGCCAGCCCCCTGACCCTGCGCCTGATGGCCTGGGCCCTGGTCGAATCCTCGCCCCTGCTGAACCGCATCGAGGCCGAGCGCTCGACCGTGCTGCAGGCCTGGATGCGCGAGCGCCGCCCGCGCCTGCGCACCCCGCCCGCCGGCGACGCCGTGGCCATCAACGCCGTCCTGCTGGCCGCTGTCCAGCACCTCGCCCTGTCCGGCGGAACCCGCCCCGGCGTCGGCGGCGTGGCCCTCGACGAGGCCGGCTGGGCCCGCATCGAGGCCGCGCTCGACGCGCTGCTGGCTGCGTTTCCGGACTGAAGCGTCGACGCAGCCGGAATCGGCGCATCCAAAAAGCGGCGTCGCGGCCTCTGGAGTCGATGACCCCGTTCCGGCCGCCTCTCCTGTGATCGACGCCGTCCCCGCCCCACGGCTGAAGCGCTACGCCCCCGACCTGTGCCAACCGGCCCATGCGCATGACGCCGCCCATCTGTCGCTGGTTCTCGCTGGCGGCTTCGAGGAGACCGACTCCCGCACCTCCGGGGCCATCGCCGCCGGCCGCACCGGCCTCCGCCCCGAGGGCTTGCGCCACGCCGTCCGCTTCGGCGCCGCCGGCGCCGTGGTCCTGACCTTCGCCGCGCCGCCCCGGGCCGATGGCCGCCCCGCCGTGGCCGACCCCGCCTGGTCCCCCGTCCTGCCGCGGGCGCGCCTGCGCCGCCTCGTCCCGTTCCTGCTGGAAGGCGGCGAGGTGGGGCGCGAGGCCGCCTGGGACATCCTCGCCCTGTGCGAAACCGACCCCGCGCCGGCGCGCGCGGACCCATGGCTGCGGGCGGTTCGCGACCGGTTGATCGAGGCGCCGGCCGGCGCCCGCCTGATCGACATCGCGCATCAGGCGGGCCGGCATCGGGTTCATCTGGGCCGGGCCTTCCTCGCCGCCTATGGCGAGACGCCCTCGGCCTTCCGCCGCCGCGCCATGCTGGACCGGGCCCTGTGCCTCAGCGCGATCGGCCTGCCCGCCGCCCTCGCCGCCGTCGATGCCGGCTTCACCGACCAGAGCCATTTCACCCGCGCCTGCCGCGATCTCTACGGCCTGCCCCCGGGCCGTCTGATCGGCCATGCCGCAGCCTGACCGGTCGCCCGGCCGGGTTGCATTGGTCCAATACCCGGTCGCCGCGCCCCGCCAGTCTGCGGCTCCCCTCCCGGAGACATCCATGCGCCGTCCCTTGCTGACCCTCCTGCTCGCCGCCTCCGCCCTCGCCGGTCCCGCCGCGGCCGCCCACGCCCTGGACCAGACCGGCGCGGCGGCGCCGGCTCCGACCGTCGCGAGCGAAGCCGCCTTCCGGCGCGCCGCCGACGCCGCCTTCGGCCTCGTCCGGGCCGTGGCCGATCCGCCCGGGGCGCCGCCGGCCCTGGCGGGCGGCGC
>CAZGPS010000282.1:0-3379 GCA_964527675.1 uncultured Brevundimonas sp. | reverse complement strand
GGGGGGGCAAAAACCAAACGCCGGCGGACGGGTTTGGCCCCCTCCACCGCTTCGCGGTCCCCCTCCCCCGTTGGGGGAGGAGAACACCTCACGACTTGGTCGCCGCTTCCATCAGTTTGCGGAACTGGTCCTGGGCCTGAAGGCCGAAGCTGGTCCAGGTCTTCATCAGTTCATCGGGCTGCATGGCGGCCATGTTCTCGTCCATGCGGCGTTTCATCTCGGCGACGAGATGGTCGTTCAGCGGCTCGACATTGGGCAGGCCGAGAAAGGCCCGGGCCTCAGCCGGCTCGCATTCGATCTCGATATTGACCTTCATCGCCCTGCTCCTGTTTCACGTGAAACAGCGGCCATACCGCCGTCAGGTGTTCATCGACTGGAAGAAGTCCGCATTGTTCTTCGACTGGCGCAGCTTGTCGATCAGGAACTCGATCGCGTCCTGCGGGCCCATCGGGTTGAGGATTCGGCGCAGGACATAGGTCTTGGCCAGCTGATCCTTCGGCGTGGTCAGCTCTTCCTTGCGGGTGCCGGACTTGAGCACGTCGATGGCCGGGAAGATGCGTTTGTCGGCGACCTTGCGATCGAGAACGATCTCGGAGTTGCCGGTGCCCTTGAACTCTTCAAAGATCACCTCATCCATGCGCGAGCCGGTGTCGATCAGGGCGGTGGCGATGATGGTCAGCGAACCGCCCTGCTCCACAT
The DNA here is from genome assembly GCA_964527675.1 of uncultured Brevundimonas sp. Lineage (GTDB taxonomy): Bacteria > Pseudomonadota > Alphaproteobacteria > Caulobacterales > Caulobacteraceae > Brevundimonas. Next base: position 2,680 of record CAZGPS010000282.1, on the reverse strand, counting down.
TTCGCGCCGCGCCGAAGAAGCGCTTCGGCCGCTGCAGGGCGTTGGCGTCGACGCCGCCGGTCAGCACCTTGCCCGACGACGGGACGGTGGCGTTGTAGGCGCGGCCCAGACGGGTGATCGAGTCGAGCAGGATGACCACGTCCTTCTTGTGCTCGACCAGGCGTTTGGCCTTTTCGATCACCATTTCGGCGACGGCGACGTGGCGGGTGGCCGGCTCGTCGAAGGTCGAGGCGACGACCTCGCCCTTCACCGTGCGCTGCATGTCCGTCACTTCTTCCGGCCGCTCGTCGATCAGCAGGACGATCAGGATGACTTCCGGATGGTTCTTCTCGATCGACTTGGCGATGTTCTGCAGCATGACCGTCTTGCCGACCCGCGGCGGGGCGACGATCAGGCAGCGTTGGCCCTTGCCGAGCGGGGCGACGATGTCGATGACCCGGCCGGAGCGATCCTTCAGCGTCGGGTCCTGGATCTCCATGTGCAGCCGCTCTTCCGGATAGAGCGGGGTCAGGTTGTCGAACAGGACCTTGGTCTTGACCATCTCGGGGTCTTCGAGATTGATCGTGTCGACCTTGAGCAGGGCGAAATAGCGCTCGCCCTCGCGCGGGCCGCGGACGGCGCCGTGGATGGTGTCTCCCGAACGCAGGCCGAAGCGGCGGATCTGCGACGGCGAGACATAGACGTCGTCCGGACCCGGAAGATAGTTGGCGTCGGGGCTGCGCAGGAAGCCGAAGCCGTCCGGCAGGATCTCGAGCACGCCGTCGGCGATGATCTCGACCTCCTCGTCGGCGAGAGCCTTGAGGATGGCGAACAGCAGATCCTGTTTGCGCAGGTTGGAGGCGTTCTCGACCTCAAGACCCTCGGCGAAGGCGACCAGATCGGCGGGGGTCTTCTCGTTCAGCTCAGCGAGGGTGATGCGGCCGTTGGGAACGATCGGCTCGCCGTCGTCCTCTTCCTCGTCGTCGCCGGCTTCCTGATCGACCATCGGCAGGTCGGCGGCCTCGACCTCATTGGTCGGCAGGTCGCCTTCGAGGGTTTCGGCCTCGGGGGCGGTCGGATCGGTGTCGCGGACGTCGGTCATGGAAATCTTCTTCAGGCGTGCGCGCGGGGGCGCCCGCAAAACAGCGGGGTCCGGGCGGCTGGCGATGTTGGCCCGGGGGCCGGCAGGGAGGGCGGCGTGGGTCCCGCAGGGTCGATCCGGCAGGCGTCGCTGTAAGAGAGGGACCGTCCGGAGGGCGCAGGGCCTGAGCCAGGATCGGTTCGCGACCAGCGAAACCACGCCGCGCGGCCAAGGTCAAGCGTCGCCGCCCGTCAGAACGTCCATTCGACGGTCACCGAGAGCACGGCGACAATGGCGATCACGAACGGAATCTCATTGGTCATACGCCAGAAGCGGCCGGAACGGGTCGAGGTCCCGGCCCGGATACGTTTGAACTCGCCGGCGAGGAAGCCGTGCCAGCCGCTGAGCGCCAGTACCGCCAGTAGCTTGGTCGCCATCCACGGGTGGAGGAGGAAGCTCCAACCCTGGCCGAAGCCGTAGACATGGATGAGGATCATCCAGACGCCGAACGCCCAGGCGGCGATCATCGATGGATTGATGATGATCTTGAGCAGGCGGCGTTGCCATTCGCGCAGCAGGGCCTGCATGTCCGGGCGCAGGGGCTCCGGTTTATCGGCCTGTTCGGCGTCGTAAGCATAGAGGCGGGGCAGGAACAGCATGCCGGCCATCCAGGCGATCACCGCCAGGATGTGCAGGCCGCGGACGACGTTGAACGTCTCGAAACTCATGCAGCGCGGTTCTCGGCCTGACAGGGACAGGCCTTCCAGTCGCGGCGGCAGCCGGGGCCATAGGGAGCCACGCCGGTGCGCGACAGGCCATGCAACGCCGCCTCGGCGAGGGCGGTGATGAACGGTTCCGACGTCCCCACCGCCGGGACCCGCAGATAGGGCGCGATCCCGAGTTCGTGGGCCAGTTCGCCGTATTCGATGTCGAGTTCGACGAGGGTCTCGACGTGCTCGGAGACGAAGGCGATCGGAACGACGATGGCGCCGACGCCGTCCGCCCCAGCACGTTGAAGCGCCTCGGGAGTCGAGGGGCCGAGCCATTTCATCGGTCCGACGCGGCTCTGGTAGCAGAGGGCGTGGTCGATCGTCCGGCCCATGGCCGAAAGCTTCGCGACCACAGCGGCGACGGTGCTCTCGACCTGTTCCTGGTAGGGATCGCCCTTGCGGCTGACGAGGGACTCCGGGATGCCGTGGGCGGAGAACAGCACGCGCACGGGCCGGTCGCCGGCCTCGTCCAGTTTCGCGGCGATTCCCTCGGCCTGGGCCTCGACCCAGCCATAGGCCTCGGGCCAACAGCAGACCGTGCGGCTCTCGCCGGAGCCGGCGTAGACGGCGTTCCAGCGCTTCATCGAAGACTGGGTCGTGGTGGTGGAGAACTGCGGATACAGCGGCAGCAGGACGATCTCGTCCGGGCCGAAGGCCGCGACCTCGGCCGCCGTCTCCTCGGTCAGCGGCGCCCAGTAGCGCATGGCGATGAAGGCGCGAACCTCGTCGTCGGGAAGCCGCGACGCCAGCACCGCCTCGAGGGCGGCGGCCTGTTTGCGCGTCTCGGGCAGCAGGGGCGAACCGCCGCCCATCAGGGCGTAGTTGGCCTGGGCCGTCTTTTCGCGGCGGC
>CAZGPS010000281.1:0-3394 GCA_964527675.1 uncultured Brevundimonas sp. | reverse complement strand
CGGCGGCGGCCCCGAAGGCGGCGGCGGCGCGGAAGATCCCGCCCATGTTGTCGTGGTTGCCGATCCCGCAGGCGACCACCACAACCGCCTCCCGGTCCAGCCTGGCGAGCAGATCGTCCAACGGGCCCGGAGCAGGCTTCTCGCCGAGGGCGAGAATACCGCGGTGGAGGTGGAAGCCGGCGACGCCGTCCAGCACGGCCTGGGGCGCCGAATAGACGGGGATATCCGACGGCAGGGCGCCGATGACGTCCGCGAGGCCCGCGATCCGCTTCCCGGCGATCAGGGCCGCCACCGGACGGCACAGGGACGCCGGCGAGGCGAGCACCCGCAGCACCACCTCCCCCTCGGCCACGAACAGGCCCTGACGGCCGGTGAGGTCGCGCTCGCGGATATCGCGGAAGGGCGCGATGCGCGGGTCGTGCGGATCGTCGATGGGGATTACGGACAATCGGATATTTCCCGTTGCGTGAGCCTGACTCGCGCTGCTATAGCGCCCGCCTTCCCGAGAGGAAGTGTTCCGCGGTAGCTCAGTGGTAGAGCAGCCGACTGTTAATCGGCTGGTCGTAGGTTCGAATCCTACCCGCGGAGCCACTCTCGGGCTTGAATTTCCTGAACAATCTATTTCTTCCCCTCGGGGGCCCGTTCTAGCTTGGCCGTTTAGAACGGCGTTTAGAACGGCAGGTTTGGGTAGCGTTTCCGGGCCAATTCACGATCGCTTGAACGAGGACAACCCCCGGGTTCTTCGGTCGCAGTGTGACGGGTGGCCCGCCGCCCCCATGCCGCCAATGATTCGGCTCCTGAAAGGAGGCTCGCATGGGTGAGCGCATCGTGCGGCGTTTCTTGCGGACGCCGGAGGCCAGCGAATATCTGGGGCTATCGAGTCGCACTCTCGAGAAGCATCGGACCTACGGCACCGGACCCGTCTATCGAAAACTCGGCGGCCGAGTGGTGTATGACCTCGCCGACCTCTCCCGATGGGCCGACAGTGGCCTTCGCACCTCGACCACCGACCAGCGTCGAGGCCCCTCACCGGCCGCACCTCGCGCGGAGGGGCCACACGCCTAGAGGGCTCCTTGATCGAGCGTCTGCGCAGGGGTTGATACTGTCATCGTCTTCCTCGACGCCTCGGGTGAGGCGACCGACGGCATGCACTACGACAACACCTACGCCTGGTTCATGCGGATGGCGGGAGGCCGGGTCGTCGAGGTCTCGGCTTTCTACGACAGCATCGCCTTCAACGATCTGTGGCGGCGGGTGACGCCGAGATGAAACGCCGACGCCGCCCTGCTGGCGCGGCCTGCATGACCGGCGGGGCCGCTTTGCGCCAAAAGCAGACTTTCAGGTTCAACCGGCATGCGGACATTCACGAGGCATGTCAGGGCTACAATTTGTTCCAAGGTTGAGGACACAATAGGGGCGCCGAAGCCGTTCCCCCCGACCGCTGACAGCGACGATGCCGGCGGGCGGATAGCTGGGCCTTTCAACCCGGCTCGGACCGAGGTTGCGGGCGGCGGTGGCCGATCAATATGGCGCCGCTGATTAAGACCAGGAGCAGGTTGGTCGTTACGAGGCCGGGATCGCGATGCACGATGTAATAGGCCGACATGAAGGCCGCATTGCCCGAAAGCGCGACGGTGGCCGCCAGGGCCAAGATCCGGCCGCGCCAGTCGCGCAGCAGGGGGGCGGCGACCGTCGCCGCCAGCATGAACTCGATCCAGCCGACCGCCCGAACGACCTCCGGGCTCTTGTCGGCGGGCCAGAGCATCATCAGGGACAGCAGATCGAACGGCTCGGTCAATTTGGCCCAGGCGGCCGTGAAGAAGAACATCGCCAGTCCGCCGTGCAGCGTCGCCAGGATGGGCCCGCTGCGCCGCCCGAACCCGGCGGCGGGCCATGACGGCGCCTGCCGCACGCCTCGCGGTGCAACCATTCGGCTCATGAGACCGCCTCCACCGGTTCCGGCGGCATGTCGCGTTCTCGCCAGCAGCCGTTCGAGACGATCCGGATCGGCCGGTTCACCCGGAAGGCGGCGTAGGCGATAACGGGCCCCGCCGTTCCTGTCCCCACGTCGCGCCGGATCGGCTCCAGAACCTCCACATCGGCGAAGCAGGTCCGCAGCGCCTCGGCCGAGACGCGTCGAGGCAGATCGATCACCAGCCCCGGCCGATCGAAGTGGGGAACGGCCACGGGCGGCAGCGGGTCGTAGCGGGCCCGGTCGTTGAGCTGGACGATCGGCAGCGTCAGCCCCGGTTCAGCGGCCAGTTGCGCCGCCAGCCCATAGCTCATCGTGCCGACCCAGGCCGCCGGGACCTCGCCGGCCGTCGCGGCCCGCGTCTGAACGGTAGCGCCGAACAGCGGCCAGCCGCGCAGCGGGCGCGTCGCGTGGCCCGCGAGGGCGTCGAGCGCGGGAACGGCGGCGAAGGTCAGCATGGCCCCGACCAGACCCATGCCGACGAACGGCGCGGCTTGTCGCCAGAAAAGGCCGGACCGCTTCTGGCCCACGCGCTCGGCCGCGATCGCGGCCAGGCCGACGAGAGCGGGATAGACCGGGGCGGGCCAATGCGCCTGCACCGGATCGTGCAGACTGTGGGCGGTCAGATAGAGGAGGAACGGCAGGGAGCTCAGCCACAGCAGGGATTCCCGCGATTTCAAGGCGTTGGTCCGCAAGACCGCCAGCGCCGCGAATACGGCGATCATGGGATTCAACAACAGGAACTGCCCGCCGATCAACGCCACGAGGTGGGCCGGTTCGAAGGACTGCCCGCCGACGCGGCCGAACTGCTTGACGACGGACACCCAGTCGTTAGCAGCGTTCCAGGCGATGTGGGGCGCGACGACCACCAGGGCCGCGACGGCCGCCAGCCATGGCCCCGGGGTCGCCAGGCGGCGGCGGTTCTCGGGTGTGACGCACAGCCACAGCAGAAGGCCGGGGGCGATGAACAACGCGGAGTATTTCGACAGCACCGCAAGACCCGCGGCGACGCCCGCGATCACCCACCATCCGGCGACGGCCGAGGGCGCCGCCCCGGCGCCTGTCGCTCTCGCCAGAGCCCAGAGCGTCGTCGTCCAGAACAGCAGGGTCGGCGCATCCGGGATCGCGAGCAGGCCGCCCGCGCCGATCAGCAGGGTGGCGTGCAGCCACAGGCCGGCCCGAAGTGCGGGCCGCTCTCCCACGCCGAGGGTCCGCAAGACGTCGATCAGCAGGAAGGCGGCGATGGCGTTGGCCAGAACTGGCAGGAGTCTCACGCCCAGGGCGGTGTCGCCCATCAGGCCCCGCCCCGCGGCGATCCACCACGCGATCATGGGCGGGTGGTCGAAATAACCGAGCTGCGGCCGCAAGGACCAGAGCCGGTAGTAGGCCTCGTCCTCCGTGAGCGGGATCAGGGCGGCGAAC
>CAZGPS010000280.1:0-3402 GCA_964527675.1 uncultured Brevundimonas sp. | reverse complement strand
ACATCATCGCCTGCCCGTCGTGCGCGCGTCAGGGCTTCAACGTCATCGAGACCGTCGGCCTGCTGGAAGAGAGGCTGGCCCATGTGACGACGCCGATGTCGCTGTCGATCATCGGCTGCGTCGTCAACGGCCCGGGCGAGGCGCTCTACACCGACGTCGGCTTCACCGGCGGCGGCAAGGGGGCGGGCATGGTCTATCTGAACGGCAAGATGGCCCACAAACTGGCCAATGACGGGATGATCGAACACATCGTCGAACTGGTGGAGGCCAAGGCCGCCGAACTGGACGCCGCGCGGGCGGTTGAATCCAGCGCAAGGGTCGCGGCGGAGTAGCATCCTGTTGCAGGCCGGAGGCGCGCGGCGCATATTCTGCCCATGCCCGCCCTGTCGCCAATCGAATCCGAGTTCGCCTCGACGGAAGAGGCGGAGGCCTATGATGTCTGGTTCCGGTCCAAGGTCCGGGAAGCCCTGGACGATCCACGACCGGGCGTTCCGCATGAGCAGGTCATGGCTGAGATGCAGGCGATCATCGACGGCAAGGCCAAGCCGGAGGCCTGATGCTCCCGGTGATCTGGAGCCGTCGGGCGCGCCATGACCTCGGGGTCACGCTCGATTTCATCCGCGAGCGAAACCCGGCTGGTGCAGCGAGAATCAATAGCCTGATCCGGGCCAGCGTCGAGAAACTGCCCCAGTTTCCGTACCTGCATCGGGAAGGGCGGGAGCCAGGCACCCGGGAGGCCGTCGTCCACCCGAACTACGTTTATATCTATGCTGTGCGCGAGGATGCTATCCACGTCTTGCGAGTTCTTCACTCGCGCCAACAGTACCCCTGAACCGTAACCGCCCGTCCGAACCGCCCCGTACGTGTCTCGTCGAACGCGCGCCTGAGCAAAGACGCTGTGTCTATGAAACTCTACATCACCGCCCCGTCGCCCTTCGCACGCAAATGCCGCATCGTGGCCCGCGAGAAGGGCCTGGCCGAGCGGATCGAGGAGATCGCGGTTGATCCCTATGCCAATGCGCCGGAGTTGCTGGCCACCAATCCGCTGGTCCAGGTCCCGACCCTGATCGCGGAGGACGGCCTGCCGCTGAACGACAGCCCGGTGATCTGCGAATATCTGGACGCGCTCGGGGGCGGGCCGCGCCTGCTGCCCGAGGGCGGGCCGGAGCGGCTGCGGGTGCGGCGGCTGGAGACGCTGGCCAACGGCGCGCTGGAGATGGGGGTCAAGCTGGTGCTGGAGAAGCGTCGACCGGAGCAGGAGCGCTCGCCGTCCTGGATCGCGCGCTGGACCGTCAACATGGCGCGCGCCCTTGATGGGCTGGAGGCCGCAGCGCCGGACGCGGATCGGCTCGACATGGGGGTGATCACGGCCGGGGTGGCCGTCAGCTGGATCGGCTTCCGTCACCCGGACTTCGACTGGAAGACCGGCCGCCCGGCCCTGGTCGCGCTGCAGACGGCGCTGGAAGCCCGGCCCAGCTTCCGGGACACGGCTCCGGCCTAGGGCGCGACCCCGGCCAGCTGCAGTGTCTGATAGAGGGCCAGCAAGACGATCAGCCCGCCGACCACGAGGGTCAGCACCCGGGTCGGCACCTTTCGGGCGATGAGGCCGGCGAACGGGGCGGCGATCAGGCCGCCGACAATCAGGCCGCCGACCGCCGTGGCGTGGTCCATCAGCGCCCCGGCGTCCTGCCAGTGTCCGGTGACCAGCGCCCAGACGAAGGTCGCGGATATGGCCACGGTGACGAAGAACTCGGCCGCGTTGACCGTGCCGATGGCCATGCGCGGCTCCTTGCCGGCCCCGACGAGAGCGGTGGTCGCCGTCGGTCCCCAGCCGCCGCCGCCGACGGCGTCCATGAAGCCGCCGACCAGGCCCAGCGGAAAGCCCCAGAAGCTGCGGATGTGTCGTGTCTGGTGGTCCTTCAGCCCGCGCAGGATGATCCACACACCGACGACCGCCAGATAGACGAGAATGAACGGCTTGATGGCGTTGCCCTCGATGCCGGACAGGACATAGGCGCCGAGAACCCCGCCGATCACGCCGGCGACCGTCAGCGGCGCCCACAGCCGCCAGGACACGTTCTTGTGCAGCACATGGGAACTGGCCGAGGCCCCGGTGGTGAACACCTCGGCGGCATGAACGCTGGCCGAGGCCGCCGCGGGTGGGACGCCGACGGCGAGCAGGACGGTGTTCGACACCACGCCATAGGCCATGCCCAGGGCGCCATCGACGGACTGGGCGAGGAAGCCGACCAGCAGAAAAAGCAGAAAGGTGTCCATGCGCCCCCAGGCGTTGCCGTAGCCTGCTTCTCCGATGAAAGACGGGCCCGCGCAATTGGTTGCCCGGCCGTGCATCGACAGATCACCGGCCTCCGCGCTAAGGCTCCCCTCCTTTCCAACGAGGACGTGCAACCCTTGCGACTGCCCCAGGCCCGGCTCGATCAGGTGCTCGACCGCTTCCACCAGGTGGAGGCGCGGATGGGCGCGGCCAGCGACGGTCAGGAGATCGTGCGCCTGTCGAAGGAGCACGCCGAGATGAAGCCCGTCGCCGACGCCGTCATGGCGCTGGCGAAGACCCGGGCCGAGATGGCCGATCTGGAGGCCATGGCCTCGGATCCCGAGATGGCCGAGATGGCCGCGGACGAACTGCAGACCCTGCGCGAGACCCTGCCGGACATGGAGCGGGATGTCGCCCTGCTGCTGGCCCCGCGCGACGCCGACGAGAACGCCTCGGCGGTGCTGGAGGTGCGCGCCGGCACCGGCGGCGACGAGGCCGCCCTGTTCGCCGGCGACCTGTTCCGCATGTACTCCCGCTACGCCTCGACGCGCGGCTGGAAGGTCGAGGTCGACAGCGCCACCGAGGGCGAGGCTGGCGGCTACAAGGAGATCATCGCCACCGTCAGCGGCGACGGCGTCTTCGGCCGGCTCAAGTTCGAAAGCGGCGTCCACCGGGTCCAGCGCGTCCCGACCACCGAGGCCGGCGGCCGCATCCACACCTCGGCGGCCACCGTCGCCGTCCTGCCCGAGGTCGAGGACGTCGAGATCGAGATCCACGACAAGGACATCCGCATCGACACCTTCCGCGCCTCCGGCTCGGGCGGCCAGCACGTCAACAAGACCGACTCCGCCGTGCGCATAACCCACTTCCCGTCGGGCATCGTGGTGACCTCCTCGGAGAAGTCGCAGCATGTGAACCGCGACAAGGCGATGAAGAACCTGCGGGTGCGGCTCTACGACATGCAGCGGCAAATGAAGGACAACGCCCGCTCGGACGCGCGCAAGTCGCAGGTCGGCTCGGGCGACCGGTCCGAGCGCATCCGCACCTACAACTTCCCGCAAGGGCGGGTCACCGACCACCGCATCGGCCTGACCCTGCACAGCCTGCCGCAGATCCTCGAGGGCGAC
>CAZGPS010000279.1:0-3445 GCA_964527675.1 uncultured Brevundimonas sp. | reverse complement strand
CCACATGATCGACCACGCCCGAGCGGCGGCCGTGGGTCTCGGCCCCGCCCAGTTCCTCAGCCGAGATGACCTCGCCGGTCGCAGCCTTCACCAGCGGCGGCCCGGCCAGGAAGATGGTGCCCTGATTGCGCACGATCACCGTCTCGTCCGACATGGCCGGCACATAGGCGCCGCCGGCGGTGCAGCTGCCCATGACGCAGGCGATCTGCGGGATCGACTTTGCGCTCATCCGCGCCTGGTTGAAGAAGATACGGCCGAAGTGGTCGCGGTCGGGGAAGACCTCGGCCTGGTGCGGCAGGTTGGCCCCGCCCGAATCGACCAGATAGACGCACGGCAGATTGTTCTGCTCGGCGATCTCCTGCGCGCGCAGGTGCTTCTTCACCGTCATGGGGAAGTAGGCGCCGCCCTTCACCGTCGGGTCGTTGGCGACGATCATGACCTCGCGGCCCGAGACCCGGCCGACGCCGCAGATCATGCCGGCGCCGGGGGCCTCGCCCTTGTACATGTCATTGGCCGCCAGCTGGCCGATCTCGAGGAAGGGCGAGCCGGGGTCGAGCAGCCGCTCGACGCGGTCGCGCGGCAGCAGCTTGCCGCGGGCGACGTGGCGTTCGCGCGATTTCTCGGGCCCGCCGAGCGCAGCCTGCGCGACGCGGGCGCGCAGCTCATCGCGCAGGGCGCGGTTGTGGGCGTCGAGCGCCTTGAAGGCGGGGCTGTTCGGATCGATGGCGGACGTCAGCTTGGGCATGGCCCCGGTTTAGGGGGGTTGGGGCGACGGGGGAAGACGGCGCGCGCTTGACCGGCGGCGCGGCGTCCCGGATCGTCCGCCTCCGCCAGACGAGGAGCCGGCCCCATGGCCCAGCACGAATACACCGCCGCGATCCGCTGGACCGGCGACCGGGGCGAGGGGACGAAACGCTATCTCGGCTATGACCGGACCTGGGATATCGAGACGCCGGGCAAGCCGGTGGTGCATTGCTCCAACGACCCTCTGTTGGGCGGCGATCCGACGAAGGCGAATCCGGAGGATCTGCTGATCTCGGCGCTCTCGGCCTGTCATATGCTCTGGTACCTGCATCTGGCCCACAAGGCGGGGATCGTGGTGCGCGGCTATGAGGACCGGCCGGTCGGGCTGGGCGAGACGTCCCCGAACGGGGCGGGGCGCTTCCTGGGCGCGACGCTGCGGCCGAGGATCACGGTGGAGCGCGGCGCCGATCTGGCCCGGGCGGATGCGATCCATGGCGAGATCCACGAATTCTGCTTCATCGCCCGGTCGGTGAATTTTCCGGTCGGTTTCGAGGCCACCTACGAGGAGGTCTGAGGCCGGCGCGCGCCACCGCAGGTTTCCTTATGGCAGGCGTGACGGAATCCCGTTGACCTGCCAGCGGGACCGTGGCCTGTCGCGCCTCCCATGTTCGCCCTCAGCCGCCAGACCCGTTCCACCCTGAAAGACCTGCTGCACCTCGCGTGGCCGGTGGTGCTGGCGCGCATCGGCATCATGACCATGGGGCTGACCGACGCCATCGTGGTCGGCAACTGGTCGGGGCTGGAGCTGGCCTACAGTTCCTTGGCCATGACCCCGACGATGATCGTGGTGACCACCGCCGTCGGCCTGCTGATGGGGGTGCAGGTGATGACCGCCCGCTTCCTCGGCTCGGGGCGGCGCGGCGAGGTCGGGGCGGTGTTGCGGCGCGGGGTCAGCTATTCACTGTTGCTGGGCTTCGGCTCGATGGTCGCCCTGATCCTGCTGGGGCCGTGGGCGCTGCGCAGCCTCGGGCTGGCCGACGGGCTGGCCGAGGGGGCCTCGCCGGTGCTGATCGTCCTGGCCCTGTCGATGCCCGGCTATCTGGTCAGCGTCGCGGCCCAGCTGTTTCTGGAGGCGATGCACCGGCCGCGCGCGGGGATGTGGGCCATGTGGGTGGCCAATGGCGTCAATCTGGCGCTGAACCTGCTGCTGGTGCCCGATGTGCTGGGGCTGGGCTTCGACGGCGCCGTCGCCGCGGCCTGGGCGACGCTGTTCGCCCGGACCTCGCTGGCGGTGTTCCTGATCGTCTACATCGTGCGCATGCCCGAGGCGCGGGCGCTGGGGGTGTTCAACCGGCCGCGGCGCGACCCGGTCGCCGAACGCGACCAGCGCAAGGTCGGCTACGGCGCCGGCAGTTCGTATTTCATCGAGGTGGCGGCCTTCGGGGCCATGACCTTCATCGCCGGCCAGCTGGGGGCGATCGAGACCGCGGCCTGGACCATCGTGCTCAATGTCTCGGCCATCGTCTTCATGGTCCCCATGGGGCTGTCGTCGGCGACGGCGGTGCTGGTCGGACAGGCCTATGGGGCGAAGGACGGGCGCGGGGTGATGCGCGCCGGACTGGTCGGGATCGGCGTGGTCAGCGCCCTGACGCTGACGGTGGCGCTGGTGCTGTGGCCGACCGCGCCATGGGTGGCCAGCGCCTACAACCGCGATCCGGCCCTGCTGGCGGTGGTGGTGCCGGCGCTGGTGCTGGCGACGCTGTTCTTCGTGGCGGACGGCATCCAGGTGGTCTCGGCCTCGGCCAACCGCGCGGCGGGGGACGTCTGGTGGCCGACGATCATGCATTTCGGGGCCTACAGCCTGATCATGATGCCGCTCGGCTGGGTCTTCGCCCACGAGATCGGGGTCAACGGCCTGGTCTGGGCGGTGATCCTCGCCAGCCTGGTGTCGTCGGCGTTGCTGACGGGGCGGTTCGTCAGGGTGGCGCGGCGGCTTCCTCAGGGTGGCGAGTGGCGAGTAGGCTCGGGGTCGCACTTTCGACCGGCGCGCCCTTGCCGTTGCGATGAACGGACGCCACTAACCACTCGCCACTCGCCACTCGCCACTCGGACACCCATGGCCCGCATCCTCATCACCTCGGCCCTGCCGTACATCAACGGCATCAAACATCTGGGGAATCTGGCGGGCTCCATGCTGCCCGCGGACGTCTACGCCCGGTTCAAGCGGGCCCAGGGGCACGAGGTGCTGTATATCTGCGCCACCGACGAGCACGGCACCCCGGCCGAGCTGGCCGCCGCCGCCGCCGGTCAGGACGTGCGGACCTATTGCGACGAGCAGCATGAGATCCAGAAGGCGGCCGGCGAGGCCTTCGGCCTGAGCTACGACTGGTTCGGCCGCTCGTCGAGCGACGCCAACCGGCGGCTGACCCAGCATTTCGCCGCCCGGCTGGAGAAGAACGGCCTGATCGAGGAGCGGGTCGACCGGATGATCTATTCGGTCGACGACGCCCGCTTCCTGCCCGACCGCTATGTCGAGGGCACCTGCCCGCACTGCGCCCATGTCGGGGCGCGCGGCGACCAGTGCGACAACTGCGGCCGGCTGCTGGCCCCCACCGTCCTGATCGATCCGTATTCGGCGGTGTCGGGATCGAGGAACCTCGAGGTGCGCGACACGCGGCACCTGTATCTGCTGCAGACCAGG
>CAZGPS010000278.1:0-3496 GCA_964527675.1 uncultured Brevundimonas sp. | reverse complement strand
GACCCAGCAGGAGGTGCAGATCAGGGCGTTGCCGCCGAAGGCGAAGATCACGCCGGAGGTGTGCAGCGGCCGCAGCCGCCCGAAATTGAGCCAGCCGTGGTCGGGGAAATAGAAGATCTCGGGCCATGACAGCTGGGCGGCGATCAGCACGCCGACCGTCATGCCGATGACGCCCCAGAACATGGTGGCGATCACCCCGGCGCGGATCACGCCGTCCTCGTAGCGGCTCGGATCCGAGCGGAACCGCCCGTTGGCGACGCCGATGGTCATGGCGGCCAGGGCCAGGACCGAGGCGGCCATCAGGAAATAGCCGTGGAAGCGGAAGGCCGCATCGTCGGTGAAGGCGGTGGCGAGCAAGGCCACGACCGCGGCGACCCCCACGAACAGGTACAGGGCGACAACGTCGCCTGGCGTATCGGCATCCCGTAAGACTGTGGTCGGCATTCGGCTGGGCCCCGGTGAGAGAGGTCCCTGAGTGCCCGGACTCGTCGGGGGCCGCTTTGCGCCAACGCAAAGCTGCAGGGCGAAAATCGTGGCTCAGTTGTCGGCAGAGGTTCCCATGCAAGACACTGACACCCCCGACTCCCGCACGCTCGGCGTCCGCCTGATGGTCCTGGGCGGCGCGCTGACCGCCCTGTCGGCCGGCGCCGCCGTCGCCGCCACGGTTCACATGGGCGGCGCCGCCCCGTTCTGCGGACCGGTCAGCCAGCATTGCGCGCTGTGCGTCGTCGCCGCCGCGAGCCTGATCGCCTCGATCGGCGTCATCGTCAGCGGCGCCCTGCTGATGAAGGCGCCGCCGGCGCCGGAAGCCGCGCACGCGGTCGCCCCGACGCGCTGAGCAGGGCGTCGGGGCGGCCCGGTCCGGACCGGCCGGATGCGATGACGTCCTCGCTAGTCGATATGGGCCAGCGCGCTGCGCACGGCCGTCAGCAGCGCATCGGTCAGCAGCGGCTTTTCGATGATCGGAACGCCGGCCGCCGCCGCGCGCGCCCTCAGGTGCGGACGCGGATTGGTGGTGATCAGGATCGCCGGCATGCGTACGTCATTGGCCCGAAGCCGTTCCAGCAGACTCAGTCCGTCCTCGCCGGGCAGTTGATAATCGAGGACCAGGCACCCTTTGCTCGGCAGATCGCCCGACGCCAGAAGACTCTCGGCGTCCCGGAAACTGCGTACGTCCAGGCCCTCGAGGTCGAAGGAGAATTGCACGGCATGGGCGACCGCCGGATCGTCGTCCACAAGAATGACGGCGGGCCGCGGGGCTGAAGGGATCAGGGCTGAGGTCACGCGCAGATGCCGTCCAGGCGGCTGCGCTGCAACAGGCGCACATGCCGGGTCGAACGGGCCTCGATCAGCCCGGCGGTCTGCAGCTGGGACAGGGTTCGGGAGACGGTATGAATGGTCAGGCCGACGTGGTCGGCGATGTCCTGTCGCGTCATCGGCAGGTCCATGACCTCCGGATGGCCCAGCCGCTCGGCGAAATCGAGCAGGAAGGCGACGACGCGCTCGGTCGCACCCTGCCGGGCCAGGATCAGGGCGTGGTCCTCGCTGCGCTGGACGGCGCGAACGGTGATCTGCCACAGGGCGCGGGCCAGACCGATATCCGTCACCGCCCGCTCCGCCAGATCGGCCCGCTCGATGGCGGAGGCGTGAACCGTGCTCAGGGCCTCGGCGCAGGTGGTGTGCTCGACCCCGGCCTCCAGGCCGACGAAGTCCCCGGGCAGGTGAAAGCCGGTGACCTGCCGCCGCCCGTCGGCCAGCAGCCGGTAACTGACCGCTGCTCCCTTGAGCACGCGATAGACCAGCCGCACCGGCTCGCCCTGGCGGAACAGCTGCTCGCCCGGCGCGAACGGCGACCGCGGGGCCGTCGACGCATTGGCGAAGACGTCGCACAGGTGGCAGTCCGGTGTCTCCTCGCGCGGCGAGGTGATCGGCCGGTCGGTGATTTCGCAGATGCGGAGAGCGGGCATGGGACGGTCCGGTGAACTTGTGGCGCACACTAGGATGCGGTCCGTCCCCGGCGTTATTCGGGAGTGCTCCCTAGGGGATTTACCGGAGTCGACGAGGCGCGCCGGCCGCGTCCCGCTGGATTCGCCGTCATCGGCCATCCCGTGCCTCACACCGCGCGGGCGTGCCGGCTGGCGGCGACCGGAAGGCGGGCGTCGAAGCAGGCCGCGACCACGCGCATGACGCGGTGGGCGTCTGCGGGAATCCGGATGGTCCGGCCGGCGACCATGCACAGACCGTCGGCCTGCAGCCGGCTCGCGGCCACGATCGAACTGTCCAGAACGGCGTCGGCGAAACCGTGCGCCCGGCAGACCTCGGCCACATCGACCGTCAGGTCGCACATCAGCCGTTCGATCACCGCCGCTCGCAGCTCGTCCTCCGCGTCGACCCGCAGCCGGCGCGCGACCGGCAGCCGGCCGGCCTCGACCTCCCGCCCCCAGACGTCGGTCGCCGCGGCGTTCTGCACAAAGCCCTCGGCGAAGCGGCCGATCGAGGACGGCCCTATGGGCACGAGCACGGGGGCGGGATCGTCGGTGTAGCCCTGAAAATTGCGCCGCAACCGCCCAGCCGCCGCGGCGACGGCCAGCGGATCGTCCGGCAGGGCGTAGTGATCCAGACCGATGCGGACATAGCCCGCCGCCAGCAGGGTCTCGTCGGCGGCCTCGGCCTGGGCCCAGCGGCCGTCGCCGTCAGCCAGTTCGGCCTCGCGCACCATCACCTGATGCTTCTTCATCCATGGCACATGGGCGTAGCCGAATACCGCCACCCGGTCGGGACGCAGGGTGATCGCCGCCTCGGTGGACGCGGCGACATTCTCCGCCGTCTGACCGGGCAGGCCGTACATCAGGTCGAAATTGATCGCCGACACGCCCGCCTGGCGCAGCCGGTCGCTGGCGGCGGCGACCATGTCGAAGGGCTGGACGCGGTTGACCCGGGTCTGGACCTCGGGATCGAAGGTCTGGACGCCGAGACTGGCGCGGGTCACCCCGGCCTCGCCGCAGGCGTCGATGAAGGCCCCGGTCAACATGCCGGGATCCAGCTCGGCCGCGACCTCGGCGCCCGGCCGCAGGCGGAACCGGTCGGTCATGCGCCGGACGAGGTCCAGAAAGTCTTCCGGCGACAGGGCGTTCGGACTGCCGCCGCCGAAATGCAGATGGGCGGCGCCGGCGTGCGGGCCGATGGCGTCAGCCCACAGATCGACCTCCAGCATCAGCGTCTGGAAGAAGGCCCGCACCCGGTCGTACTCGTGGAAGACGCTGGTGTGGCAGCCGCAATACCAGCACAGCCGCCTGCAGAAGGGCACATGCACATAGGCTGAAATGGCCTGGTCGGCCCGGGTGGCCGCCAGCCATGCCCGCGCCTCCCCTTCCCCGGCGGTGGTCTCGAAGGCGACCGCCGTCGGATAGCTGGTGTAGCGGGGCAGATTGCGTCCGGCGTGGGAACGCCAGGCGGCGGGAAGGGCGCGGGGCGACATGCCAGGATGATCCGGTTC
>CAZGPS010000277.1:0-3544 GCA_964527675.1 uncultured Brevundimonas sp. | reverse complement strand
GCGCGTTCGGCGCAGGGGTGGCGGTGGCACAGGCGGCAGGCCGGGCCGATGGGGGTCACCTCGGGGGCCGTCAGGTCGAGGCCGCGGGCATGGACCAGCCGGTGGGCGTGCTTCAGCTCGCAGCCGAGGCCGATGGCGAGGTCGTGGCCCTCGGTGAAGGCGTCATGCCCCTGACGGTCGACGGTGCGGGCGAGGGTGAACCAGCGCTGGCCGTCGGGCGTCTCGATCACCTGGGTGACGACCCGGCCGGGGGTGCGGAAGGCGCTGTGCAGCCGCCAGCGCGGGCAGGCCCCGCCGAACCGCGAGAACGGGAAGGACCCCGAGGCGAACCGCTTGGAGATGTTGCCGGCCTGATCGACCCGCATCAGGAAGAAGGGCACGCCGCGCGCCGTCGGGCGCGACAGGGTGGTCAGCCGGTGCGCCGCCTGTTCGAACGAGACGCCGAACCGGGCCTGCAGCCGGGCGAGGTCGTAGCCGGTCTGTTCGGCGGCGGCCTGGAAGGCGGCGTAGGGCATCAGCAGGGCGGCGGCCAGGGTGTTGGTCAGGGACACCTTGAGCAGCCGCCGGGTCGGTTCGTCGGGGGCCGAGGCGGCCTCGGCCATGGCCGTCAGTTCGGCGTCGTGCTCGGTCAGGGCCAGTTGGAAGGCGACGGCGAAGGCGCGGGAGGAGGGGCCGAGGGTCTCGGACAGAAGCAATCTCTTGCGGTGCGGGTCGTAGCGCCGGGTCCATTCGACCATGACCTCGGCCGGCAGGGTGCGCACCGGCAGGCCGTGGCGCGACAGCAGCCGGGCCCGGGCGCGGGTCTCGAACGATTCCCCCGGCGTCTCCGCCTCGAGCGCGGCGGCGAGGGTCTCGCCGTGGGCGTCCAGCTCGGGGAAGTGGTTGCGCCGGCCTTGGACGTATTCCCGGACCCAGTCGGCGGGGCTGGCGTCGCCGGCGCCGCCGGTGACATCCGCCTCGGCGCGATCGCGGGCGCGGCGGTCGGAGAAGCTGCGGTAGAGGCGCAGCAGGGCGTCGGCGACGGCGGGCTGGTCCTCGGCCAGCTGCACGATCTCGTGTCGCGGCACTGGCAGGCCCTGAAACAGGGGATCGGCGAAGGCCTCGGCGAGCTCCGCCTCGGTGGCGGGGCCGCCGGACTGGCCGAAAGTGCGCAGGTCGACGTCATAGGTGTCGGCCAGCCGGAGCAGCAGCTGGGCCGACACCGGCCGCTGGTTGCGCTCTATGTGGTTGAGATAGCTGGGGGATACGCCGAGGTCGGCGGCCATGGCCGTCTGCGTCAGGGCGAGGTCGCGCCGCAGCCGCTTGAGGCGGCCTCCGAGGAACAGCTTGCGGTCGGCGGTCGCGTCCATGGCCGCATGGTGTCACAAAATGACTTAATCGCAAGTGTCATGTTGTGACCAAACGACACAGATTATCGAACTCAGTCTGTGTCATTCGTGACTTCAGCGTGTTTCCCTCTGCATCACCCCGCAGCCAACCGGCCGCGATCGCGCAGAGAGCCGACCATGACCACCTTCGCTGACCTCGTCCCGTCGCCCGCCGGCCGTTTCGACGGCATCGAACGCCCCTATACGCCGGAGGACGTCCTGCGCCTGCGCGGCTCGGTGCCGATCACCCACACCCTGGCCGAGCGCGGCGCCAACCGCCTGTGGCAGCTGCTGCATGAAGAGCCCTTCATCAACGCCCTGGGCGCCGTCACCGGCAACCAGGCCATGCAGATGGTCCGCGCCGGGCTGAAGGCCATCTATCTGTCGGGCTGGCAGGTCGCCGCCGACGCCAACACCGCCGGGGCCATGTATCCTGACCAGTCGCTGTACCCGGCCAACGCCGCGCCCGAGCTGTGCCGCCGCATCAACCGCACCCTGCAGCGCGCTGACCAGATCGAGCACGCCGAGGGCGGGGCCAAACGCGACTGGTTCGCCCCCATCGTCGCCGACGCCGAGGCCGGTTTCGGCGGGCCGCTGAACAGCTTCGAGATCATGAAGGCCTTCATCGAGGCCGGCGCCGCCGGCGTTCACTTCGAGGACCAGCTGGCGTCGGAGAAGAAATGCGGCCACCTCGGCGGCAAGGTGCTGATCCCGACCCAGGCGCATGAGCGAAACCTGATCGCCGCCCGTCTGGCCGCCGACGTTATGGGCACCCCGACCCTGACCGTGGCCCGCACCGACGCCGAGTCGGCCCAGCTGATCACCTCGGACGTCGACGAGCGCGACCGGCCCTTCATCGACCGGGAGAACCGCACGCCCGAGGGCTTCTTCCGGCTGAAGGAGGGCACGGGTCTGGACCACTGCATCGCCCGCGGCCTGTCCTATGCGAAATACGCCGACGTGCTGTGGTGGGAGACCTCCCACCCGGATCTGGACGACGCCCGCCGCTTCGCCGAGGCCGTGCACAGGGAGCATCCCGGCAAGCTGATGGCCTACAACTGCTCGCCGTCGTTCAACTGGAAGGCCAAGCTGGACGACGCCACCATCGCCAAATTCCAGCGCGAGCTGGGGGCCATGGGCTACAAGTTCCAGTTCGTGACGCTGGCCGGCTTCCACGCGCTGAACAACTCGATGTTCGAGCTGGCCGACGGCTACCGCGACCGCGGCATGGCGGCCTATTCCGAGCTGCAGCAGCGCGAGTTCGCCAATGAGGCGGCCGGCTACACCGCCACCCGCCACCAGCGCGAGGTCGGCACCGGCTATTTCGACCAGGTGGCCACGGTCATCTCGAACGGCCAGTCGTCGACCACGGCGATGAAGGAATCCACCGAAACCGCCCAGTTCGTGGCGGCCGAGTAAGGAGAGAGACCATGCAACCGATCGACAACCCCACGGCCATCATCGACTTCTGCCTGGCCCCCTTGAACCTCGACACCGGGACCGAGGCCGAGCGCGAGGTGCGCCGCCGGCTGGAGCATGTGATCAAGACCTTCCGCGCCAAGGCGGCCGCGCCGGTGGCGGTGGACTTCTCGTCCATGCCGTCGCAGGTCATCAACGAAGCCGCCCACGGCTACGAATAGGCCAGGCTCAGGCGGCTATGGCCTTGGCCATGGCCGCCGGCAGGGTGGCGACCAGGTTCAGCAGCTCGGCCGCGTCGAACGGCTTGGCCAGGTGCAGATCGGCGCCGGCAGCCTCGGCGGCGGCGATATGCTCCGCCAGGGCGTTGGCGGTCAGCATGACGATCGGCGTCCGCGCCAGCCCCATCGCCGCCTCATGCAGCCGGATCTCCCGCGTCGCCGTCAGCCCGTCCATGACCGGCATCTGCATATCCATCAGGATCAGGTCAAAATCGGAGTCCCGCATGGCCTGAACCGCCTGGGCGCCGTCCTCGACCGAGGTCATGGCCACGTCGGCCTGGCCCAGGATCATCTCGACCACGCGACGGTTCACCGGATGATCGTCCGCCAGCAGCACGCGCACGACGCCGCGCTCGCTGGAGTCATCCTCGGCCATCACCCCGCCGGCGTTCGCCGGCGCAGAGGCCGCCTTGAAGGGCACGGTCAGGATGAAGGCCGATCCGCCGCCGGGCTCGCTTTCGCAATCCAGGTCGCCGCCCA
>CAZGPS010000276.1:0-3545 GCA_964527675.1 uncultured Brevundimonas sp. | reverse complement strand
CCGACCGCACCGGCAACGCCCCCGGCGGCGCGCGCCATGCCCCGGCAGCCATCGAGACGCGGAAACCCAGCTTCACCCTGTCGTTCAAGGGCGCGCGCGAGGCCGGCGACGCGGAGCGCGCCGAGAATCCCCGCGCCCGCTCGGCCAAGCTGCGCGCCGCGGTCCGCACCGACGCCCCGGCCTGGGGGAGGATCGCGGCATGAGCGCGATCGGAACTCTCAAACAGGTGTTCGACTGGAAGGTCCGCGGCGTCCGCTGGGTCGAGATCATCGGCCTGATGCTGGTCGCGGCGATGATCTTCTCGGTCTATCTGGCCAAGGCCGCCGCGGCCGGACAGGGCTCGCGCATCGCCAGCCTTGAACGCCAGATCACCCAGAACGGCCAGCGGGTGCGCCTGCTGCGCGCCGAGGTGGCGCGTCTGGAGCAGCCGGGCCGTCTGGAGGCCCTGTCGCGCGAGGCCGGTCTCGGGCCGGTCGACGTGCATCGTCAGGCGACCGAGGCCAGCCTGCCCGAGCTGGCGCCGATCCCCGAACCGGCGCCGGTGACGATCATCGCCCCGACCATTCCGTCCGCGCCCGCCAATGCGGCCGCCCCCGTCCCGGCGGAGGTGACGCAATGAGCGTGCACGACGATCCGCACGCCTGGACCCGCCCCGCTCCCGGTCGTCCGGGCGGCGGCGTGTCGATGCCGTCGTGGCGCTGGCTGACCGAGCTGATGTGGCGCGTCGAGCATTCGTTCGGCCGCGCCCGCGCCGACGCACGGCCCGAGGAAGACACCCGGGTCCGCATCTTCGTCATCCTGTGCCTGTTCTCGGCCGTCTTCGTCTGCCTGGGTCTCGGCGCGGCCCATGCGGCCCTGCTGGCGCCCCGGGGAGGCGTCGGCTCCATCAGCCATCCGAACGCCGTGTCGCGCGCCGATGTGGTCGATCGCAACGGCGCCCTGCTGGCCACCAACATCGTCCACTACGGCCTCTACATCGACCCGACCGAGGTCTGGGACCGTCGCGCCGCCGCGGCCCAGATCAAGCGCGTCCTGCCGCGGATTTCGATGAGCCGCCTGAACCGGGTGTTGTCGGGCGACCGCCGCCTGATCGTCACGCCGGGGTTGACTCCGGGCGAGAGGGCCGCCGTGCACGGCCTGGCGCTGGGGGGGATCAGCTTCGAGCCCGAGGATCGCCGGGTCTATCCGCTGGGCGCCTCGGCCACCCATCTGCTGGGTGCGGCTGATACCGGCGGGCAGGGCATCTCGGGCTCCGAGCTCGCCTTTGACGCCGCCATCCGCGAGGCCGGCGCGCGCGGTGAGAGCTTCCCCCTGTCGATCGATCTGCGCGTCCAGGGCGTGCTCGAGAACGAACTGGCTCGCGCCGTCGCCGAGAGCCAGGCCAGGGGCGCCGTCGGCGTCATCGCCGATGTCCAGACCGGCGAAATCCTCGGCATGGCCAGTTGGCCGACCTCCGACCCGCTGAACCGCGCGACCTCGGCCCACTATGAGATGGGGTCGGTGTTCAAGACCTTCACTGTCGCCGCCGGCCTCGACACCGGCCGGGCCGACATGAACACGATGTTCGACGCCTCCCAGGCCTTCATGATCGGCAAGCGCCGCATCACCGATTTCCACGCCACCAACCAGGTGCTGACGCTGGAGGAGGTCTATCTGCACTCGTCCAATATCGGCACCTCGCGCCTCGCGGTCGAGATGGGGCCGACGACGATGCGCGACTATTTCACCCGCTTCGGCCTGATGGACGCGGCCCCGATCGAACTGCACGAATCGGCCCGGCCGCGCCGGCCGACGAAATGGGACGACTCGACCCTGGCGTCGCTGTCGTTCGGCTACGGCATCATGATCACCCCGCTGCAGATGTCGGCGGCCATGGGCGCCTTGACCAACGGCGGACGGTTCATTCCCCTGACGCTGCGCAAGGGCGGGCTGCCCAATGCGCCGGTTCGCCAGGTGGTCCGTCCCGAAACTTCGCTGACCCTGCTGGATCTGCTGCGGCGCAATGTGGTGCGCGGTTCGGGCGGCCGGGCCGATGCGGCCGGCCTGCGGGTCGGCGGCAAGACCGGCTCGGCCAACAAGCTGGTCAACGGCCGCTACGACCCCACCCACGCGGTCGGCACCTTCGCCGCCGTCTTCCCGGCCGACGGTCCGGTCAATGCGCGGCGCTATTCCATCCTGATCCTGATCGACGAGCCGGGCAGCTATCCGCGCACCGGCGGCTTCGTCGCCGCCCCGGCCGTGGGCCGCATCGCCGACCGCATCGCTCCCTTCCTCGGCGTCGAGCGCCGCGCCGATCAATACCGCACCGCCTTGGGTGAAAAGGTCCCGGCCTTCGAGGACGTCGAAGGGGACGGGCGATGATCCCGGCCTCGATCAGACTGTCCGACCTGCTGCGCCGCGACGTGCCGGCCGACCCGGTCATCACCGGCGTCACCGCCGACAGCCGCAAGGTCGCGCCGGGCAGCCTGTTCGTGGCCCTGCCCGGCAGCGCCGCCGACGGCCGCGCCTTCATCCCCCAGGCCCTGTCGCAGGGCGCGGCCGCCGTACTGGCCCCGGCCGACACCGATGCGGCCCTGGCCCCGGTGCTGGTCACCTCGGGCGATGTGCGCCGGGCCTACGCCATCGCCGCGCGCAGCTTCTACGGCTCGCAGCCCGCGACCTGCGTTGCCGTGACCGGGACCAACGGCAAGACCTCGGTCGCCGCCTTCTGCCGCCAGATCTGGGCCTCGCTCGGACTGTCCGCCGCGAGCATGGGCACGCTTGGGGTTTTGCAACAGACGGGTAACGTTAATCAGGTCTTGACCGGGCCCGGCCTGACCAGCCCTGACGCCGCCGACGCGGCGCGGCTGCTGGCCGACCTGGCCGCCGGCGGGGTGACCCATCTGGCGCTGGAGGCTTCGTCGCACGGCATCGACCAGCGTCGGCTGGACGGGGTGTCGCTGAAGGCGGCGGCCTTCACCAACCTGACCCAGGACCATCTCGACTACCACGGCGACATGGAGGCCTATCGGACGGCCAAGCTGCGCCTGTTCGACACCCTGCTGCCGCGGGGGCGGACGGCGGTTCTGAACGCCGATTCCGAGGCCTATTCCAGCTTCGCCGCCGCCTCGATCATGTCGGGGCTGGGCGTCATGTGCGTCGGCGAGCGGGGCCGCGACCTGACCCTGGTTGCCCGCCGCGCCGTGCCCGAGGGCCAGCGGCTGACGCTGGACGTTCGCGGGACCCTGCACGACGTGCTGCTGCCGTTGGCCGGGGCCTTCCAGGCCTCGAACGCCCTGGTGGCGGCGGGCCTGTGCATCGCCGCCGGCGAGACCCCGGAGCGGGTGCTGGCCGGGCTGGAACACATCACCGGCGCCCAGGGCCGGCTGCAACGCATTCCCGGGCAGGGCCCCGGCGAGGTCTATGTCGACTACGCCCATACGCCGGACGGGCTGGAGACGGTGCTCAAGGCCCTGCGCCCGCACGCGACCGGCCGGCTGATCGTCGTCTTCGGCGCCGGCGGCGACCGCGACCGGGCCAAGCGTCCGCTGATGGGCGAGATCGCC
>CAZGPS010000275.1:0-3545 GCA_964527675.1 uncultured Brevundimonas sp. | reverse complement strand
TGCAGGGCGCTGCGCATGGCCTCGACGCTGTCCAGCGGAATGCCCCGGTCGGCCTCGCCATAGAGACCCAGCACCGGGGCCTTGAGGTCGCCGGCCAGGTCGACCGGCCAGGGCCGGCCGGCCGCGATCTGCTCCGGCGTGGCGGTCGCCGGCGGGGCCAGACGGCCGTACCAGGCCACGCCGGCGTCGATGGCGGCGAAGCGGGCGGCGGCCTGCCACACCACCTTGCCGCCCCAGCACCAGCCAGTGATCCCGACCTTGTCGGCATTGGCCCACAGTTGCTGGCTGGCCCAGTCGAGGGTGGCGGCGACGTCACCCATCACCTGCTCATAACCGGCCGCGGCGACGATCTCCTGGACCCGCGCCATGTCCGCCAGCGGCGCCGGGTCCTCGACCCGGTTGAAGAAGGCCGGGGCGATGGCCGCATAGCCCGCCCTTGCCAGCCGGCGGCAGATATCGCGGATGTATTCGTGTACGCCGAAAATCTCCGACACCACGATCACCACCGGGAAGGGGCCGTCGCCGGCGGGCCGGGCCACCCAGGCAGGCAGGTCGAAGCCGTCAGGGGCCGGGTAGGAGACGGTCCCTGTCTCCAGTCCGTCCGCGGGCGTACGCACCGGAGCGGCCTGGGCCGCCAGGGCGGCGGGGGCGTAGCCGGCGAAGAACAGGCCGCCCAGACCGCCCGCGGCGAGGGCGCGGCGGCTGAAGCGGAAATCGTCGGGCTGGGCGCCTTCGGGTCGGACGAGGTCTGGCATGGAGCCTCCGGCGGAAAGCGGGACAGTGACGCGGGCTCCGGCGGGCGTCGAGTCACGGGGCAGTGATGAGGAGTGGCTAGTGGCTAGTGGCTAGTGATTGCCGCCTCTTTGCCTGCGGAAGGGCGATGCGGACCGCGCCGTCGCACAGGCGTCGGCCCGCCACTAGCCACTAACCACTAGCCACTCCCTTCACCACCCCGCCTCAGCGTCAGATTCAGCCGCCCCCCGCCCGCGATCAGTCCCGAAGACCCCGCCAGAATCCGGTCGATCCCGTGCCGCGCCAGCCGCGCCGGGCCGGTCAGGGCGCAGATGTCGCCCGAGGCCAGCCGCACCGACCGCGTCGGCCCCCCTTCCGCCGCCCCGAAGCGGAACACCGCCGTGTCGCCCAGCGAGATCGACAGCACCGGCGCCGCCCGGTCCGCCTCGTCGAGGTCCTGGTGCAGCCCCATCCGCGCCCCGTCCCGGTACAGATTGACCAGACAGGCGTCCGGCGGCTCCAGCCAGCCGGTCAGGTCGCGCCACAACGCCGTCAGCCGCTCCGGCATCGGCGGCCATGGCGCGCCCGTCACCGGATGGACCGGCTGATAGCGATAGCCGCCCCGGTCCGAGACCCAGCCCAACGGCCCCAGATTGCTCATCTGCACCGAGAAGGGCCGCCCGGTCCGCGTCGTCGGCTGATAGAAGGGCGCGGCCTCGACGGCGGCCAGCACCTGGTCGCGCAATTCGGCCTGCTCCGCCGGCGACAGGGCCCCCGGCCACAGACGAAAGCCCTCCAGCCCGGTCTCGATCTCGCGCGGCGTCAAGGCTCAGCGAGTCAGGTAATAGTCGGCGATGCGGCAGACATTTATGTTTTCGCGCAGCAGCGTCTCTCCCCCGGCCAGCTGGGCCCGCAGGTCGTAGAGGCAGCCGCCGGCCCCGTCGTCGATGGTCACCGGCGCGCTGGCGCCGGCGGCGATCGGAGTTCCCGCCAGCAGGTCGGCGCCGAAAGTCGCGGTGCGCACATCGGCGGCCTCCAGCTTCTGCAGGACGGCGCCGGTCTGGTTGTGGATGCGGACGCGGCGGTTCTGGCCGTCGTTCGACCGCTCCTGCGGCGTTGGCGCGGCGCTGACCAGCCCGACCACGCCGAGCGAGGCGGCGATCAGGGCGGCGATGAAAGTCCTCCGGGCGAACATGGCGCCTCCTTCCGGCCGGCCCGCCTGGCGGGGCCGCCGGGACCACTATATGCCGATGCGCGCTTCGTGACACACCTGACAGAGACTGACGCTGAATCACGATCAGGCCTTGCGGGCGGGGGGCAGTTTCCCATATCCGCGACAGCCGCCGGAAAACCCCGCAGTTCGTGGGGCTTTGCGCCGGAACCGTACAATTGACCCAAGACCCTGAGACCGGGGGCGGTCACGCGCGGCGCTTCGCTTGAAAAGGCCGCCGCACCGCCCGCTGAAATGGAGTGAAAGACAAAAACATGGCCAAGATCATCGGCATCGACCTGGGCACCACCAACTCGTGCGTGGCCGTCATGGACGGCAAGAACCCCAGGGTGATCGAGAACGCGGAAGGCAACCGCACGACCCCGTCGGTCGTCGCCATCCAGGACAATGGCGAGGTGCTGGTCGGCCAGCCCGCCAAGCGCCAGGCCGTGACCAACCCGACCAACACCTTCTTCGCCATCAAGCGCCTGATCGGCCGCGCCTTCTCCGACCCCGTCGTGGCGAAGGACAAGGACATGGTGCCCTATGAGATCGTCAAGGGTCCGACCGGCGACGCCTGGGTCAAGGCCCACGGCAAGGACTATTCGCCCCAGCAGGTCTCGGCCTACACCCTCGGCAAGATGAAGGAGGCCGCGGAGGCCTACCTCGGCGAGACCGTCACCCAGGCCGTCATCACCGTTCCCGCCTATTTCAACGACGCCCAGCGTCAGGCGACCAAGGACGCCGGCAAGATCGCCGGCCTCGAGGTGCTGCGCATCATCAACGAGCCGACCGCGGCGGCCCTCGCCTATGGCCTTGACAAGAACGACGGCCAGAAGATCGCCGTCTATGACCTCGGCGGCGGCACCTTCGACGTCTCGATCCTCGAGATCGGCGACGGCGTCTTCGAGGTGAAGTCGACCAATGGCGACACCTTCCTCGGCGGCGAGGACTTCGACCTGCGCCTCGTCGACTACCTGGCCGACGAGTTCAAGAAGGAGCAGGGCGTCGACCTGCGCTCCGACAAACTGGCCCTGCAGCGCCTCAAGGAAGAGGCCGAAAAGGCCAAGAAGGAGCTCAGCTCCACCGCCCAGTACGAGGTCAATCTGCCGTTCATCACCATGAACGCCTCGGGCCCGCTGCACCTCAACATCAAGCTGTCGCGCGCCAAGCTGGAAGCCCTCGTCGACGACCTGGTCCAGCGCACCATCGAGCCCTGCGCCAAGGCCCTGAAGGACGCCGGCATGAAGGCCTCGGACATCGATGAAGTGGTGCTGGTCGGCGGCATGACCCGCATGCCGTTGGTCCAGGAAGCGGTGAAGAAATTCTTCGGCAAGGAGCCGCACAAGGGCGTCAACCCCGATGAGGTCGTCGCCCTCGGCGCCGCCGTCCAGGCCGGCGTGCTGCAGGGCGACGTCAAGGACGTGCTGCTGCTGGACGTGACCCCGCTGACCCTGGGCATCGAGACCCTCGGCGGCGTCTTCACCCCGCTGATCGAACGCAACACCACCATCCCGACCAAGAAGAGCCAGACCTTCTCGACCGCTGACGACAACCAGTCGGCCGTGACCATCCGGGTCTTCCAGGGCGAGCGGCCGATGGC
>CAZGPS010000274.1:0-3550 GCA_964527675.1 uncultured Brevundimonas sp. | reverse complement strand
CGGCGAGGTCGGCGATGTCGCCGTCCATCGAATAGACGCTCTCGAAGGCGACCAGCTTGGGCGCTCCGGCGGGCGCGTCGGCCAGCAGGGTCTCGAGGTGTTCGAGGTCGTTGTGGGCGAAGATGTGCCGCTCGCAGCCGCCATTTCTTATGCCGGCGATCATCGAGGCGTGGTTCAGCGAATCGGAGAAGATGATCAGGCCGGGCAGGATGCGCTGCAGGGTGGTCAGGGTCGCCTCGTTGGCGACATAGCCCGAGGTGAACAGCAGCGCGGCTTCCTTGTGGTGCCAGTCGGCCAGCTCGGCCTCGAGGTCGACGGCCGAACGGGTGGTGCCGGAGATGTTGCGGGTGCCGCCGGCGCCGGCGCCGACTGCGTCCAGCTCGGCCTGCATGGCCTCCAGCACGGCCGGATGCTGGCCCATGCCGAGATAGTCGTTCGAACACCAGACGATGACGTCCTGCGAGCTGCCGTCGGCGCGGCGGCGGATCGCCTTCGGGAACTGGCCGCGCACGCGCTTGAGGTCGGCGAAGACGCGGTAGCGCCCCTCGCTCCTGACCTGCTCCACGGCGGTCTGAAAGGCGGCCTTGTAGTCGTACATCAGTATGGACCCCGGCTGATCGGCGTCTGTCCTCCCACCCGGGCCCGGCCGCGTCACCTCCGGGAAACCCCTACCGACTGCAGGGTCTAGCCGGCGAGGATGGTCATCCGGACCAGTTCGGACAGGCTGCGGGCCTGCATCTTGGTCATGACATTGGCGCGGTAGACCTCGACCGTGCGGGGGCTGATCTCGAGGTCATAGGCGATGACCTTGTTGGCGCGGCCGGCGACGAGGCCCTCCAGCACCTGGCGTTCGCGGGTGGACAGGGAGGCGAGGCGTTCGCGCACCTCGGCGTCCTGACCCTCGCGTTCGGCGCTGCCCGCCTGGTCGGCGAGGGCCGAGCGGATCGAGGACAGCAGGGCCTCGTCGTCGAACGGCTTTTCGATGAAGTCCTTGACCCCGGCGCGCACGGCCTCGATGGCCAGCGGCACGTCGGCGTGGCCGGTCATGACGATGACCGGGTGGCGGACGCCCATCTCGGCCAGGCGGCGGACCATCTCCAATCCGTTCATGTCCGGCATCCGGACGTCGGTGACGATGCAGCCGGGCGCCAGATTGTCCGCATGGGCCAGCAGGGCGGCGGCGGACTCATAGGTCCTGGAGACCAGGTCCGCCGTGTCCAGCAGGAAGGCCAGGGAATCCCGGATCGCGGCATCGTCGTCGACCACGTGAACGATCGGCTCATTCGCCATCGTAGAGTTCCTCCTCGCCTACAGAACGCAGCGTAAAGCAGAATCGGGTGCCGCCGCCGGGATTCGGCTCGACCCAGATGCGGCCGCCGTGGGCCTCGATAATCGTGCGCGAGATCGACAGGCCGACGCCCATGCCGGTCCGCTTGGTGGTGACGAACGGCTGGAACAGCTGGCCGGCGATGTCCGGGCTGATGCCGGAGCCGGTGTCGGCCACGGTGACCTGGGCGTATTCGTCGTCGAGGGGGTCGAGGCGGATCTCGAGAACCTTGCGCTTCCCGTCTTCCATGGCCTCGATCGCATTGCGGATGAGGTTGAGCGCCACCTGCTGGATCTGGACCTTGTCGGCCAGCACCAGGTCGACATGCGGCGAGAAGCGGAACAGGACGCGCACGCCGTGTTCCTTGGCCCCGACCAGCGCCAGGGCGCTGGCCTCCTCGATCAGTTTGGGCAGGCTTTCGACCCGCCGTTCGGCCTCGCCGCGGGCGACGAAATCGCGCAGGCGACGGATGATGTCGCCGGCCCTCAGCGCCTGGTCGCCGGCCTTCTGGATGGCGTCCTTCAGGCGGTCGCGGGCGACCGTCTCGGCGTCGAGCAGGCGCAGGGAGCCCTTCAGATAGTTGGCCATGGCCGACAGCGGCTGATTCAGTTCGTGCGCCAGGGCCGAGGCCATCTCGCCCATGGCGGTCAGGCGGGAGATGTGGACCAGTTCCGATTGCAGCTCCTGCAGTCGCTGTTCCGTCTGCTGGCGCTCGCTCAGATCGCGGACGAAGCCGGTGAAGAAGCGCTGATCCCCGGAGATCATCTCGCCGACCGCCAGCTCCATCGGAAAGGTCGAGCCGTCCTTGCGCTCGCCGACCACGACCCGTCCGACGCCGATGATCCGCCGCTCGCCGGTGGTCAGATAGCGGTCGAGATAGTCGTCATGCTGCTGCTGATACGGCTCCGGCATGAGCATCTTCACGTTGCGGCCGATCACCTCTTCCGGGGTCCAGCCGAACAGGCGCTCGGCTGTGGGGCTGAAGGACTGCATCAGGCCGCGTTCGGTGATGACGATCATGGCGTCGGGCACGGTCGCGAGGATGGACTGCAGGTGGGCTTCGCGGGCCAGCAGGTCGCGGTTCACGGCCACGGAGCGGGATCGCATGTTCTGGAAGGCCTCGCCCCCCGCCGTGATCAGGGCGCCCAGCAGCACGAAGACCAGCGCGCCGACAAGATCGCCGGGCGCGAGGGCGCCGGCAATCCAGGTGACGTAGAGACCGCAGAAAAGGCCCAGCACCGTCGCGAGGGTTCCGGGCACGGCGCCGCCCAGGGCGGCGGCGACGACGATGGCGGGGACGAAGAACAGCAGGGCCAGCCGGTCGTCCAGCATTGGTGTCATCGCCAGGCGTGCGGCGAGACCGAGCCCGGCGCCCAGCACGGCGGTCGCCAGTCCGTAGCCGGTATGCCGGCTCGCCAGCATCCAGTCCCAGGCCGTCCGGGTCTCAAGCCCGGCTGTCGGGGTGGTCGTCATCATCGCCTCCGCAACATCCCGTAGGTGAAACCCCCGAATTTCACCAGTCGCGGGTGGCGGCTAGTTCAGCGCCATCGGGCCGCAGGGCCCCAGTTCACCGATTTCCGGATTTTCCCATGACCGCTCCCCTCGTCGATCTGTCCGTGCACCACACGCCCAGGGGGGTGTCCGACCGTGTCGCCTGGGGCTTCGTCAAGGCGCTGCGCTTCTTCGCCGACACCTTCTTCGCCAAACGCTACGGCCACCGCGCCGTGGTGCTGGAGACGGTCGCCGCCGTGCCCGGCATGGTCGGCGCCACCCTGAACCATCTGAAGGCCCTGCGCCGGATGAAGGACGACAACGGCTGGATCCGCACCCTGATGGACGAGGCCGAAAACGAGCGGATGCACCTGATGACCTTCATCGAGGTGGCCCAGCCGACCCTGTTCGAACGCTTCATGGTCATCGCCGTGCAGTGGGTCTTCTACCTGTTCTTCTTCGGCCTCTATCTGGTGTCCGCGAAGACGGCGCACCGGGTGGTCGGCTATTTCGAAGAGGAGGCCGTCCTCAGCTACACCCACTATCTGGCCGAGATCGACGAGGGCCGCAGCCCGAACGTGGCCGCGCCCGCCATCGCCCTGCGCTACTGGAACCTGCCGGCCGACTCGACCCTGCGGGACGTGGTGCTGGTGGTCCGCGCCGACGAGGCCCATCACCGCGACGTCAACCACGGCTTCGCCAACGAACTGGGCGGCCTGCCGGTCGGCGACG
>CAZGPS010000273.1:0-3564 GCA_964527675.1 uncultured Brevundimonas sp. | reverse complement strand
GTCGAGCGCGTCTTCGCCGGCGACACCGCCCGCAAATACATCACCCGCGCCAGCCTGAAGAACGCCGCCGTCGCTGTCTCAGCCTCGGGCGGATCGACCAATGCGGTCATGCACCTGACGGCCATCGCGGCGGAAGCCGGGGTCGATTTCGGCGTCGAGGACTGCCACCAGGCCTGCGTCGAGGCGCCGGTCATCTGCGACCTGAAGCCGGGCGGCCGCTTCCTGGCCTCGCACCTGTTCGCGGCCGGCGGCACCCGGCTGGTGACCCAGCGAATGGCGGCGGCCGGCAAGATCGTCAACGCCCCCACCGTCAGCGGCCGCAGCCTGTTCGCCGAGGCCGCCGAGGCCGAGGAGACCCCGGGCCAGCAGGTCGTCACGGATTTCAGCGCCCCGGTCATGGAGCGCGGCAGCTACGCCGTCATCTATGGCGACGTCGCGCCGGACGGGGCGGTGATCAAGCTGACCGGCCACAAGGTCGAGCGGTTCGAGGGCCCGGCCTGCGTCTTCGACAGCGAGGAAGACGCCTTCCACGCGGTCCAGGACGGCTCGGTCGGCGAGGGCGACGTCATCGTCATCCGCTACGAGGGGCCGAAGGGCGGGCCGGGCATGCGCGAGATGCTGCAGGTCACCGCCGCCCTGAAGGGGCGCGGCGTCGACAACGTCGCCCTGATCACCGACGGCCGCTTCTCGGGCGCCAGCTACGGCTTCGTCGCCGGCCACGTTTCCCCGGAAGCGGCGGCGGGCGGCCCGATCGCCCTCATTCGCGACGGCGACCGTATCGCCATCGACGTCGCCAACCGCCGGATCGACGTCGACGCCGATCTGGTGAAGCGCCGGGCGGAGTTCGCCCCCCAATCCCTCCGTCCGGCGCACGGGGTCTTCGCCAAATATCGCGCCTCGGTGGCCTCGGCCGCCCAGGGCGCCGTGACCATTCCCGATCCGCCGCCGGTTCAGCGTCCCGCTGAGACCGCAATCCATTCCGCCCGAGAGGACGCCTGAACCATGGCCATCACCATCTACACCAATGACGACATCCGGCCCGGCGCCATCGCCGGCCAGCGCATCGCCATCATCGGCTACGGCTCGCAGGGCCGGGCCCACGCCCAGAACCTGAAGGACTCCGGCCACGACGTGATCGCCGGCGTCCGCCACGGCGGCAAGGGCTGGCGCAACGCCACGGCCGACGGCGTCCCGACCGCCGAACCGGCCGAGGCCGTCCGCGACGCCGACATCATCGCCATCCTGACCCCGGACATGGTCCAGGCCGAGGTCTATCGCGACGTCATCGAGCCCAACGCCAAACCGGGCGCGGCCATCCTGTTCGCCCACGGCTTCTCGATCATCTACGGCCGGATCACGCCGCGCGAGGACATGGACGTCATCCTGGTGGCGCCCAAGGGGCCGGGCGATCTGGTCCGCCGCGAGTTCCAGCGTGGTCGCGGCGTCCCGTCGCTGTTCGCCGTCGAGCAGGACGCCACCGGCAAGGCCCGCGACAGGGCCATGGGCTACGCCAAGGGCAATGGCGGGGCGACCGGCGGCCTGCTGGAGACCACCTTCCGCGAGGAGACCGAGACCGATCTGTTCGGCGAACAGGCGGTCCTGTGCGGCGGCGCCAAGGAGCTGGTGATGTCCGGGTTTAACACCCTGGTCGAGGCCGGCTACCAGCCCGAGATCGCCTATTTCGAGTGCATGCACGAGCTGAAGCTGATCGTGGACCTGTTCTACGAAGGCGGCATCACCAGG
Source organism: uncultured Brevundimonas sp. (assembly GCA_964527675.1). GTDB lineage: Bacteria > Pseudomonadota > Alphaproteobacteria > Caulobacterales > Caulobacteraceae > Brevundimonas. Next base: position 1,821 of record CAZGPS010000273.1, on the reverse strand, counting down.
ATGAACGAATTCATCTCGGAGACGGCGAAATGGGGTTCGGTCAAATCCGGCCCGCGCGTCATCACCGATGAGACCCGCGCCCGGATGAAGACCATCCTGAACGAGATCCAGTCGGGTCAGTTCGCCCGCGAATGGATCGCCGAGAACGAGGCCGGCAAGCCCCGCTACGACGCCTGGGTCAAGGCCGACGGAGAACAACCCATCGAGATCACCGGGGCGAAGCTGCGCGAGCGCATGGCCTGGCTGCACGCCCCCAAGACCGCAGAAGCCGCATAACTCCAGGCCCGCTTGAACCGCAAAAAGTTTGGTCCCAAAACCGCAATGACCGCAGTCGCCACCGCCATCAGCGCAATAGACGCAAGCCCGCCCAGAAGCGGCGCGCGCCTGCTCGTCTCCACCCTGGAGCGGCTGGGGGTGGAGGTCGTGTTCGGCTATCCGGGCGGCGCGATCATGCCGGTCTATGACGCCCTGGCCGGATCGAAGCTGCGCCACATCCTGGTCCGGCACGAACAGGCCGCCGCCTTCGCCGCCGATGCCTACGCCCGGCGCAGCGGCAAGGTCGGGGTCTGTCTGGCCACGTCCGGTCCGGGGGCGACCAATCTGATCACCGGCATCGCCAATGCGATGATGGATTCCATCCCCATCGTCTGCATCACCGGCAATGTCGCCCAGGGCGTCATGGGCACCGACGCCTTCCAGGAGATCGACATCCTGGGCGTCACCCTGCCGATCGTGAAACACTCCATCCTGGTGCGCGATCCGGCCGACATCCCGGCCGCGGTCGAGGAGGCCTTCCACATCGCCGCCTCGGGCCGCCCCGGCCCCGTGCTGATCGACCTGCCCAAGGACGTCCAGGTGGCCGCAACGACCGAGGACTTCGGCTTCCCCTATCCGAACGCGGTCACGCCTATCGACCACGACGCCATCGCTGCGGCGGCCCAAGCCATCCGCGACGCCCGGCGGCCGCTGATCTATGTCGGCGGCGGGGTGAAGATCGGCGGGGCCACAGAGCAGGTCCGCGCCTTCGCCGACGCCACCGGCATCCCCTCGGTCGCGACCCTGAACGCGCTGGGGACCATCCCCACGGACGCGCCCGGCTTCCAGGGCATGCTGGGCATGCACGGGACGCGGGCGGCGAACGAGGCGGTGCAGGAGACCGATCTGCTGATCGTCCTGGGCGCCCGGTTCGACGATCGCGCCACCGGCAAGCTGGCCGAGTTCGCGCCGCATGCCCGGGTCATCCATTTCGATATCGACGCCTCGGAGATCGGCAAGCTGCGCGAGACCTGGATCCCCGTGGCGGGCGAACTGGCCCCCGGCGTCGAGGCCCTGACCGCCCATCTGGCGGGTCAGACCCTGACCATCGATCCGTGGATGATCCACTGCGCCAGCCGGGTCCAGCGCACCGCCTTCCGCTACGCCGATGCGCCGGGCGAGGGCGTCTTCGCCCCTGCCCTGCTGCGGGCCGTGTCCGAAGCGGCCGGGGATTCCTTCGTCGCCGCCTGCGACGTCGGCCAGCATCAGATGTGGGCCGCCCAGCATTGCCGCTTCTCGAAGCCGGAGGCCCACATCACCTCGGGTGGACTGGGGGCCATGGGCTTCGGTCTGCCGGCCGGCATCGGGGCCAAGCTGGCCGATCCGGAGGCGACGGTCGTCGTCATCGCCGGCGACGGCGGCTTCATGATGAACGTCCAGGAGCTGGCCACCCTGCGGCGCTACGGCGTGGCGGTGAAGATCCTGCTGCTGGACAACAGCTCGCTGGGCCTGGTCCGCCAGTGGCAGGAGCTGTTCTTCGCCGGCAACTATTCGGAGATCGACCTG
>CAZGPS010000272.1:0-3567 GCA_964527675.1 uncultured Brevundimonas sp. | reverse complement strand
CCGCCCTCCAGATGTTCGGCGATCGACGGATGGTGCTTGAAGCGCTGGAACTCGTCGAACGGCGACAGGAAGGGGTTCTTGTAGTTCAGGTGGACGACGTAGCCGACGGAGACGTAGCGGTCGCCGAAATGGTACAGGAAGCTGCCGCCGCCGGTGAACTCGTCCAGCGGCCAGCCGGTGCTGTGCTGGGCCAGGCCGGGCTGGTGCTTGTCGGCCGGAACCTGCCACAGCTCCTTGACGCCGATGCCGAATTTCTGCGGTTCGGCCGTGTCGCACAGGTTGTGGCGGGCCATGATGGTCTTGGCGAGGGAGCCGCGCACGCCCTCGGCGATGAAGACGTATTTGCCGTGCAGTTCGATGCCGGGCTGGAAGTCGCCGGTCGGCTTGCCCTCGCGGTCGATGCCGAAGACGCCGGCGACGACGCCCTTCACCCGGCCGGTCGGCTCATCCCAGACGACGTGGCTGGCGGCCATACCGGGGTAGACCTCGACGCCCATGCCCTCGGCCTGTTCGGCCAGCCAGCGACACAGGTTGCCGAGCGAGCCGATGTAGCAGCCGTCGTTGTGCATCAGCGGCGGCAGCATGAACATCGGCAGGGAGGCCTCGCCCTGCGGGCCGAGGATCAGGAAGCGGTCCCTGGTCACCGGCGTGTCCAGCGGAGCGCCGCGTTCCTTCCAGTCGGGGAACAGCTCCTTCAGGGCGCGGGGATCGAGGACGGCGCCCGAGAGGATGTGGCCGCCGATCTCGGCCGACTTTTCGAGCACGGCGACGGTGATCTCCTTGCCGTCCTTTTCCGCCCGCTGCTTGAGGCGGATGGCGGCGGCGAGGCCGGCGGGACCGCCGCCGACGATGACCACGTCATACTCCATGACCTCGCGCTCGACGCCGGCGAGGGCCTCGGCCGGCGGCAGCTTGTCGATCACGGCTTCCTGCCAGGCGTTGGCGGCGCCGCCTTCGATCGCGTTCTCGGCCATGGCTGAATTCCTCGTTGCAGGCAGGGTCTTGTGGTTTTCCGCTTATCGGAAGGTGACGCAAGGGTGGTCAAGGACTATCCCTTGCTCAACCCGCCATGACACCTCACACCCTCGACGCCGCCGCGACCGAAAGCCTGCTCGCCTTCTGGCGCGACGCGGGGGTCGACGCCTGTTTCGGCGACGCGCCGGTCGACCGGACGCATGTCGAGCCGCCGCCGGCGGTCAAGGCCGTGGCGAAAGCCACGGCGGCGATCACGCCGGTGGTCGACGCCTCGGACGCGCTGTCCGAGGCGCGGCGGCTGGCGGCGGGCGCAGACACCCTGGAGGCGCTGGGGCTGGCGATCGCGACCTTCGAGGGCTGCACCCTGCGTGGCATGGGCGCGCGGCAGGCGGTGTTCGCGCGCGGCAATCCGCAGGCCGAGGTGCTGATCGTCGGCGAGGGCCCGGGGGCCGAGGAGGATGAGCGCGGACAGCCGTTCGTCGGCAAGGCCGGCAAGCTGCTGGACCGGATGCTGGCCGAGGCCGGGCTGGAAGGCCGGGTGTTCATCACCAACACCGTGTTCTGGCGGCCGCCGGGGAATCGCACGCCGACCTCGGCGGAGCAGGCGGTGTGCGCGCCGTTCGTGGAGCGGGCCTTCGCCCTGCTGAAGCCCCGGGCGGTGCTGCTGGTCGGGGCGGCGGCGTCCAGGGCGGTGCTGGGCGTCGACGAGGGGATCATGAAGCTAAGAGGCCAGTGGCGCGAGTGGCGACTGGCCGAGGGCGGGATATCGGCGCCCGCCCTGCCGACCCTGCATCCGGCCTTCCTGCTGCGCCAGCCGATGGCCAAGCGCCAGGCCTGGGCCGACCTGCTGTCGCTGGCGGCGCGGCTGGACAAAGACGCCGGCCATTAACCTGGCTGACTCAAAACTGCCCCAAAATGGGGACATTCCTTGACACGGGCCGGGGCGGTGGCGCCTTTCTGGCCTGACGACCGAACGAACAGCGCCGCATGGATCGAGTCGAGACGATCCGCATGACGCTCCAGGGGGGCCGCCTTAGTGACGATCGATTTCCGCCGCGCGTTTTTCACGCCGACGACTGTTGTGGCGTTCGCGCTCGCCCTGGGCGCCGCCCTGCCCGCCCACGCCGAGGATGAGCCCCGGCGCGGCGTGTCGGCGCTGAGCCACGCGGACCGCCTGAGCTACACCACCGCCTTCGACGCCCTGCGCCGCGGCGACCTGGAGGTCGCCCGGGCCTCGGCCCGTCAGGCCAACGACCGCGTGCTGCTGGGCCAGGTCGAGTTCGAACGGCTGTTCCACGCCGACTATTCGGCCACCTATGAGGAGCTGACGGCGTGGCTGGAGGAGTACTCCGACCTGTCGTGCGCGCCGCGCGCCTATAATCTGGCCCTTCGCCGCCGCCCCGACGGCGCGCCCGAGCCGAAGCGGCCGGCCAGCGTCGCCGGTCGGTCGTGGTCCAGCGTCTTCATGCCTGGCGGCGGCGCCGATCCGGCCGATCCCACCAAGGCGGCGCGCATCGCCCTCAACCATGACGACCTGGCCGGCGCCGTGACGCTGGGCGAGCAGATGGGGGACTGGTGGGTGGTCGGCCTCGCCCAGTACCGGCTGTTCGAGTTCGGCAAGGCGGCGGCGGCGTTCGAGCGGGTGCTGGACGACCCGACCGAAGACGGCTGGGTGCGTTCGGGCGCCGGCTTCTGGGCCGCCCGCTCGGCGGGACGCTCGGGCCAGCAGGATCGGGTGCAGGGGCTGCTGCGCCGCGCCGCGGCCTGGCCCGCGACCTTCTATGGCCAGATCGCCCTGCGGCAGCTGGGCGAGGAGCCGACGATCGAGAATCTGGGGCCGACGCCCTATACGGCGATGCTGCAGCGCGCCGGCTACCAACAGGACGATGCGGACGGCGTCGACCCCGACGAGCTGAACGAATTCATCCGCTCCGACGACCGTGCGCGGCGCACCGTGGCCTATTACGAAGTCGGGCGAGGGACGGACGCGCGCGACGAACTGCGCACAGGTCTGCGCTCGTCGGTGACCGAACGCGGACGCCAGCTGTGGGCAGCGCTCGGGCGGGCCCTGGGCCCCCGGGTGATGGGCGTCAGCGACGACGGCCGCCGGATCGACGCCCATCGCTATCCGCAGCCCGACATCCAGCCGGAGGGCGGCTTCGTCATCGAGCGCTCGCTGGTCTACGCCATCGCCCGCAAGGAGACCGACTTCAACGCCAATGCGCGGTCGCCGGTCGGGGCCTATGGGCTGATGCAGGTGATGCCGACGACGGCGGCGGAGCTGGCCAGCGACCGCGGCTTCGTCTCGTCGCCGGAGCGGCTGTTCAATCCGGCCGTCAACGCCCGGCTGGGTCAGGCCTATATCAGCAAGGTGCTGGCCATGCCGGCCATCAACGGCGACCTGCTGCGGGTCGCGGCATCCTACAACGCCGGTCCGGGGCCGATGGTCGCGGCGGTGCGCAAACTGGGCCACGACGCCGATCCGCTGCTGCTGATCGAGACCATCGATGTGCCGCAGGCGCGGGACTATGTGGAAAAGGTCGTGGCGGCCTACTGGATCTACCAGCGCCTGAACGGGCGGCCGTTGAACAC
>CAZGPS010000271.1:0-3595 GCA_964527675.1 uncultured Brevundimonas sp. | reverse complement strand
CTGGCCTGCCTCGCCGCCATTTCGGTGATCGACAGGATCGGCCGCAAGCCGCTGCTGCTGATCGGCTCGGCCGGCATGACCGTGACCCTTGGCGTCATGGCCTGGTGCTTCTCCCAGGCCCAGATCGTCGACGGGGCGCCGCACCTGCCGGGACAGGTCGGCATGATCGCCCTGGTCGCCGCCAACGCCTATGTCGTCTTCTTCAACTTCAGCTGGGGCCCGGTGATGTGGGTCATGCTGGGCGAGATGTTCCCGAACCAGATGCGCGGCTCGGCGCTGGCGGTGGCGGGCTTCGCCCAGTGGATCGCCAATTTCGGCCTCTCGGTCAGCTCCCCGGCCATGGCCGCGGGGCGGGGCCTGACCGTCACCTACGGCTTCTACGCCGTCAGCGCCTTCATCTCGTATTTCCTCGTCCAGGCGTGGATCAAGGAGACCCGCGGACGCGAACTGGAAGACATGACAGGCTGACCGCGCGCGCGTCAGCCCCTATCTACCCCTCACGGGCGGCGCTCCCCCGCCGCCCGTGCCACTGTTGAGGACCGGCCATGACCGACACGATCGAACTGTCCCACTGGATCAACGGCGAAAAGGTCGCCGGCGACCGGCCCTCGGAGAGCCTGAACCCGTCCGATACGCGCGATCTGGTGGCGCGCACGCCCGACGGCGGTGTGGACGAGGTCAATGCGGCGGTGGCGGCGGCGAAGGCGGCCTTCCCGGCCTGGTCCGAGGCCTCGCCCGAGGTCCGCTCGGACATCCTCGACAAGGCCGGGACCCTGATCATGGAGCGACGCGAGCAACTCGGTCGCCTGCTGTCGCGCGAGGAGGGCAAGACCCTGCCGGAGGGCATCGGCGAGACCGTCCGCGCCGGTCGCATCCTGAAATATTTCGCCGGCGAGGCGCTGCGCGTCCACGGCCAGAACCTCGCCTCGGTGCGACCGGGGGTGGAGATCCAGACCTATCGCCAGGCGGTCGGCGTGTTCGGCCTGATCACCCCGTGGAATTTCCCGGTGGCGATCCCCGCGTGGAAGTCGGCCCCGGCCCTGGCCTTCGGCAATACGGTGGTGATGAAGCCGGCCGGCCCGACCCCGGCGACGGCCGAGGCCATGGTCGCCATCCTGCATGAGGCCGGCCTGCCCAAGGGCGTATTGAATCTGGTCATCGGCCGTGGCGGCGTCGGTCAGGCCATCGTCGACCACAAGGACGTGGACGGGATCTCCTTCACAGGTTCGCAGGGCGTCGGCGCCGGCGTCGCGGCGGGCGCGGTCAAGCGCCAGGCGCGGGTGCAGCTGGAGATGGGCGGCAAGAATCCTCTGATCGTGCTGGACGACGCCGATCTGGATCGCGCCGTGATGATCGCCCTGGACGGCTCCTTCTACGCCACGGGCCAGCGTTGCACCGCCTCCAGCCGGCTGATTGTCCAGGACGGCATCCACGATCGCTTCGTCGCCGCCCTCGCCGAGAAGGTCGCCGCCCTGCGGGTCGGCGGGGCGCTGGACCCCAACACCCAGATCGGCCCGGCGGTCAGCGAGGACCAGCGCGAGACCTCCTATCGCTATATCGAGATCGCCCGTGGCGAAGGGGGGCGCATCGTCGCCGGCGGCGAGCGGATGCAGCTGGAGACGCCCGGCTGGTATGTGCAGCCGACCCTGATCGTCGACACCGATCCGGCCGGCCGGATCAACAATGAGGAGGTCTTCGGCCCGGTCGCCTCGACCATCCGCGTCAAGGACTATGAAGAGGCCCTGGCCATCGCCAATGGCGTCGAGTTCGGCCTGTCGGCCGGCATCGTCACCAGCTCGCTGAAACACGCGCGCGACTTCCAGCGGCGGGCGAAGGCGGGCATGACGATGGTCAATCTGCCCACCGCGGGAGTCGACTATCATGTGCCGTTCGGCGGCTCGAAATCCTCCAGCTACGGCGCCCGCGAACAGGGCTTCGCCGCGGTGGAGTTCTTCACCCAGACCAAGACCTCCTATTCGGCGGGCTGAGCGATGAGCGCTGAACCGGAACTGGTCTGGGACCTGAAGGCGGAGCTGGGCGAGGGGCCGGTGTGGGACGCGGCCCGGGCGTGTCTGTGGTTTGTCGACATCAAGGGACGCACGCTGCATCGCTATGAGCCGGCGAGCGACGGAAAGACCTCGTGGGACACGCCGGACCAGACCGGCTTCGCCCTGCCGGCCGAGGACGGCTCTCTGGTCTGCGGCCTGCGCGGCGGCCTGCAACGGTTCGATCCGGACAGCGGCGCCTTCACCCTGATCCAGCGGGTCGAGGAAGATCGGCCGCAGAACCGGCTGAACGACGGCTTCGTGGCTCCGGACGGGACCCTGTGGTTCGGTTCGATGGACGACAGCGAGGAAACCGTTTCGGGCGCCCTGTATCGCTGGCGCGACGGGCAACTGACCCGCCACGACGACGGCTATCGCGTCACCAACGGTCCGGCGCTGAGCCCCGACGGGCGGATCATGTACCACCACGACACCACCGAGCGGCGCATCTACGCCTTCGACCACGCCGAGGGCTTCCTGACCAACAAGCGGCTGTTCGCGATCACCGAGGACGGCTTCGCCGACGGCCCCAGCGTGGATGCGGACGGGGTGCTGCATGTCGGCCTGTTCAACGGCTGGGGCGTGGCGCGCTTCTCGCCGTCGGGCCAACGGATCGGGACCATTCGGCTGCCGGTCCAGACGGTGACCAAAGCGGCCTTCGGGGGCACCGACCGGCGCGACCTGTATTGCACCACGGCCTGGCTGGGGAACGCCGACAAGCGGGCGGAACAGCCGACCCTGGGCGGACTGTACCGCGTGCGGGTTGAGACGCCGGGTCTGCCGCAGGCCCTGATCCGCTCGTGATCGTCCTCGAGCGGGGCGACTGGCGACTGGTCGTGCGGCCGGAGCTCGGCTGTTCGATCTCGCGCCTGACCAGGGGGCGGCGCGACGTGCTGCGCGCGACGCCTGAAGCGGCGACCGACATTCTGGAGACGGCCTGCTTCCCGCTGGTTCCCTACGCCAACCGCATCGCCCAGGGCCGGTTCAGTTTCGCCGGTCAGGAGGTGGTTCTACCGGTTTTCGACCGGTTCGCCCCGCACGCCCTGCATGGCGACGGCTGGCTGGCGGCGTGGGAGCTGTTGGAACAGTCGGAGGCGGCAGCGCGCTTCGTCTATCGCCATGACGCCGACGGCTGGCCCTGGCCGTTCGAGGCGGTGCAGGCCTTCACCCTGACCGCGTCCGGCCTGCGCATCGACCTGTCCAGTCTCAACCTCGCCGGGGCCCCGGCGCCGGCCGGGCTGGGGCTGCATCCCTATTTCCCGGTGGGCGAAGAGACCCGTCTGGAACTGACGGCCGGGGCGGTCTGGGCGGTCGATGCGGGCCTGATCCCGACGGGGCCGGTTCCCCCGGCGCAGGTCTTCGACTGGTCCGCCGCCCCGCGGATCGCCGACGCTCCTTTCGTGGATCATTGCTACGCCGGCTGGGGCGGGTCCGCGCGGCTGATTGAGCCTGATCGCGTCACCACCATCACCGCCTCGCCCAATGCCGGGTGGGCCCACGTCTATGCGCCGGGGCAGGGCTATGGCTGCGTCGAGCCGGTCACCCACCGC
>CAZGPS010000270.1:0-3641 GCA_964527675.1 uncultured Brevundimonas sp. | reverse complement strand
TCTCCACATAGGCCATCAGATGGTGGCCGAAGGTCACCGGCTGGGCCGGCTGCAGATGGGTGAAGCCCGGCATCAGGTCGCCGGCATGCTGCTCCGCCCGCGTCAGCAGGGCCGACTGCAGCCCCTTCAGCTGTTCGACCGCCGCGTCGCAGGCGTCCCGCACCCACAGGCGGAAGTCCGTCGCCACCTGGTCGTTGCGGCTGCGCGCCGTATGCAGCCGTCCCGAGGGTTCGCCGATCAGCTCGGCCAGCCGCGCCTCGACGTTCATATGGATGTCTTCGAACTGGTCACGGAACGGGAAGGTCCCGCCCCGGATCTCGGCCTCGATGGCGTCCAGCCCGCCCAGAATGGCTTCGGCGTCCGCGCCGGTGATGATCTTCTGCGCCGCCAGCATGCGGCAATGGGCCCGCGAGCCGGCCAGATCCTGGGCCCACAGCCGCCGGTCCATTCCGATGGAGACGTTGATCGCCTGCATGATATCCGCCGGTCGTGCGCTGAAACGCCCGCCCCACATGTCTTGACCTTCCGCATTCGGAGACGGCTTAACTGTCGCAACGGGGGCGGAAGGCTTGGTCATGAAGGGCTCGAAGGCGGGGGGAATGGCGATCGCGGGCGCGCTGGCGATCGGCGTGATCGTGGGCGCCGGGCTTCTATACGCCAATCGCGACGCCTTCTTCAAAGCCGCAACGCCCGCGCCCGCGGCCAAGAGCGAACTGGCCCGCTTCGCTGTCGGCTCCCTGACCCGGCTGGAGACTCCGGCCGACACGCCCGTGGCTCCCGCCTATGTCTTCAAGACCCGCGACGGGGCCGACGCGACCTTCAGCCAGTTCCGCGGCAAGGTGGTGGTGGTCAACCTCTGGGCCATGTGGTGCGCGCCGTGCCGCACCGAGATGCCGACCCTCGCCCGGCTCGACGAGGCCTATCCCGATGACCAGCTCGTGGTCCTGCCGATCAACGTCGACGCCACCGAGGACGGCCTCGCCGACGCCCGCAACTTCATCGACGTGCACGAGCCCCTGCCGCTCTACAGCGACATGAAATTCCAGCTGCCGTTCGAACTGCCGGGCGAGGGCAAGATGCCCCAGACCGTGCTGCTGGACCGTCAGGGCCGCATCCGCGCCCATTTCTCGGGCGAGGCCGACTGGGCCAGCCCCGAGGCGCGGGCGCTGGTCGACGCCCTGCTGGCCGAGCCGGCCTGATCCCTTACCGCGCCGGGACGCGCTCGTCCGTCGCGGGATCGACCGCGCCGGGACGGCCCTCGGCCGCGGCCTCGGCCTGGTTGTCCTCCAGACGGGCGGCGACATTGCCCGCGCCTTCCTCGACCGCCCGCGCGGCCTTCATGGCCCCGGACTCGATGACCTCTCCGGCCTCCGCGGCGACCTCTCCGGCCCGGTCTCCGGCGACCTCGGCCTTGGCCCCGGCTTCTTGCTGTTCCGCCGGGGTGCAGGCGGCGACGCCCAGCGAAAGGGCGGCGAGGGTGGACAGCATGATGGTCTGGATGCGCATGGAGAAACCCCTTCGGCGTTGAACCTTGGCGGTTAACGCGGGGAAGGGTGACCGGTTGCGGAAATGGTGGCTGGAGGCGGGCTCGAACCGCCGACCTGTGGGTTATGAATCCACCGCTCTAACCAGCTGAGCTACCCAGCCCCGATCTTCCGGGTCCCGGCGGGAACTGGTCTGTCCGCCGGAAGAGGCGTGCCTATAGAGGGGGCTGCGGGCGGATTCAAGTCGTCGTCGGGGCGCGCATGCGTCACATCGTTCCTTGCGGGCCTTCGCGGGAACGTCGAGGCTGGCGGACCCGTTTCTTCGCCGACCATCCCCAAGAGATTCGCCATGCGCCTGCTCGCCCTCGCCGCCTCCGTCTCCGTGCTTTCGCTCGCGGCCGCCTGCGGGGCCAACGGCCAGAACGCCGCCCCTACGGCGACGGGCTCGCCGGTCGAGACACGACCCGCGAACGGCGCCGGGCAAGAACCGGCCTTCCCCGGCCAGACCCGCGCGCCGGGCGTCCGGACCGAAGCGGCGCTGGCCCATGCGGTGGTCGCCTCTGGACTGGAACATCCCTGGGGTCTGGCACTGCTGCCCGACGGTCGCTGGCTCGTGACCGAGCGGCCCGGCCGGCTGCGCATCGTCACCGCCGCAGGCGCCGTGGGCGAGCCGATCACGGGCCTGCCGGCGGTTGACGCGCGCGGGCAGGGCGGTCTGCTGGACGTGGTCGTGGGCCCGACCTTCGCCTCGGACCGCCTGATCTACTGGAGCTATGCCGAGCCGCGCGACGGCGGCAACGCCACCTCGGTCGCGCGCGGCCGTCTCGCGGACGACGGCTCGGCGCTGGAGGGTGTTCAGGTCATCTTCCGCGCCTCGCCGACCTATGACGGCGACAAGCATTTCGGCTCGTCGCTGGCCTTCGACGGCGCCGGCCATCTGTTCATCACCCTCGGCGAGCGCTCCGACGCCCCGATGCGGCCGCAGGCGCAGGACCTCGGCTCGCACATGGGCAAGACCATCCGCCTCAACGCCGACGGCTCGGTCCCGCGGGACAATCCCTTCGTCGGCCGCGCCGGCGCCCTGCCGGAGATCTGGTCGCTGGGCCACCGCAACGTCCAGGGCATCGCCATCGTCGGCGACCAGGTCTGGACCGTCGAGCACGGCGCCCGCGGCGGCGACGAGATCAACCTTGACCGCGCCGGCCTCAACTATGGCTGGCCCGAGGTCACCTATGGCGTTGAATATCGCGGCACGCCCATCGGCGGCGGCGTCACCGCCCGCGAAGGCACGGAGCAACCGGTCTACTATTGGGACCCGGTGATCGCGCCCGGCGGCATGGCCGTCTACGACGGGGCCATGTTCCCCGGCTGGCGCGGCAACCTTCTGGTCGCGGCCCTGAAAGACAAGCACGTCGCCCGTCTGGTGCTGGACGGGAACCGTGTCGTCGGCGAGGAACGGCTGCTGACCGATCTCGGCGAACGGGTCCGCGACGTGGCCGTCGCCCCGGACGGCGCGGTCTGGGCCATCACCGACGAGCAGAACGGCAAGCTGGTTCGGCTGGCGACGCGCTAGTCGCGCAGCAACTCGTTCACGCCGGTCTTGGCCCGCGTCTGGGCGTCGACCCGTTTGACGATCACGGCGCAGTAAAGCGACGGGCCGCCGTTCGGACCGGGCAGCGATCCCGGCACCACCACCGAATAGGCCGGCACCTCGCCGCGGAACACCTCGCCCGTCGCCCGGTCGACGATCTTCGTCGAGCCGGACAAATAGACGCCCATGGCCAGCACCGCGCCCTCGCGGACGATCACGCCCTCGGCCACCTCGGCGCGGGCGCCGATGAAGCAGCCGTCCTCGATGATGGTCGGATTGGCCTGCAGCGGCTCCAGCACTCCGCCGATGCCGGCCCCGCCCGACAGGTGCACATTCTTGCCGATCTGGGCGCAGCTGCCGACCGTGGCCCAGGCATCGACCATGGAGCCCTCGTCGACATAGGCTCCGATGTTCACGAACGACGGCATCAGCACCACGTTGCGGCCGATATGGGCCCCCTGACGCACGATCGCGCCGGGGACGGAGCGGAAGCCGGCCGCCTTATAGTGGTTGGCGGTCCAGTCGCCGAACTTGTTCGGCACCTTGTCCCACCACGGCCCGACGCC
>CAZGPS010000269.1:0-3646 GCA_964527675.1 uncultured Brevundimonas sp. | reverse complement strand
TGCGCGACTTCGCCAACGCCGAGGGCGGCCAGGGCTATTTCCAGCACCGCTTCGACGTCTATGGCCGCGAGGGAAAGCCCTGCGCCGGCGAAGGCTGCAGCGGGACTGTCAAACGCATCGTCCAGGGCGGCCGCTCGACTTTCTACTGCCCCGCCTGCCAGAAACGGTGACGCCATGAGCCAACGCATCATTCTGTTCCGCGGCATGAACACCGGCGGCGTCCGGGCTCCCGTCAGCGAGCAGCGCGCCATGGTGGCGGAGATGGGCCTCAAGAACCCGCGCACCCTCGCGGCCAGCGGCAATCTGGTGGTCGAGAGCGACAAGGCCGCCGCGGGCCTCGAACAGGACGTCGAAGCCGCCATGGAGCGGCGCTTCGGCCTCAAGGTCGCAGCCATGGTCCGCACGCCCGAACAGTGGGCGGATCTGATCGCCGCCAACCCCTTCCCGGACCAGGCCGCCGCCCATCCCGCCAAGGTCGTGGCCATGGTCATGAAGGACGGGATCAAGGACGGCGCGCTGGAAGCCTGCCGCGCCCTCGCCGAGGGCGGCGAGCGGGTCGAGGCGACCGACGACGTGCTCTGGTTCTGGTTCCCCAATGGCCAGGGAGAGTCCGCCATCTTCAAAAAGGCTACGCCGCGCCTGCTGGGCATGGGCACCGGCCGCAACTGGAACACGGTGCTGAAGCTGGCGGACATGGTCGGGCTGAAACGGTAAGAGCGGGTATGAGCCATCGCCATACCCACCTCTGGATCAGCCTCGTCGTCGGCCTCGCCGTCTGGGGCGCCTATTTCGGCCATTTCCTGCAACAGATGCGGCGCGGCGAGACCGGCGGCCTCGCCCTGTGGTTCCTCGGCGCCCTGGTCGTCATCGTCCTCGCCGAGACGGCGGCCACCGGCCTGATCGCCTGGCTGTTTCGCCGCCGCGCCCGCACGCTCGATGAGGGCCCGACCCTGCAGGCGGCGCTCAAGGCCAGTCACGTCGCCCTGATGCTGCTGATCGTCCTCGCCCTGACGGCCGCCGCCGCACTCGCCCTCGCCTCCCTGTTCGGCTGGAGCCTTGATCTGTCAGCGGCCCGCGGTCAGGTCATCGCCGCCAACGCCCTGCTGGCCATGGTGGTGGCGGCCGAACTCCTCCGCGCTGGTCTGACGCTGGCGCTTCTGCCTAGGCGGTGAAGGGAGTGGCCAGCTTCCCGGGCCACTACCCGAAAATCCCCCGTCAGTCTGGACGCACCTCTCACTTGCCACTAGCCACTAGCCACTAGCCACTCCCGAGAGCTTCCCATGGCCGACACCTATTCCACCCTGCTCATCGAACGCCACGCCGACGGCTATGCGGTGGTGACCCTGAACCGGCCCGAGGCGCTGAACGCCCTGAACTCGACCCTGTTCAAGGACCTGTCGAACTTCCTCGACGCGGTCGAGCACGACGACTCCGTTCGCTGCCTGGTCCTGACCGGCGCGGGTGACAAGGCCTTCGCCGCCGGCGCCGACATCAAGGAGATGTCGGACCAGTCCTACGCCGACATGTACAAGGGCAATTTCTTCGCCCTCGGCCACGACCGGATCACCCGCTTCAGAAAGCCGATCATCGCCGCGGTCAACGGCTTCGCCCTCGGCGGCGGCTGCGAACTGGCCATGCTGTGCGACTTCATCGTCGCGTCAGAGAAAGCCAAATTCGGCCAGCCCGAGATTAACCTCGGCGTCGCCCCCGGCATCGGCGGCTCCCAGCGCCTGACCCGTCTGGTCGGCAAGTCCAAGGCCATGGACATGGTCCTGACCGCCCGCATGATGGACGCCGCCGAAGCCGAACGCGCCGGCCTGGCCAGCCGCGTCGTCCCGCACGACACCCTGCTGGACGAGGTCCGCAAGATCGCCGCGAAGATCGCCTCGCAGAGCCCGCTGGCGGTCATGGCCAACAAGGAGATGGTCAACGCCGCCCTTGAGACGACCCTGACCCAGGGCGTCCAGTTCGAGCGCCGTCTGTTCCACTCCCTGTTCGCCTTCGAGGACCAGAAGGAAGGCATGGCCGCCTTCGTCGAGAAGCGGAAGCCGGTGTTCACGGGGCGCTAGTCCGCGAAGGTCAGCTCCGCCCGGTCGGCGCCGTGGCGGGCGACCAGACGGGCGGGCCGCCCCCGGATCCACAGGCGGTCGCACTCGATCGCCTCCCACCCCTGCGGCAGCACCACGGGCCGCGCCGGCCAGGTCTCCGGCTCGCCGGGCCCGACCCTGATGCCCGGGAAACCAAACATCAGCCCGGTCAGGAAGCCGCCCATATTGGCGAAGAACGGTCCCGAGGCGACGCCCTCCGACGGCAGGTCCACCCGGTACTCCAGGGTCTGCTGGAAGCGGCCGTACTGATACAGACCGTACCCCTCCTCCAGGAGCTTCAGCGACAGCGCCCGGTCTCCCGCCCAGGCCGCCCATGTTCCGTAGAGGGCCGGCAGCATGGGCGAGCCGACGTAGTCCTTCCACAGCCCGAGATAGAAGGTCAGGGTCTTCTGCATCGTCTCCGCATCGACCTCCGCCCAGTAGGGGAAGAAGCCCATCAGCGGCGACGGCGTCGCTCCCTTCTCCTCCGTGGAGCGATAACCGTCGTGTGAGGCAATGACGCCGTCGGCCCTGACCGGCAGGTTCAGACCGTCCGCGAGCCGGGCCCAGGCCGGGCGCGGCGGCAGGCCGACCCGGCCGGCCGTCTCGATCGCCCGCTGCAGCACGATCCGCGCCGCCATCAGGGTCATGGCGTCGTTGTCGTCCGTCTCCTTGCGCTCGGCCGGGCCGCCGCCGTCGCGCAGGTCATAGCCCGAGCGCGCCCGGTCGACGCGGTCGACGAACCAGTCGGCCACCCCGGCCAGCACCGGCCAGGCCTGCTCCTTCAGGAACCGCTCGTCGCCGGTGACGTCCGCGTGCCAGGCGAAGGCCCGGGCGACATGCATGTTGATATGATCCTCGCGGGCCGCCGCCCCGGCCCCGCCCGGCGCCGCCTCCTCGCCGCGCGAGGGTCCGGCCTCCCACGGAAACTGCAGCCCCAGACGCCCCAGGGTCTGGGCGTTGGTCCGCGCCGCCGGCAGGCTGCGGGTCCGGAAATCCAGCATCGCCCGCGCCGCCTCCGGCTGCATCAGCGCCAGCGGCGGAATGGCGAAGGCGTCCACGTCCCACATCACATGGCCAAAATAGTAGTGATAATCCCGCCATGTCGCGAGGCCGTAGATCGAGGTCGACGACGGCGACGAGGCGTGGACCGAACAGTTCATATAGAAGAAGGCGGCGTCGCTCATCGCCTGCCACTTCTCCTCCGCCCCGATCAGCCGGATCCGGCCCTTCCACAGCTCGCGCCAGATGGCGCGGTTGCGGCGGCGCAGCTCGTCGAAGCCGAGATCGGCCGCTGCGGCGATCATCCGCACCGCGTGCCGATGCGGCTGGTGATGCAGGACGTCCGGCACGAGGCTGACCATCTGGCGGAACCGGTAGCGCCGGCCCTTCCGCGCCCGCTGCGCATAGGTGGTGGACAGGGGGCCGAGGGCGTCCCACGGCTCCTGTGTCCGATCGGCCTCGTGCTCCACCAGCGTCATCAGGGCCAGACCGCATTGACCGAGCGCGCCCTCGGATTCCCACAGCAGCGAACCGTCGCACACCGGCTCGGGCTCGCC
>CAZGPS010000268.1:0-3655 GCA_964527675.1 uncultured Brevundimonas sp. | reverse complement strand
ACCGCCGCCTCGGGCATGGCCGCCCAGCAGCTGAACGTGGAGGTCATCTCCAACAACATCGCCAACATGAACACGGTCGGCTTCAAGCGTCAGCGGGCCGAGTTCCAGGACCTGCTGTACCAGAACGTCGAGCGGATGGGCGCGCAGTCGTCCAGCCAGGGCACGGTGGTCCCGACCGGCATCCAGATCGGCGCGGGCGTCAAGGCCGGCTCGGTCTATCGCGTCACCGAACAGGGCACGCCG
The DNA here is from genome assembly GCA_964527675.1 of uncultured Brevundimonas sp. GTDB lineage: Bacteria > Pseudomonadota > Alphaproteobacteria > Caulobacterales > Caulobacteraceae > Brevundimonas. Next base: position 3,412 of record CAZGPS010000268.1, on the reverse strand, counting down.
ACCCAGACCAACAGCCGCTATGACATCGCCATCGACGGTCGCGGCTATTTCCAGATCCTGATGCCCTCGGGCGAGACCGCCTTCACCCGGGCCGGCAACTTCTCCCTCAACGGCGAGGGCCAGCTGGTCACCGACGACGGCTATGCGGTGCAGCCCAACATCTCGATCCCGCAGGATGCGATCGACGTGTCGATCTCCAAGGCCGGTCAGGTCCAGGTCATCACCCAGGGCGAGACCGAACCGCAGGTCGTGGGACAGATCGAACTGGCCTCCTTCTTCAACGAGGCGGGCCTGGAAGCCATCGGCGACAACCTGCTGCTGGAGACCGCGGCCTCGGGCCCGGCCAATGTCGGCTCTCCCGGAGAGGTCGGCTTCGGCGAACTGCTGCAGGGCTATACCGAGGCCTCGAACGTCGACGCCGTGTCCGAGATCAGCGCCCTGATCATCGCCCAGCGCGCCTATGAGATGAACTCCAAGGTCATCACCACCGCCGACCAGATGCTGTCGGTCGCCGGGCAGGTGAAATCATGAGGACCCTGATCCTGGCGGCCGCCGCCCTGCTGCTGGCGGGCCCGGCCATCGCCGGCCCCGTGACGCTGAAGGCCAATCCCGTGGACGTGGACGGCCGGGTCACCCTCGGGGATGTATTCGACGGGGCCGGATCCGCCGCCAATGTGGTGATCGGGGCCCGGTCGGGGCCGTCGGTGGTGTTCGAGGCCGGCGCCCTGCAGGCCCTCGCCCGCCAGTCCGGGCTCGACTGGGCAAATCCGTCCGGGCTGCGCCGGGTCGTCGTGCGCCACGCCGCCGAGGCCCCCGCCGCGGCGGACATCGCCAGCCGCCCCGGGACCACCGCCGCGGTCGCCGCCCCGGCCCGCCCGGCCCCGGCCCGGACCGCCCAAGGCGAGCGCATCATCAGCCGCAACGACATCGTCGAAGTGATCTACGAGACCGGCGGCATCCGCCTGGCCATCACCGGACGGGCCGAGGGCAACGCCGCCGCGGGTCAGCGCTTCGCCATCCGCAACCTGCAGTCCGGCCGCATCATCGACGCCGTGGCCGTCGCGCCCGGTCAGGCCCTCGCCGGCCCGGCCAGCCAGGATCTCCGCCCCCAACAGTTCGCCGCCCGCTAGACGGAAAGAGTTCTCATGCGCACCGCCCTGATCGTCTCCGCCGCCGCCCTGTCTCTCGCCGCCTGCTCGACCGCCGTCGAGGCGGTGCGCGGACCTGAACTGGCCCCGATCGGCTATCCGGCCGCCCTGGTCCCGACCAGCCAGGTCTATCTGCCGTCGCCCGAACAGCAGCAGGCCGACCGCGCCGCCAGCGCCAACAGCCTGTGGCGCACCGGGGCGCGCACCTTCTTCGGCGACCAGCGGGCCCGCCGCGTCGGTGACATCCTCACGGTCAACATCGATATCGACGACCGCGCCCAGACGCAGAACTCGACCGCCCGCAGCCGCAGCAACGAGATCTCGGGAGGGGTCACCAATTTCTTCGGTCTGGAGAACAGCCTGGGGCGCTTCTTCCCCGGCGGGTTCGACGCGGCCAATATGGTCGGCATGGAAGGCGAATCCAACGCCAACGGCTCAGGGTCCGTCAACCGTTCGGAGAAGGTCAGCCTGACCATCGCCGCCGTGGTCACCGACGTGCTGTCGAACGGCAATATGGTCATCCAGGGCCGGCAGGAAGTGCGCACCAACCGGGAAGTGCGCGAACTGACCGTGGCCGGCATCGTGCGGCCCGAGGACATCAGCTCGGCCAATACCATCGCCCACACCCAGATCGCCGAGGCGCGCATCAGCTATGGCGGCCGGGGCGACATCAGCCGGGTCCAGGCCACGCCCGCGGCCCAGTCGCTGGTCGAGCGTTTCAGCCCGTTCTGATCCGCGAACCGCGGATTCTCCGAAGCGGAGCCGTGAACCGTTAACGGAAACCCGCGTTTGCCTTGTCAGACGCGAGTACCCTTTCATGTTCAAATTCGCCATTCCCGCTGTCGCCGCCCTCGGTCTGATCGCGGTCGCCGCCCAGTCGCGGGCCACGGACGCCGCCCCCGAGGCGGGTTCCTCGTCCGCGACCATGGGCTGGCATCTGAGCCACGAAGGCTCGATGGCGAAGCTGGCCTATGGCATGGCGAACTCGGATCAGCTGGCGCTGATGATGACCTGCGAGCCGGGCCAGACACATGCGGTGATCTATGGCGACGTCCAGCCCTCGAGTCCGCGGCTGGTGAAGACCTCGATGGCTTCGGTCGACATCGACCCGCTGAGCGGCGGTCTGGCCGACGAAGCCCGCATCGCCCTGCGCGACCCCGCCCTTCAGACGCTGGCCCGGAGCGGCAGATTGGCCGTCGGCGGCGACGCCGGTCACTTCGAATTGACCGCCGAGGGCGAGGAACGGCGCCTGGTTCGCGACTTCTTCGCCTATTGCGGAACGGACACTGTCTGATCACATCCATGATCGGACCATCAGCGGGGGGCTGAACCATGATCGCCACGTTCGCCGGCCTCGCCTTTCTGGCGTTGCAAACCGCGCCGCCAGATTCCGCCTGGACCTGGACGCTCTACGCCGACGAGGCCCGGGTGGCCCTGGCCAACGAGGTTCCGGACACGGTCCACCTGCGCTTCACCCTGGAATGCGATCCCGCCTCGGGCATCGCCCACGTCGCCTTCTATGGCGGGACGAGCGAGACCGGCATGGCGCGGGTGACGGCCGGGCAGGCCTCCGCGGGGACGGAGTCGACCGCCGAGCGGGGCGCGCTGAAGCTGGCGCTGCGGACCGATCACCCGGTTTTCGCGGCCTTCGCCGCCGATGGCCGGATGGCCGCCGCGGTGGGCGAGCGGAGCCGGACCGTCGAGGTTCCGCGATCGCACCTTGCCAAGCTGCGCCGCTTCACCGAACTGTGCTCGGGCTGATCGCCCGGAGATTATGATGCGGACGCCCGCCCTTTTCGCCCTGTCAGGCCTCGCCGTGGCCGCGACCGCCTGCGCCACGGTCGAGCCCGCGGCCGTTGCCGCGGTCGACGCGTCCGCCGGGAGCGCGCCCTCGCCGGTCGAGGGCCATGACTGGTTCTACCATGCGGACGACGACACGGCCCGACTGGCCTATGGGGTGGCCGAGAGCGACGATCTGAAGCTGGGTTTCGACTGTCAGCGAGGCGCCGGGCGGCTGGAGGTGATCGCCATCGCCGCGAAGGGCTCCAAGCCCGAGATATACGTGGAATCCGGCGGCGAGACCGCGAGTCTTCGGGCCGAGGCGGAGCCGTCGCAGCTGCACGACGGCCTTCTGCTGACCGCAGGCGCCTCAGCCTCCGAGCCGGTCTTCCAGCGCTTCCGCCGGGTCGGCTGGATGGAGCAGTGGCGCGACGGCGAACGGGAGGCCTATGCGCCGCACCCCGGCTCGACCGGCAACATCGAGC
>CAZGPS010000267.1:0-3668 GCA_964527675.1 uncultured Brevundimonas sp. | reverse complement strand
GATGGTCACCCTCGTGCGCGATCATGGCCTCGAATATCTGTTCGCCGCCTCCCTGTTGTGCGGGGTGATCCAGATCTGCGTCGGCCTCCTGAAGCTGGGCCGCTACATCAAATTCGTCTCGCGCAGCGTCATGACGGGCTTCGTCAATTCGCTGGCTATCCTGATCTTCCTCGCCCAGATGCCCGAACTGATCGGGGCCAACTGGCAGACCTTCGCCCTCGTCGGCGCGGCGCTGGTGATCATTTACGGCCTCCCGCGCCTGACGAAGGCCGTGCCCTCGCCGTTGGTGGCCATCGTCCTCCTCAGCGGCTTCGTGATCTGGAGCGGGGTGGACGTGCGCACCGTTGGGGACATGGGCGCCATGCCCTCGACCCTGCCGTTCTTCCAGATACCCAATGTGCCCCTGACCTGGGAGACGCTGGCCATCATCGGGCCGGTCGCCGCGACCCTCGCCTTCGTCGGGCTGCTGGAAAGCCTGCTCACCGCCAACCTGCTGGACGACATCACCGACACGCCTTCGGACAAGGATCGCGAGACGCGGGGGCAGGGGATCGCCAACGTCCTGTCGCCGCTGTTTGGCGGCATGGCCGGCTGCGCCATGATCGGACAGTCGATCATCAATGTGACCTCCGGCGCGCGCGGGCGGTTGTCGACCCTCTGGGCCGGCCTGTTCCTGCTGTTCCTGATCCTGGTGCTGCAGGACTGGGTCGCCCGCATCCCCATGGCCGCCCTGGTGGCGGTGATGATCATGGTCTCGGTCGGCACGTTCGACTGGGGCTCGGTGCTGCGCCTGCGCTCGACCCCGATGCAATCCTCGATCGTCATGGTCGCCACCACGGTGACGGTGGTCGCCACCCATGACCTGTCCAAGGGCGTCATGCTGGGCGTCATCCTCTCGGCCGTCTTCTTCATGCGCAAGGTCGGCAAGACCATCGTCGTCGAGGAGATCGAAACGCCGGAAGACGGGCGGCTTCGCTACCGCGTCACCGGCAATCTGTTCTTCGCCTCGGCCGATGTCTTCGCCGCGGCGTTCGAACATCACGGCCACCCGAAGCGGGTCGAGATCGACATGAGCGAGGCCCACCTGTGGGACCTCACGGGGGTGGCGGCGGTCGACAAGGTCGTATTCCGCTATCGCCGGCAGGGGGCCGAAGTCGAGGTCAGCGGCATGAACAAGGCCGCCCGCACTCTCGTCGACCGTGTCGGCAAGCACGACAAGAGCCATCTTCCAGGGGCCGCCGGCGCGCACTGAGGCCTGCCCGTGCGATCGTCGCCGGTCGCCTCGCCTTGCAGGGGTGCGCTTCCGGCCCGGAGGGGTAGGATCAGCCATGTCCCGTTTTCGCACCTTCCTTCTGGCCGCCGCCCTTGTCGTGGGATCCGTCTTCGGCCTCCGCGGGGCCTGGGCGGCCATCGGCGGCGGTCCGATGCCGCTGCACGGCGTCATCGCCCTGTCGCTCGGCGTGCTCGGCACTGTCGCCCTGGCCGGGATGTTGATGGCGCTGGCCTTCCGATCAGATCGGGAGTGGGACGAGCGCGCGAACCGGGCGGATGACGCCGACCGCCCCGACAAGCCTTGAGCGCGGACGCCGGCCGGGCGATAGGTCGCCCATGACTGAACCGACCGACCCGCAACCGTCCGTGATCACCTATTCGGGCTATCTGGCCCTCGACGACCTGCTGGCGGCGCAGCATCCGCTCTCCGACGAGCATGACGAGATGCTGTTCGTCATCATCCACCAGACCAAGGAGCTGTGGCTAAAACAGATCCTGCACGAGGTGGCCCAGGCCCAGGCCCTGGTCCGCGCCGGGGATCTCGTTCCGGCCTACAAGAGCCTCGCCCGGGTCAGCCGCATCCAGGCCGTGATGACCATGAGCTGGGACATCCTCGCCACCATGACCCCGGCCGACTACCTGCGCTTCCGCGGCGTGCTGGGCTCTTCCTCGGGCTTCCAGAGCGACCAGTTCCGGCGCTTCGAGTATATGCTCGGGCTCAAGGACGACCGCTTCCTGCGCTTCCACGAGGAACGGCCCGACGCCCATGCGGCGCTGAAATCCGCGCTCGAGGCGCCCAGCCTCTATGACGACGCCCTGGCCCAGCTGGCCGCCGCCGGCCTGCCCGTGCCGGCCGAGGTGCTGAGCCGCGACGTCAGCCAACCGTGGCAGCCGTCCGAGGGCGTCGAAGCCGCCTGGCTGGAGGTCTATCGCGACACCGCCCGTTGGTGGCCCTTCTACCAGCTGGCCGAGAAACTGGTCGATCTGGACGACGCCCTGCTGACCTGGCGGCACAAGCATGTGGTCACGGTCGAACGCATCATCGGCCGCCGTCGCGGCACCGGAGGCACCGAGGGCGTCGCCTATCTGACCGAGACCCTGCAGCGCCGCAGTTTCCCCGAGCTGTGGTCGCTGCGCACCAAACTCTGAAGGAGACCCGGATGCGATCCGTCCTGTTGACCGTCGCCGTGCTCGCGCTGACCGGCTGCGGCCGCGACGAGGTTTCCGCTCCCGCCGCGCCGCAAACGCCGTCCGCACCACAGGTCCCGGCCGCGCCGCAGCCCCCGCAGCCGCCCAAGGCCCCCTCGGCCCCGTGGCTGGTGCTGGTGGACGCAACTGATGCGCCTGTCCTGACCCTGCTCTGCCGCGCCCCGGGAGTGCTCGTCATTCACGCGCCGGGGTTTCAGCCCATCGGCAGCGAAGACCGCCTGACCATGGGGGCGGGCGACGAAGCCTTCGCCTTCGTCGCCGATCTTGAGGCCCCGGGTCCCGGCGTCACCGCCGGCGGCGCCGTCGAGTCCGACCTGTTTGTCCGCATGGCCCGCGGCGAGCCGGTCAGCGCCGTTTATGGCAGCCAGACCACGGGGCCGGCGCGGTCCCGTACGCCCGCGGCCCTGGAGGCGTTCGTCAGCCGCTGCAGCGGCCCGTCAGGTTCCTGATCGGCAACCAACCCGGCTACGGCGAGGTTTAACCGGTGCAGCACAAACGGAACCGGTCATGTCGAACGCCAATAACCACGATATCCACGTTCTGGACGGCCTGATCCAGACCGTGCTCGACAGCGCCGATGGCTATCGTGAGGCCGCAGCCGAAACGCCCGATCCCGGCCATCGCGACCTGTTCGAGCGGCGCAGCGTCGACCGTCGGCAGGTCGCCGAAGGGCTCCAGTCCAGCGTCCGCGAACTGGGTGGGGATCCCGCCGGCGAGGGATCGGTCCTGGCCAAGGCCCAGCGCGCCTTCGCCGCCGTCAAACACGCCCTCATGCGCGACGACGCCAGCATGACCGGCGCGGCCGAGAGCGCGGAGGCGGCCGTCCGCGCCCGTTTCGAAAAGGCCCTCGAGGACAGCCGGATTTCCGCCACCACCCGCGAAACCGTCCGTCGCGCCTTCGTTCGCGTTAGCGCGGGCCGCGAAGACCTCCACGACCTCCGCCACAGCCTTGAGGGCCAGCGCGACGCCTCTAACCCGCTCTTCCCCCACTAGGGCGCACGAAAAAGGCCCCGGCGTTTCCACCGGGGCCTCGTCATGTCCGGGCCTTGAACCAGCCTATGCTTCGGTCTCGGCGGCCGGGGTCTCGGCCTTGCCGGTTTCCGGAACCACCACGCCCTTGGCCGGACGCACAGTCTGCTTCTCGGCGATCCGGGCCGACTTGCCGCGACGATCACGCAGGTAATAGA
>CAZGPS010000266.1:0-3701 GCA_964527675.1 uncultured Brevundimonas sp. | reverse complement strand
GGACGCTGGAGTTGCGGATGATCCAGTCGCGGATGTTGTGGATGTTGCGGCCGGTTGACAGGTCCATGACATTGTCGGCCCCCCAGCGGGTGGCCCAGACCAGTTTGTCGACCTCGTCGTCGACGGAGGACAGGACGGCCGAGTTGCCGATGTTGGCGTTGATTTTGACGAGGAAGTTGCGGCCGATGATCATCGGCTCGACCTCGGGGTGGTTGATGTTGTGCGGGATGATGGCGCGGCCGCGGGCGATCTCCTGACGCACGAACTCCGGCGTGACGAAGTCGGGGATGGCGCCGCCGAAGGATTCGCCGTCGCGGGGAGCGCGGGCCTCCCGGCCCGCATGCGCGTCTGGAGACGCGCGCTCCTCGCGGCGCAGGTTCTCGCGGATGGCGACGTATTCCATCTCGGGGGTGATGATCCCGGCCTTCGCATATTCGTACTGGGTGACCGGACGGCCCTCGACGCCCTTGAAGACGCGGTGGCGGCTGGTGTCGAAACGGGGGGCGAGGTTCTTGCCGCTGGCGTGGCCGTTGTCCTCGGGCTTGACCTCGCGCGGGTTCAGGACGGGGGCGATGTCGCCGCGGTCGAGCTGCCAGCTGGATTTGACCAGCGGCAGGCCGCGCTTGATGTCGATGGTCACGGTGGGGTCGGTGTAGGGGCCGGAGCTGTCGTAGATGGTCACCGGCGGCTCGTTGGCCGACGGGTGGACGGCGACCTCGCGGAAGGGGACGCGGATATCGGGATGGAGTTCGCCGGCGACATAGACCTTGCGGGAGCCGGCGCGTTCGCCGGTGGGGATGGTCCCGGTCTCCTTCATCACCGCCTCGCGGGCGTCTTTCAGCGACAGATCCACATTGGGTTCTTCGGGAAGGGCGGGGGGCGTGACGGCGATGTTCATGGCGGCCTCGGTGTTGAGGGCGCCGACGTCGGCATGGTGGTCCTGTGGTATGGACCGAAGCGTTTCCCATCCCTTCGCCGGCATGACCCGGATCAGGTTCGACGGGTCAGGCGATCACGCCAATCTCAGCCGCTTGGATGCGACCCCCCGGAGAACGGGACGACCCTACGCCGGAGGGGCGGCGGGTTCAATCGTCAGGGTTCCGACCAGCCGGGGACCGACAGCCGGACCGCGCCGCGCGGGTCGGCGTCGAACGCCAGGGTGAGGCGGCGACGGCCGTGGGCGGGGACGTAGTCGAGCGTGGCGGAGGCGGTCTGGTCGCCCAGCCGGCCCTCGACCTCGACGGCGGCGGCGGTCTCGTCGCCGCGATTGCGGACCTCGACCTCGGCCAGCCAGACGGCGCCGGCGGCGCGGACCGCGCCGAGGCTGGCGTCCAGCCGGGCCGGCTCGCGCGGGCCGAGGGCGCCGGCGCCGATCACCGCCAGGGCGGCCAGCACCAGCACGAGACCGAGGCCGCCCATGGCCCATTCCAGCCAGGCCGGGGCCGGCAGCGGGGCGGCTTTCTTGCGCGCGGCCATCAGACGAGCAGCCGGGCGGCGGCGGCGCCGATGGCGCCGGGGAAGGACAGGACGACGACCGCGTCGACCAGCTCGCCGAGGCCATGGCCCTGGGTGCGGCCGAAGACCCAGAGGACGTAGAGGCTGGTCAGCAGGACGAGGCCGTAGCCGGCGAGGGTGTAGTGGACGAAGGCGGCGATCGGCCGGTCGTGCACCTCCTGTCCGGGGAAGCCGACGCTGTAGACGATGGCGTGCATCAGTCCGAGAGAGACGAGGATCAGGGCGGCGGCGTGGCCCGGGTCCATGCGGTAGGCGATCAGGATCATCTCCTCGGTCGGGGCCATGTTGAGGGTCAGGAACAGGGCCCCGGCGACCATCAGAAACAGTTCGCCGGGATAGGAGGCCTGATCCTCGTCGCCGACTTCTTCCTCATCCTTGCCGGCGCTGAGCTGGCGCCCGGCGAGCAGGGCGCCCATGGCCCCGGCGACGGCCTGCAGGACCAGCTGGCCGGCGATCTGGCGCGGCGAGGCGCCGGGGTCGAACACCCCGATCAGGGTCAGGACCACGCCGGCGGTGAGGAAGCCGACGGCGAGGGCGACGAGGGTGTCGAGCAGGGCGTGGCCGAGGCCGCGGTGCTGCGCGCTGAAGCCGGCGTACCAGGCCAGGCCGGTCAGCAGGGGCAGGGCGAGGAGCAGGAAGACGGCCAGCCGGACGCCGTCGAGGACGAAGCCGGCCCACCACATCTCCATGGTCATCAGCAGCGGCAGGGCGAACAGCAGGGCGCCGCCGAAGGCGCGGGCCAGGTCGCGGGCGTAGGCGGCTTCCCGGCGGCGGTCGAAGGCGAGGCTGGCGCTCATGGATACGGCAACGCCTGACGGGGCGGTCCGGCTCCCCGCCCCTGTGGTTCCCCCTGTCGTCGGGCGTCAGTCGATCCGTTCGAACCGGTCCTCGTCGTGGATCAGGGCGGTGACGCGGCCGTCCGTCCGCTCGAAGCGGAACGGCGCGGGCGGGTCGGCGAGGCCGTCGGTGATGGCGAACAGGTCGGGCGCGGCCGGCTCGAGCGGGCGTTGGACAACGCCGAGGCGGGCGAGGACGGTCTCGCCCCGGAGCGAGACGACATGGTCGCCCAGGGTCGAGTGGCGGTAGCGGCCGACATAGGCGGCGCGGTCGGCGGCGGACGGCCGCCATGTCCAGCCGCCCCATTGCGCCTCAGCGCGACGCTCGTCGACCCGGGCCATGCGGCGCTCGCCGAAGTCCGCCAGCCGTTCGGCGTAGCGAGCGGCGAAGACCTCCGGGGCCGGCGTCTCGCGGTCCGGATGCTGGACCGCTTCGAAGAAGGTCTGGATCAGGGTCTGGCTCAGACCGCCGGTCAGGCTGTCGCTGGTCGAGAAGAAGGCGATGCCGACGCCCAGTTCCGGCGAGACGGCCATCGCCGATCGCATTCCGGTGTAGCCGCCGCCGTGGGCGCGGACGTCGACCGCCCCGAGACGGCAGACGTTCCAGCCGAGGGCGTAGCCCTGGCAGGCGATGACCTCGCCCGGGATCTCGGCCGCGACCTGGGGAGTCTGGGCCTCGCGGACCCACCCGGGCCGGACCGCGCCGTTGGCCTCGCCCAGCTGGATGGCGAGCCAGCGGGCCATGTCGTTCGGCGACACCACGAGACCGCCGGCGGCGTGCATCAGATCGTCGGGCTTGCCCGCGAAGCGGTCCCAGCGGCGTTCGCCCATCCAGCGGTGATAGGCGGGCACGCCCTCGAAACGGCTGGGGCGGGCCCCCGAACGGTCCATGCCGGCGGGCTGGAACAGCGCCTCGTCCAGCCAGTCGCGCCAGTCGCGGCCGGTCCTGAGCTCCAGCGCCGCGCCGTAAAGCAGATAGCCGAGATTGGAATAGTCGAAGCCGGGAGCCCGGGCCTCGGAGCCGGCGGTCAGCAGGCGGGCGTAGTCGGCCGACGGCACGCGGTCGCTGTAGGCCGTGCGGAAGGAAAGGGCCTCGTTCTCGATCGGGCCCTGATGGCTGAGCAGCTGGCGAAAAGTGATCGCGGCCGGGTCGGCGCCCGGCGGAAGGGTGACCTCCGGCCAGACGTCGGCGAGCGTCTGGTCGAGGTCGAAGACGCCCTCGGCGTCCAGCTTCACCGCCAGCAGGCCGACGAAGGCCTTGGTCTGGGAGGCGATATAGAAGGGCGTGTCGTCATCGGCGGCGGGCGAGGCCGGGTCGGAGGAAAGCCGGCCATGGGTCCAGATCAGGGG
>CAZGPS010000265.1:0-3717 GCA_964527675.1 uncultured Brevundimonas sp. | reverse complement strand
CCGCGCCTGAGCTTCTTCTGGGCCATCGGCATGAACTATTTCATGGAGGTGGCCAAGCTGCGCGCCGGCCGCCTGCTGTGGGCCGAGGCGGTGTCGAAATTCGGCGCCAAGGACGCGCGCTCCCTGTCCCTGCGCGCCCACTGCCAGACCTCCGGCTGGTCGCTGGCGGCCCAGGACGTGTTCAACAACGTCAGCCGCACCATGGTCGAGGCCATGGCCGCGGCCGGCGGCCAGACCCAGAGCCTGCACACCAACAGCCTCGACGAGGCCCTGGCCCTGCCGACCGACTTCTCGGCCCGCATCGCTCGCAACACCCAGCTGCTGCTGCAGATGGAGACCGGCCTGACCCGGGTCATCGACCCGTGGGGCGGCAGCTTCTACGTCGAACGCCTGACCCACGAACTCGCCGAAAAGGCCCGCGTCCACATGGCCGAGGTCGAGGCGCTCGGCGGCATGGCCAAGGCCATCGAGGCCGGCGTGCCCAAGCTGCGCATCGAGGAATCGGCCGCGAAGACCCAGGCCCGGATCGACACCGGCCAGCAGACCGTCGTGGGCGTGAACAAATACCTCGCCGACCATGTCGACGACATTCCGGTGCTCAAGGTCGACAACGCCGCCGTCCTGACCTCCCAGCTGGACAAGCTGAAACGCCTCCGCGCCGAACGCGACGAGGCGAAGACGCAGGCAGCGCTGGACGCCCTGACCGCCGGGGCGCGGGGGAACGCCAACCTGCTGCAGCTGTCGGTCGAGGCGGCCCGCGCCTACGCCACCGTCGGCGAGATCTCCGACGCCCTGGAGGCCGCCTTCGGCCGCCATGTGGCCACGGTGAAGACCGTCTCCGGCGTCTATGCGAAGGAGGCCGGCGACGATCCGAAGATCACCCGCGCCCGCGGCATGGTCGCCGCCTTCGTCGAGAACGACGGCGGCCCCCCGCGCGTCCTGATCGCCAAACTGGGCCAGGACGGCCACGACCGCGGCCAGAAGGTCATCGCCACGGCCTATGGCGACCTCGGCTTCGAGGCCACGGCCGGTTCGCTGTTCCAGACCCCCGCCGAGGCGGCGAAGGAGGCGGTCGAGCGCGGCGTCCACGCCGTCGGCGCCTCATCGCTGGCCGCCGGCCACCTGACCCTGGTGCCCGAGCTGAAGGCCGAGCTGGAGAAGCTGGGCCGGCCGGACATCATGATCGTGGTCGGCGGGGTGATCCCGCCGTCGGATGTCCAGACCCTGATCGACATGGGCGCGGCCGCGGTCTACCCGCCCGGCTCGGTCATCGCCGACACGGCCATCGACCTGATCGACAAGCTGAATCAGCGCCTCGGCTACGCCCAGAAGGCCTGAAGCTCAGGGACGGTGGGCGCCGGGCAGGGCTGCCACCTGCTCGGCCGTCAGCACCCGGTCGACCCGGGCGCGGCACATGTTCGAGGACAGGCTTCCCGGTACGGCGATCCGCGCCCAGTCCCCCGTGCAGATGCGGCTCCCGCTCAGCGGCGGGTCCCCCGTGATGATCAGGCTGCTGGCGACATTGAGATCGAGGCAGCCGCCGGACGTGTTCAACTCGAAGACCTGGTCCCGCTGGGCCCGGATAAAGAGCTGGCCGTTTCCGCCCTCGCGGAAATTGCGCACCTGGTCCGAGCTGAAGCATTGCCGCTCCGGCCGGGCGCCGTTCCCCGCGCCGGCCGCATTATCCGTGGTGGGAGCGCAGGATGTTGCGAGCACGGCAAGGGCCGCGACGGCTGTGGATGAAACCGGACGGGTCATGTTTGATCTCCAGACGAAGTGGATCAGCCCTGCGGTGAAGCCTGTCTCTCCAGCGGCTGTTCCGCAAGGGGGTCGGCGACGAAGCGATGCGGATCGACCCGCGCGGCGAGGGCGGCCGGCAGCGGCGACGGGGCGTCCAGCGCCATCGCCACGACGTGCTCCGCCAGAAGCGGGGCGACGCAAAAGCCGCGTGAGCCCAGCCCGCCCAGAACGAAGAGTCCCGGCGCAACGGCTCCCGCAAGGGGCAGGCGGTCGGGAGTCGTCGCCCGGATGGCGGCCCGGCTCCTTCCGCCGTTCAGGGCCCCGATTCGTGCAGCCAGCCCCGGCAGGCGCGCCGCCAGGGTCTCGAGATTGCGAGCCGTGGACTCCGGATCGGGGTCCAGCCTCGTCTCGCCCCGGTCATGGGTCGCTCCAAACAGCAGACCGGCCTCCGTCGGCACGGCGTACCCGCCCCATGCGACCGGCGGGACTGTCACGCCCTCGACCCAGTCGGCCTGCCCCCGCACCGGCGCCAGCGGCAGGGCGGGCGCCAAGGTCGCGGCGCCCCAGCCGGCGGCCACGATGACGACCTCCGCCTCGAGCAGGGTCTCGCCGCCGTCGTCGAGCAGCCGCCACCCTGCCGGTCCCGGTTCGATTCGCGCCACTGCGCCGGTGATCCGCCCGGCCTCGCCCAGCCAAGCGTTCAGCACAGGGCCGGGCGCAAGGGCGAAGGCCTCACCCATCAACAGACCGCCTGTCTCGATCGGTTCGCCCAACCGGTCGGCGCAGCGGAGGGCGCCCAGGGTCGTCATCGCCCCTTCGGGCCAGATGTCCTGCGCGGCCACCTTGGTGAAGCGTCCCGCATCCCGCGTCGCCTGCTCCAGCTGCAGCACGCCATCGGCGACTATCGCCCCGGGTATGGCGGCGTAGAGGGCGCGTGCCCGACTGAGGGCCTGGGCATGAAGGGCCGCGATCCCGGCATCGCCGGCGTCGAGCCGGGGGGTGACGAGGGCCGACGGGAATCCCGATCCGCCGGCGCCCGGGCCCGCCGCCTCCACGACCGTGCAGGCGGCGCCCGCCGCGGCGAACGCGCGGGCCAGTGCGGCCCCTGCGATGCCCGCGCCGATGACGGCGATGGCGGGGGCGGGGTCGACAATCGGGCTCTCCGGCAGCCAGGCTTCCAGCCGTTCGCGCTTGCGCCCGTGGCCCGGTTTCTTCTCGACGACGAAGCCCCGTTCGGCCAGGCCGCGCCTGACGCCGCCCGCCACCGTGAAGGTCGCGACCCTCGCGCCCGGGGCCGAGCGGGCCGCGACGCCGTCCAGCACGGCGTCCGACCACATGCCCGGATTGGTCGAGGGCGCGAATCCGTCGAGGAACCAGGCGTCCGCCCGCCCCGACCATTGTGTCAGGGCCCAGGCCGCCTCGCCGACGGCGAGGTCGAGGGTGGCGTTGAACGCGGGCAGGTCGATGCGGTGAAAGCCCGGGGTCGGCGGCGGCCAGCCGTCCAGCAGTGCCCGCGCGGCGTCGCCCAGCTCCGGCCAGTTTCCGAGCGCCTGCCCGGCCTCGTCCCGGGTCAGAGGGTAGCCTTCGACGGAGAAGACGTTCAGCCGTCCAGCTGCGGGTCCCTCGCGGCGCCACAGATCCAGCAGGGCGGCGATGTTCAGGCCGGTGCCGAAGCCCAGCTCGGCCACCGTGAAGCGCCGGCGGTCGCGCCAGGCCTCCGGCAGACGGCAACCGGCGAGGAAGACCGCCCGACTCTCGGCTAGGCCGTCCTCGCGCGAGAAATAGACGTCATCGAACCGACCGGAGCGCGGCGCGCCGTCTTCCGTCCAGACCAGGCAGGGCGAGCGGTCTTCGGTCATGGCTCAGCCAGTAGCCGGGGAGTGGGCCCAACGAAAAGGGGCCGCCCGTGGGCGGCCCCCCATTGCGGGAGATTTCGGCCGACCGGCGTCAGTTGCCCTCGACGGGCGTAGCCGGAGC
>CAZGPS010000264.1:0-3723 GCA_964527675.1 uncultured Brevundimonas sp. | reverse complement strand
AATACAGGGCCTTGGTCGAAGGACACATCGGGACAAATCGCGCTGCAATGCGACTCCCGGCCGTGCTCCACCCGGTGGCCGCTACGCCTTCACAAACCCCCTGAGCACGTTCGCCTCCGTGCTCAGCACCATCCGGTTCAGGTCGATCCGCTTCGGCTCGGCGAACATCAGGAAATAGTATTTCATCTGCTCCGACCACCAGTAGCCGGGGCAGTTGTCGCCCTGGGTCATCGGCCGGGTCGTGATGTCCGTCAGCGAGGTGTAGCCGTACGCCGCCTTCGAGGTGGCCTTCATGTTGCGGTAGTGGATCGCCGTCAGGGCCCGGTAGCGCTCGTCCCGATCGCCCTGCCACAGGTTCAGGCAGGCGTCGGCGAACTCGGGCCGCAGGCCCGTGCGCACGCCGCGCGGCGTCGCCGTCGTGACGTCGATCGACTCCGGGATGATCGTGTAGCGCGCCTGCATGTCCTCATAGCTGCGCAGGAAGTCATCCCCTTCGGCCTTGAACCCCGCCTGTCCCAGCAGCCCGGCCAGATAGCCGCCCAGCACCGTCTGCGACGTCCCCGTCACCTCCGCCGTCTCATAGTCGACCATCGGGAACCACAGGCGGCCGTCATAGCGTCGGCCCTGATGGCCGACCATCGCCGCCAGGCACTCCTTGGCCCAGCGCTTCATCTCTATGTCGCCGAACAGCTCCCAGCTGTCCCAGAGGTATTCGTAGAAGCTGTCGGCATAGACGTCGATCGAGGCGTTCCGGCTGATGAACCGCCCCGTTTCCGCGTGGATATTGGCCGCCATCAGCCCCTTGTCCGAGCGCATGTCGAGCGCGTGCTTCATCGCCCGCTTGGCCGCCGCATAGTATTTGTCGTCGCCGGTCAGCTGGCCCAGCACCCCGAACTCGGTCGCATAGGTGCCGATCTCGGCCAGATTGGTCTCGGGGTCGCGCACCGCCCCGGTCCTCAGGTTCACATAGCGGTACGGCAGGCCATGCGGCGAGGCGTCGAACGCCTTCATCAGCCGGTCGGCAAGATCCTTCGCCTTTTCCAGCAGCACCGGATCGCCGCAGGCCAGATGGGCCGAAAGCAGGCCGCCGACGAGGCGGATATTGGTCTCGAAGGTCTGGGCCTCGCCGTCGACGTCGAAGTCGAGGTTGGTCTTGACCCAGTCGACCCCGGCCTGGAACTCCTCGTCCAGTTCCATGATCCACAGGGTGTCCAGCGCCTCGACCAGCGACAGGCCCAGGTCCTGTCCCTCGATGAAGAAGGACTGCGAGGTTCCGCTGACCGGATTGATCTCGTCCTTGCCCCAAGCCCGCCCGACATAGTGGCGCCAGGCCCACTGGAACTCGGACTTCACGTCCTGGCCCAGGGCGGCCCAGTCTTCCGACAGGGCGGCTGCGGGCAGGGCGAATCCGGCGGCGGCGCCTCCGGCCATCAGCGACAGGGCGGTGCGGCGGTTGAAGGACAGGGTGGTCATCGAATCCCCTCGAATGGCAGGCGTTGAGCCTGACTAGCACGGTCCCGCTCCGGCTTCCGAACGGCGCCCCGCGGTCGCGCTTGCACACAGCCGCCCGCCTGCTGTCTACCCATCGGATGGCCAGGCGAGTCTCCACCGTGAAGAAGACGGTCACCGCGACCAATCTGCTCGCGCTCGGTGGCGATCGTCTGGCGACCCTGCTCTTCGAGGCGGCGTCCACGGATCCGGCCCTGAAGCGCCGTCTCCGCATGGAACTGGCGGCCGAGATCAGCGCCGCCGATCTGGCGTTCGAGATCGACAAACGCCTGACCGCGCTGGCGACGAGCCGGGCCCGCGTCTCATGGCGCAAACGCCCGGCGCTTTTCATCGACCTCCAGTCGCTGCGTCGCGTCATCATCGATCGTCTGGCCCCGCTGGATGCGAAACTGGCCCTCGACCGGCTTGTCGGATGGTTCGATCTCTACCCGGGCCTGACCGCCCGCGTCAGCGACGCCAAGGGCGAGCTTCCGCTGATGTTCGATGCGGCGACGTCCGATCTGGGCGCCGTCGCCTCGACGGCCGGGCCCGACGCCGCCGCGGCCGTTTTCGGCGAGGCTCTTTCGACGAGGCTGAACCCGTGGGCGTCGTGGATCGGGCGCGGGGCGCAGGGCTTCAGCCCGGAGCTGGCGCAGCGTCTGCTCGCCGATCTGACGCACGGACGGCCGAAGCCGACGGGCCGACTGGCGCTGGTCGTGCGCAAACTCGCCGATCGAAGCGGCGATCTGGATGCGTGGATCCAGTCCATACCGGACGACGACTGCCGCAAGCCCGACATCGCCGCCGAGATCGCCCGTCGTCTCGCTGAAGCCGCCCGCCCCGCTGAGGCGCGGGTCGCCCTGGAGGCCTCGCGCGACGTCAGTCCGCCCCCCGGCCGCTGGGGGCGTGGGAAGACCGATCCGCCACCGCCCGCGGACGCCTGGCGGGCCGCCGAAATCACGGTGCTTGAAGCAGAGGGACGGGGCGAGGAGGCGGACGCGGCGCGGTGGCGGATGTTCGAGCACACCCTGTCCGCCGACCAGCTGCGGACCCTGGTCGCCAGGCTGCCGGATTTCGAGGACGTGGTCGCGCTGGACCGCGCGTTCGAGATCGCCGCCAATCATCCTGACGCCATGACGGGTCTGGCCTTTCTGATGACCTGGCCGGCGCTTCGCGAAGCCGCTGACCTCGTCGTGCGGCGACGAGCCGAAATTCGGGGCGCGCATGACGATATGTCGCTTTGGGCGGCGCGATTGGGCGGCCGCTATCCGTTGGCGGCATTGCTGCTGATCCGGGCGCGCGCCAGCGCGCTCGTCGCGCTGGGCAGCGGCATCACCGAAGAGGTCCAGAGGCTGGTCGCCGAAGCCGAGGCGCTCGCCTCCGGTCTGGGCGACGAGCCGACGGTCGAAGACCATGCATCGTTCGTGACCGGCCTGCAGGCGCTGGCCTCGCCGCGACCCAGGCGATGGTGAGCGGCGACGCTGGAACGGGCGCCTCGCCGTGGCGGACAGGGTGGGATTCGAACCCACGGTAGGCTTTCACCTACGGCGGTTTTCAAGACCGCTGCCTTAAACCACTCGGCCACCTGTCCGCAGCCCGCGCGCGGACCCGCCGCATAGCGCCAAACCACCCGTTAACCAAAGCGGAAATCTCTTGCGCCATGCTCGCGGCCCTCAGGGACGGGACCATGGCCGCGAAACTTCTCAAGGGACTCATCGCCGCCGGCCTGCTGTCGCTGCTGGCCGCCTGCGCCGGCGGGGCCAGGCCGGGCGTGGGGGGCATCCCCGTCGTCACCGACCCGGCTCCGATCGTCTCCGGCACCATGCGGCCCTACCAGATCCGCGGCCGCTGGTACCGGCCCGAGGAACAGCCCCGCTACGACGAGACCGGCCTGGCTTCGTGGTACGGCGACCAGTTCCACGGCCGGCCCACGGCCACCGGCGAGCGATTCGACATGAACGCCCTGACCGCGGCTCACAAGACCCTGCCGCTGCCGGGTCTGGTCGAGGTCACCAACCTCGCCAACGGCCGCCGCGTTGTCCTGCGCGTCAACGACCGGGGCCCCTTCGTCGACAACCGCATCATTGATCTGTCGCGCGGCGCCGCCGACGCCCTCGACCTGCGCCGCGCCGGGGTCGGGGAGGTGAGGGTGCGCTATCTCGGCCGCGCCCCGCGTCAGGGCGGCGGCTCGACCCTGCAGTACGCCGCGGCTCCGCCTCCATCGCCCCCGGCGCC
>CAZGPS010000263.1:0-3747 GCA_964527675.1 uncultured Brevundimonas sp. | reverse complement strand
CGAGGCCCTGCTGACCGCGTCGCTCACGCTGGACGAGACCAACTGGCTGGGCGACGAGGCCGACATTGAGGCGGCGGCCGTCGGCGGGGCGGCGGTGCTGGCCCGCGTGCGGTCCACCCGGCCGCCCTCCCCGGCCCGGCTGACGCTGGTCGACGGCGCCGTCGCGGTGCTGTTCGAAAGCGGCGAGGAGGGCGTGGCCCCCGGGCAGGCCTGCGCCCTGTATGATCCGGCCGATCCTGATCGTCTGCTGGGCGGCGGCTTCATCAAGACGACGACGGCCGTTGTCTGAGGCGCTGGATACGGCGCTCGCCTCGCGGGCGGGACTGCCGGCGGAATTCGGTTATCTGCTCGAGGCCTTTCCGCGCGACCGGTGGACCTCGGCCATGGACCAGACGGCGGCCTTCTGGCTGCAAATGCACGCCAGCTTTCGCGGCCATCAGGCGCATATGGACGGGCTGGTCGGGCAGTGGCGGGCCGATGGGGATGCGGCGGCGCTGCACCGGCAGCTGATCCCGGCGCTGCAGTCCTTCCTGCAGCATCTGGACGGCCACCACCGCGTCGAGAGCGGGCAGTATTTCCCGATGATGCGGCGGATCGAGCCGAAGATCGGCGCCGGGATCGATCTTCTGGACCGCGATCACGACGCCATCCATGAGACGCTGGAGGCGATGTTCCGCGACGGCCTGGCCTTTCATCAGGCGGCGACCGCCGGGGCCCCGGACCTGGCGGATGCGGCCAACCGACTGGCGGACCGGATCGATGGCAACGCCCGGCCGCTGCTGCGCCATCTGGAGGACGAGGAGGACATCGTCATCCCCCTGATCCAGCTGCGCGGCCTGCACGGCTAGGGGCGGGTCGGCATCAGCTTGCGGCGCTGGCGGACGAGGGCGATGGGGCGGCCGTCGGGGGCGTGGGCGACGCCGTCCTCGACCGCCCAGCCGCCGCCCACGTCGCGGCTGGTGAAGTGGAAATACGCCCAGCCCTCGGGCGAGGTCTCCGGCGTGATCGCCTCCAGCAGGTCGGCGCGGAGATCGACGCTGGCGGAGATGACCGGCGGGGCCGGCAGGGCGGTCCAGTAGGTCGGATAGACGCCGTCCAGCAGGAACAGGAGCCGGGCCTCGTCCAGCGGCGCGCCGTCGGTGGTGCGCATCCAGCAGCCGAGCTCGGGCGCGGCGCCGGCGTTCTGGCCGAACAGCTTCGGGCCGGCGACGAAGCGGTGCTCGATGTAGCGGGTGAACCAGGGGCCGAAGCGGGGATCGAGCGGGGTCGGGTCGGTGTCGGCGAGCGGGCGGGGCGTCGCGGTCAGCGGGGTCAGGACGGGGCCGTCGACCTCGCGGCCGAAGGTGGCGAGGGCCTGAAGGGCGGGGCGATCCGGCTGGCCGCCCGACACCGAGGCATAGGCGACGTTGCGCCCGCCGCGGGTCAGGGTCGGGATGAAGGTGGCGGCTTCGAAGCGGGCGGCGGCGAGGTACTGGACGGTCAGGGTCTTGAGCGGGGTCTCGAGGCCGAGCCCCTGGCGGGCGGCGCCAGCGGCGAGGGCCGCCATCAGGCCGCCGAACGGGGCGCCCTTTTCGGCCGGGCCGGACAGGGGGGCGTTGGAGAAGTCCCCCGAGAGTCGGGCCGTCAGGCCGCCGGCGCCGTCTTCGGTCAGGGTCAGGGCTTCGGCGAGGGTCTGCTGCGTCATGGGTCCGGGCGTATCGCGGGAAAAGGATGGGCGGAAGGGCGCACCTTCCGCCCGAAGTCGAGGGATCCGGAAACGCCGGGGCGAGTCCGTAGCCAAACAAGACTGACCTAGTCCGTTTAGATTGGCAACCCTCTTGCCAAAAGCCTGACGCGGGGTCACCTTTACCGTCATGGGACGCACCGCAGACTATTCTCGCCAGAGCTGCTCGATCGCCGCGACGCTGGAGGTGATCGGCGATCCGTGGACGCTGCTGGTCATCCGCGACGCCTTCAACGGGGTCAGTCGGTTCGAGCAGTGGCAGGAGCGGCTGGGCGTCGCCCGCAATGTGCTGGCGGCGCGGCTGAAGTCGCTGGTGCAGCACGGGGTGCTGGAGCCGCGGCTGTATTCCGAGCGGCCGCCGCGCAATGAATATGTGCTGACCGCCAAGGGCAAGGACCTGTACGGCGTGCTGGTCACCCTGCACGGCTGGGGCGCCAAGCATGTCTATGGCGAGGCGGATCCGGGCATCGCCATGATGCACAAGACCTGCGGCCACGATCTGGCCCCGCGCATCGCCTGCGGCCACTGCAACGAAATCGTCAAGCCGCGCGACATCGAACTGACCCTGGCCATGGACTGCCCGACCGTCGGGGAGATGATGCCGCGGGAACGGGCCGGCGAGGACGCCGCCTGAGCCTCTTGCCTTTCGTAACCCTGCGGCCCATCCAGCCGCGCAAATCCTCCTGTCGAGAGTCGCTTCGTCATGTCTGATCCGATCGTCATCTGCTCCTTCGCCCGCACCCCGATGGGGGGCTTCCAGGGCGCCCTGACCGGGGTCAAGGCCACCGAGCTGGGCGCGACGGCGGTCCGGGCGGCGGTCGAGCGGGCCGGGATCGATCCGGCCAGGATCGAGCAGATCTACATGGGCTGCGTCCTGCCCGCGGGGCTGGGCCAGGCCCCGGCGCGACAGGCGGCGATCGGCGCCGGGCTGGGCCGTCACGTCGAGGCGACCACGGTCAACAAGATGTGCGGCTCGGGCCTGCAGGCGGTGATGATGGCCTCGGACGCCCTGACCGCGGGCAGCGCCGATGTGATCGTGGCCGGCGGCATGGAGAGCATGACCGGGGCGCCGTATCTGATGACCAAACACCGCGGCGGGGCGCGGATCGGCCATGACGTCATCGTCGATTCGATGATGATGGACGGGCTGGAGGACGCCTATTCGCCCGGCAAGCCGATGGGGTCGTTCGCCGAGGACACGGCCGGGACCTATCAGTTCAGCCGCGAGGCCCAGGACGCCTACGCCATCGAGAGCCTGACCCGGGCCCGCAACGCCATCGCCTCGGGCGCCTTCAAGGCCGAGATCACCCCGGTCGAGGTGACCACCCGCAAGGGCGTCGAGACGGTCAGCGAGGACGAACAGCCCGGCAAGGCCATGCCGGAGAAGATCCCCAATCTGAAGCCGGCCTTTGCGAAGGACGGGACGATCACGGCGGCGTCCTCGGCCTCGATCTCGGACGGGGCGGCGGCCGTGGTCATGACCCGCGAAAGCGTGGCGAAGGCGCTGGGCCTGCCGATCGTGGCGCGGATCGTCAGCCATGCGGCCCACGCCCATGAGCCGGGCCTGTTCACCACCGCCCCGGTGCCGGCGATGCAGAAGGCGCTGAAGAAGGCCGGCTGGAGCGTCGAGGACGTCGACCTGTGGGAGGTCAATGAGGCCTTCGCCGTGGTGCCGATGATCGCCATGCAGGAGCTGGGCATCGAGCACGGCAAGCTGAACGTCAACGGCGGGGCCACGGCCCTGGGCCATCCGATCGGCGCCTCGGGCGCGCGGGTGCTGGCGACCCTGCTGGGCGCGCTGCAGGCGCGCGGCGGGACGAAGGGCGTGGCCAGCCTGTGCATCGGCGGCGGGGAAGCCGTGGCGATGGCGGTGGAGCTGGTCTGAGGTTCGGTTTTCAAAGATCGGGGCCAGGGATGAGGGATGAGGGCGGGGCTTCGCCCTCCCCGTCCCGGCAGGAAGAAGGCACGGGTCCGCGGCCTCGGCCGGCGAACCGGAAAAGGTTGGGGAGGTCGGCGGAGCGCGG
>CAZGPS010000262.1:0-3764 GCA_964527675.1 uncultured Brevundimonas sp. | reverse complement strand
CGCGAGCAGAAGCGCTACACCTTCAACTACGACGCGCTGAAGGCCTTCAACGAAGACACCCAGATGCGTTCGGACTGGACCTTCGCCCTGTGCACCGGCGAGGAGCGGATCAAGGACGCCGACGGCAAGAAGGCGCATCCGACCCAGAAGCCCGAGGCCCTGCTGCACCGGGTCCTGCTGGCGGCGACGCGGCCCGGCGACGTGGTGCTGGACCCGTTCTTCGGCACCGGGACGACCGGCGCGGCGGCCAGGCGGTTGGGCCGTCATTTCATCGGCATCGAGCGCGACGAGGGCTACGCCAGGGTGGCCGAGAAGCGGATCAAGGCGGTGATCCCGGCCGCGCCGGAGGATCTGGCCGTGATGGGCTCCAAGCGGTCGGAGCCCAAGGTGCCGTTCGGGGCGCTGGTCGAGGCCGGCCTGCTGCGGCCCGGCGACCGGCTGTATTGCCCGAAGGGGGACCGCGAGGCGCGGGTGCGGGCCGACGGCTCGCTGGTGTCGGGGACGTTGAGCGGCTCGATCCACAAGATGGGCGCGCTGTTCGAGAACGCCCCGGCCTGCAACGGCTGGACCTATTGGCGCTTCAAGTCAGATCAGGGACTTAAGTCGATCGATACGCTGCGCGCCGAGGTCCGCGCCGGCATGCAGTGAGCGGTAGCGGACAGATGTAACCCCGTAACCCTCGCAGTTTACAGAGGAAAAAACGCAGAGGCCGGGAACTTCGCAGGTGCGAGATGGTTGGGGATTCGGCGCTCCGTCACCCGGGGATCGCCGGGAGCCCTCATCATGAAGATCGCCCAGGTCACGCCGCTGTACGAAGCCGTTCCGCCGAGGCTGTATGGCGGCACGGAGCGGGTGGTGGCGCACCTGACCGACGCCCTGGTCGACCTGGGCCATGACGTCACCCTGTTCGCCTCGGCCGACGCCGAGACCCGGGCCCGGCTGGTGCCGGTGCGCGACCAGGCCATTCGCCTGGATCCGGCGCCGCTGAAGTCCGACCTCGCCGCCCACATGACCCTGCTGTCGGAGGTGCTGAAGCGCGCCGACGAGTTCGATGTGATCCATTTCCACACGGACATGATCCACTTCCCCTTCTTCACCCGCCAAGCCGACAAGACCATCACCACCCTGCACGGCCGTCTGGACATGAAGGACCTGCCCGCGGTGTATGAGCGCTGGAGCGAATTCGGCCTCGTCTCGATCTCGGACGACCAGCGCCGGCCCCTGCCGCTGGCCAACTGGAAGGCGACCGTTCATCACGGCATGCCGGGGGAGCTGTATCGCTTCTCGCCGGAGCCGGGCGGCTATCTGGCTTTCCTCGGCCGCATCTCGCCGGAGAAGCGGCCGGACCGGGCCATCGAGATCGCCACCAAGCTGAACAAGCGGCTCAAGATCGCCGCCAAGGTCGATGCGGCGGACAAGGTCTATTGGGAGACGGTCATCCGGCCGCTCATCGAGGGCAATCCGCTGATCGAGTTCATCGGCGAGATCGGCGATCACCAGAAGTCGGCCTTCCTCGGCGGGGCCGAGGCGCTGCTGTTCCCGATCGACTGGCCCGAGCCCTTCGGCCTGGTGATGATCGAGGCCATGGCCTGCGGCACGCCGGTGGTGGCCTTCCGCTGCGGCTCGACGCCGGAGATCATCGAGGACGGGGCCACCGGCTATCTGGTCGACACCCTGGAACAGGCGATCGCCGCGGCGGGCCGGGCGCATCTGCTGGACCGCGAGGCGATCCGGGCGCGGTTCGACCTGCGTTTCTCGGCCACGGCCATGGCCCGGCGCTATCTCGACGTCTATGGCGACCTGCTGGCGCGCCGGCCGTTCGCCGAAGAGCCGCTGGACGAGGTGGTGACCGCCCTGCGTCCGCGCGAGGGCCGCAGCTTCGTCGCCGGAGCCTGACGCGGTCCTGAACCTCGGGCGACTTCGTCCATTAGCGTACCAATCCGGTCATCAGGGGTCCGCATTTGTCGCGGACCCTGTCACCCTCCCCCGCCGGTTCGAGGTTCCCGCATGGACGACGCCTATACAGTTCAGGTCACCGCCACCGGATCCACGGAGGTCGACGGCCTCGAGCAGATGATGGCGCTGAAGGACGCGGACACCTTCCTGGTCGCCGACAGCCTGGGCGACATGAGGGGCGGGGCCGACGGCCTGTTCGACGAGGACACCCGGCTGCTGTCGCGCTTCGTCATGACGGCGGGGCTGGCGCGGCCGTCGCGGCTGAGCTCAGGCGTCAGCCAAGACAATGTCTTCTTCACCGCCCATTCGACCAACCGGCCGCTGCCGCCGATGGGCGGGCGCTCGGCCCCGGCGGGGGTGCTGCACATCGAGCGGCGGCGGTTCGTGCGCGAGCGGCGGATGTTCGAGCGGGTGCGGGTGCTGAACCATGGCGTCGAGGATGTGCTGCTGCCGCTGGCGTTCGACTTCGCCGCCGACTTCTCGGACATCTTCGAGGTGCGCGGCACGGCGCGGGCGAAGCGCGGATCGGTCGAGGCGCCGAAGGCGGACGGCCGGCGGGTGACCTTCCGCTACCGCGGCCTCGACGGCGTCGAGCGCAGCAGTTGCCTCGCCTTTTCGGAGCCGCCGGCCCGGCTGACCGCGTCGCGGGCCGAATTCATGTTCAGCCTGCCGAAAGGGCGGCGGCTGGACCTCTATATCGAATGCGGCGCCGCGGCCTGCGAGGCCCCGGACGAGGCGCGGTTCCGGCTCAACGCCGTGCAGGCGCGGGTGGCGATGCGGCTGCGCCGGCGTCGCGGGGCGTCGGTGCGGGGACCGCGCAGCCCGCGCTTCAATGACTGGCTGGACCAGTCGCGGGCGGACGTCGCCCTGCTGACCACCGACCTGCCGACCGGACCCTATCCCTATGCGGGGGTGCCGTGGTTCTCGACGCCGTTCGGGCGCGACGGGATCATCACCGCCTGGCAGATGCTGTGGCTGGACCCCAGCCTGGCCAAGGGGGTGCTGACCTATCTGGCGATGCGGCAGGCGACCGACGTCTCGGCCTTCCAGGACTCGGCGCCGGGCAAGATCATGCACGAGACGCGGCACGGCGAGATGAGCGCCCTCGGCGAGGTGCCGTTCGGGCTGTATTACGGCGGGGTCGACACCACCTGCCTGTTCGTGGCCCTGGCCGGAGCCTGGCTGAAGCGCACCGGGGACGTCGCCACCGTCCGCGCCCTGTGGCCCAATCTGATCGCCGCCGTCGGCTGGATGAAGGACTATGGCGACATCAACGGCGACGGCCTGATCAGCTATCAGCGCGCGGCCGAGACGGGTCTGTCCAATCAGGGGTGGAAGGACTCGGAGGATTCGATCTTCCACCGCGACGGGCGCTTTCCGAACGGGCCGATCGCCCTGCTGGAGGTGCAGGGCTACGCCTATGCCGCCTGGCAGGCGATGGCCGACATGGCGCGCGTACTCGGCGACCCCGGCGAGGCGGAATGGGCCGGGCGCGCGGCGAAGGTGCGGGCGCTGGTCGAGGACCGGTTCTGGATGGAGGACGAACAGTTCTACGCCATCGCCCTGGACGGCGACGGAGAACAGTGCCGCTCGATCGGATCGAACGCGGGGCACCTGCTGTTCACGGGCCTGCCGTCAAAGGAGCGGGCGCGGGCGGTGACGAAGCGGATGCTGGGGGCCGAGTTCCGCTCCGGCTGGGGACTGCGGACGCTGGCCACCGGTCAGGCGCGCTTCAATCCGATGAGCTATCACAACGGATCGGTCTGGCCGCACGATACGGCGATGGCGGCGGCCGGCATGGCGCAATA
>CAZGPS010000261.1:0-3773 GCA_964527675.1 uncultured Brevundimonas sp. | reverse complement strand
GGGCTGACCGGCAGGAAGGGCGAATAGGTGGCGCGCCGCTCCTCGCCGAGGGTCGGCAGCATGATGGCCTGCACAGCCTCGAACCGCTCCAGCAGGGTCAGCAGCGTCGCGTCGAACCGGCCCGACCTGTACTGTTCGGTCGACGACAGGAATTCATAGTCGAAGCCGAAGCCGTCGAGGAAGGCGCGCAGGCGGGCGTTGTTGTGCGCGCCGAAACTGTCGTGCGTGCCGAACGGATCGCGCACCACGGTCAGCGGCTTGTGCAGGTCCTCGATCAGCATCTCCGGGTTGGGAATGCCCTCGGGAACCTTGCGCAGCCCGTCCATGTCGTCGCTGAAGGCGATCAGCCGGGTCGACCAATGGTCGCCGGTCAGGGCGCGGAAGGCGTTGCGCACCATGGTCGTGCGCGCCACCTCGCCGAAGGTGCCCATGTGCGGCAGGCCGGACGGGCCATAGCCGGTCTCGAAGATGACGGGCGCCTTCAGCGCCTCGAAGGTGGCCAGCGCCTCATCGGCCTTGCCGGCGTCGATCAGCAATTTCGCCGCATTTCTCTCGGCGTCGGACAGCCGCTTCTTCAGCACATGGGCGAGAAGATTGCGGGCCTGTTCGAAGGGCCAGGATCTGGCCTCACGCGCGAGGGTTTCGAGGTTCTGCAGCATGGGAGGCCTTTGCCGCGTCCCGGCCGCCCGGTCAACGCGGAGGCGCTAGCGACGGCCCGTGGCGAAGGCCACGACGGCGACCCCGGCCGCGACGATCAGGGTGTCCTCGATCAGGCCGCTGCGGGTCTGGCCGATCCGGTCCATCGCCCGCTTGCGCCCCGCAAGCGTCAGCCAGGCGAGCGGCACGGCGGTAGCGACGGCCAGCCCCGCCCCCGCCCGTTCGCGGCCGCGCGGGGCCAGGGCCGCTCCGGCTATGCCCGCGCTCATGATCCGCGCCAGCAGACCGAGGAACACCGTCCGGTCCGGCGCCGACTTCATCTTGTCGCCCGCCAGCTCCCCTGCGCCCATGGCCAGGGCGCCGAAGGTGAATAACGGCCGGCCGAGCAGCAAAAGCCGCCCGGGCATCGGCCGTCCTGCCAGATGCGCGCCCGCCAGCGCCGCCATGGGGGTCATCGAACGGGCGCTGGCGACGGCGCCGATGAGGATCGAGGGGAGGAAGTCGGCGATACGCATTCCCGTCCAACCCGCTTGCGCCCATAGGGTTCACGACCTCGGTGCAACCTCGCGCCACCCGGACGGTTTGTTCGGCCTCACCGGAGAACCGCCATGACCGACCAACTGACTTTCAGCCTCGACGAAGCCATCAAGGCCCAGCGCAGCCTGCGGCAGGTTCTCGGCCTCGGCGAGGAGCGGTTCGAGGTTTCCGAGTTCGTCGAGATGATCAGCGACGAGATCGAACAGATGCGCGACGCCGGAAAGACCAATGAGGACATCGTCGCCGTGGTCGCCGAGGCCACCGGTCACCGCATGGACCCCGCCGACCTCGACCGTCACTACATTGCGCCGGAAGACCGTCACGGCGGTCAGGAGTAGCCCCCGCCCTTGACCGTGGGCGGCCCCCGTGGCCTTTGCGCCGCCTGATGAAGACCGCCGATTTCGACTTCGACCTGCCGGACGACCACATCGCGCTCCGTCCCGCCGAGCCGCGCGATTCCGCGCGCCTGCTGGTGGTGAAGGATGGCGGGCTTGAGGATCGGATCATCCGCGACCTGCCCGACTTCCTGCGGCCCGGCGACGCCCTGGTGTTCAACGACACGCGGGTGATCCCGGCGCGGCTGTCGGGGGTGCGCGAGCGGATCGGACCGGAGGGCGAGACCCTGACGGTCGCCGTCGAAGCCACCCTGCATCACCGCGACGCCACCGACGTCTGGTCGGCCTTCATGAAGCCGGGCAAGCGGATCAAGGCGGGGGATCGCATCCGCTTCGGCAGCGAAGACGACGGCGCCTGCCTGCTGGGCCGCCTCGACGCCACGGTGGTCGACAAGGGCGAGGATGGGCTCGTGACCCTGCGGTTCGACCTGTCGGGCCCGATGCTGGACGAGGGCATCCGCGACGTCGGCGTCATGCCCCTGCCCCCCTACATCGCCGCCAAACGGGCCGAGGACGACCGCGACCGGTCCGACTACCAGACCCTGTTCGCCAAATGGGACGGCTCGGTCGCCGCGCCGACGGCGGGACTGCACTTCACCCCGGCGCTGATGGCGGCGATCGAGGCGAAGGGCGTCTCGACCCATGCCGTGACCCTGCACGTCGGCGCCGGCACCTTCCTGCCGGTCAAGGCCGACGACACCGCCGACCATAAAATGCATTCCGAATGGGGCGAGGTCTCCGCGGAGACCGCCGCCGCCCTCAACGCCGTCCGCGGCGCCGGCGGCCGCATCGTCTGCGTCGGCACCACCTCCCTGCGTCTGCTCGAGAGCGCCACGACCGAAGACGGCGAGGTCCGGCCCTTCCACGGCGACACGGCGATCTTCATCACCCCCGGCTACCGCTTCCGCGCCGCAGACGTGCTGATGACCAATTTCCACCTGCCGAAGTCGACCCTGTTCATGCTGGTCAGCGCCTTCGCCGGGCTGGAGACGATGAAGGCGGCCTATGCCCACGCCGTGGCCGACGGCTATCGCTTCTATTCCTACGGCGACGGGTCGCTGCTGTTCCGCGCCTGAACTTTCCTTCTCCCGGTAGGAGTCGGTGGCGCACAGCGCCGGATGAGGGTCGGCTGGTGGAGCGGCGAAACCGCCCCGGGACGGTCGACCCTCACCCTTTCGCGCAAGGACGACGGCTTCGCCGCCGTGCGCTCAAGCCCTCTCCCATCGGGAGAGGGGATCGGATAGACAGCGCCACCCATGCCCTTCCCGTTCGATATCTCCGCCACCGAAGGCCGCGCCCGCACCGGGGTGCTGAAGACCCCGCGCGGCGACATCCGCACGCCCGCCTTCATGCCCGTCGGCACCGCGGCCACGGTCAAGGCCATGACGGTCGATCAGGTCGCCCAGACCGGCGCCGACATCCTGCTGGGCAACACCTACCACCTGATGCTGCGCCCCGGCCCCGAGCGGATGGAGCGGCTGGGCGGGCTGCACAAATTCATGGGCTGGACCAGGCCCATCCTGACCGACAGCGGCGGTTTCCAGGTCATGTCCCTGGCCGGGATCTCGAAGGTGAAGGAGGAGGCCGTCACCTTCGCCAGCCATATCGACGGCTCGAAACATGTCCTAAGCCCCGAACGCTCGATCGAGATCCAGGCCGACCGCATCGGCGCCGACATCTCGATGCAGCTGGACCAGTGCGTGTCATGGCCGGCCGAGGAGCCCGCCGCCCGCGCCGCCATGGAGCTGTCGGCCCGCTGGGGCGCGCGGTCGAAGGCCGCCTTCGGGACCCGCGAGACCCAGGCCCTGTTCGGCATCCAGCAGGGCTCGACCTTCGAAGCGCTGCGCCGCGAATCCTCCGACCGGCTGATCGAGACCGGTTTCGACGGCTACGCCATCGGCGGCCTCGCCGTCGGCGAGGGCCATCAGGCCATGTGCGAGGTGCTGGACTACGCGCCCGAGATGCTGCCCGCCGACCGCCCGCGCTATCTGATGGGGGTCGGCAAGCCGGTCGATCTGGTCGAGGCGGTGGCGCGCGGCGTCGACATGTTCGATTGCGTCCTGCCGACCCGCGCCGGCCGCCATGGTCAGGCGTGGACGTGGACCGGGCCGATCAACCTCAAGAACGCGCGCTTCGCCGAGGATCAGGACCCGCTCGATCCCGACGTCCCCTGCCCCGCCTCGA
>CAZGPS010000260.1:0-3774 GCA_964527675.1 uncultured Brevundimonas sp. | reverse complement strand
CCGAAAAGGCTCCGACGCCCCGCCCCACGCCGCGCCCGACGCCGCCGCCCCCTGCCGCCACGCCGCCGCCGGCGAAGAAGGCCGAGGCGCCACGCCCGCCGCGCGAGGAATCGCTCGACCTCGGCGCCCTCGCCGCCGACCGCCCCAACCGCTCGCCCAACCGCGGCCCCGCGCCGCCGTCGGGTCAACAATCCAGCGGTACGGCCGGCCAGACCCGCGGCCCGGTGATCAACGCCATGTTCGAACAGGTCTATCCGAACTGGAACGTCTTCATCACCTGCGACATGGAGGGCGGCGACGATCTGCGCATCCAGATGGACGTCACCCTCGACCCCCGCGGCCGCATCACCGCCGGCCCCACCCTCGTCGGCGCCCAGTCCAGTCAGGTCTACCGGGCCTCGGCGGCGGAGGCGATGCGCGCGATGCGGGCGACGGCGCCGTTCGACGTCCCCGCCGGATTCACCGGCGGCGCCTACCGCGCGACCTTCCTCACCGCCCGCGCCTGCCAGGGGCGGTGATGATTGCTGGCCACGGCAAAGCCTGACGAAGTCTGATCAGGCCCGAAAGTCGCCCCAATCACGGCCATGTTGGTTCTTCATGCACGGTCCGGTGATAAGGACCGGCGTACGTCTGACTCGCGGGAGCTTACAATGCGTCTGAACCGACTTCTGGCCGGCGTCGCCATCCTGGCCTTGGCTGCCGGCTCCGTGACGGCCCAGACCCCGCCCGGGCAGCCGGGACAGTCCGGCCCGGTCGAGGTCGAGATCGACCAGGGCGTCCTGCGCCCGTTCCAGATCGCCGTCTCCACCTTCGACGGCCAGAACGGCTCGGACCTCTCCCAGGTGATCCGCGCCGACCTGCGCCGCTCCGGCTATTTCGAGCCGCTCGATCCGGCCAGCTTCGTCGAGACCGGCCTGACCCTCGCCAACGCCCCCAACTTCCCGCAGTGGACCTCGATCGGCGCCCAGGCCGTGCTGTACGGCTCGGTGACGCCCCGGCCGGACGGCCGCAACGACTTCGGCTTCCGTCTCTACGACCCCTATCGCCAGTGCCAGCTGGCCTCCTACCGCTTCACCGCCACGCCCGAGCAATGGCGCCGCATCGGCCACAAGATCGCCGACCTGGTCTATCAGCGCATGACCGGCGAGGCCGGCCTGTTCGACAGCCGCGTGCTGTTCGTCTCCGAGAGCGGCACCGAGCTGAACCGCCTGTCGCGCCTCGCCATCTCGGACCAGGACGGCTTCAACCCCGTCTATCTGACCCAGGGCGACGAAATCATCATGTCGCCGCGCTTCTCGCTGAACGACCCCAACGAGATCACCTATGTCGCCCTCGGCAAGGACTACAGCCGCATCTATCTGTTCAACCTGTCGACCGGCCGGCGCGAGTCGCTGGGCGAGTTCGACGGTCAGGTGCTGGCCCCGCGCTTCTCGAACGACGGCTCCAAGATGGCCTTCTCGATCATCCGCGGCGGCAATACCGACGTCTATGTCATGGACCTCGCCAGCCGCCAGGTGCGCCGCCTGACCAACGACCCGGCCATCGACACCTCGCCCTCCTTCAGCCCCGACAACAGCCAGATCGTCTTCACCTCCGACCGCTCCGGCTCGGCCCGGCTCTACGTCATGCAGGCCGACGGTTCGGGCCAGCGGCCGATCTCGCGCGGCGGCGGCCTCTACACCGCCCCGAACTGGAGCCCGCGCGGCGATCTGATCGCCTTCACCAAACAGGGCGGCGGCCGCTTCTCGACCGGCGTCATGAGGCCTGACGGCACCGGCGAGCGCATCCTGTCGTCCAGCTATTTCGAGGAGGGTCCGTCCTGGGCTCCCAACGGCCGCTACATCATGTTCGCGCGCCAGTCGCCGGGCGGCGACACACGGCTGTGGACGGTCGACCTGTCGGGCCGGGTGGTCAGCCAGGCCGGCTACAACGGCCGCGGCTCCGATCCGGCCTGGTCGCCCCTGCTGGACCAGCAACCGACCAACCTCGGAAGCGGCGGCCCCGACAGCTGCTCCACCTGATGCCGAAAGCCGGCCTTCGGCTCAATTCTGCGTTATCGCGGCTGGCGAAAGTGCTGGCGCGACAGTACCCGGGTTCATAGCAAAGCTGGAGGCCGAGGCCTCGCACCAAGGAGACGACCGATGATGAAGACCTCGACCCTGTTCCGTCTGGCCGCCGTGGGCGTGGCCGTCACGGCCATCGCCGCCTGCACCCCGCGGCGGCCTGTCGACAGCGCCTCGGGCGCGGCCCCTCCGGCCGCCGGCCCGCAATATCCGACCAACCCCGGCGGCGCGGTCGACGGCGGCGGCCTCGGCGCGGCCGTTCCGGGCTCCGAGCAGGATTTCGTCGTCAATGTCGGCGACCGCGTCTATTTCGACCTCGACAGCTATCAGGTTCGCACTGACGCCTATCCGCGCCTCGACGCCCAGGTCGCCTGGCTGCAGCGCTATCCGCAGGTCACCGTTCGGATCGAAGGCAACGCCGACGAACGCGGCACCCGCGAATACAACCTCGCCCTCGGCGCCCGCCGCGCCGAATCGGTGCGCACCTACCTCGTCAGCCGCGGCATTTCGGCCGCCCGCATCGACACCATCAGCTACGGCAAGGAACGGCCGATCGCGGCCGGCTCCAATGAGGAAGCCTGGGCCCGCAACCGCAACGCCCACACCGCCATCGTCAGCGGCGCCTCGCGCTAGAACATCGCCGAAACAAACACGGGAAAGGGGCGTCGGCGCGGGTCGGCGCCCCTTTTCTTTTGCGCGTCCCGTCCTCACAGTCCGCGCCGTTAGGGCCAGGGGGATCGGGCGTTGGAAATCGAAGGCGTGGGCGGAGTCGTGACCGCGGGTTTGGTGGCGGGCGCGCTGGAGAAGCCGACCGGTCAGGCTGGGGAGCCCGAGGCCGGAACCTGTTCGGACTGCGGCTCTCCGACCAGCGGCAAATTCTGCGCGAACTGCGGCCAGCCCACCCATGTGCACCGCACCCTGCTGCATCTCGGCGAGGAGGTGCTGCACGGCGTCATGCATTTCGACGCCCGGATCTGGCGCACCCTGCCGCTTCTGGCCATCAACCCCGGGCGCCTGACCCGCGAATGGATCGAGGGCAGGCGGACCCGCTACGTCTCTCCCCTGGCGATGTTCCTCTTCACCCTGTTCGTGATGTTCTTCGCCCTGAGCTTCATGCCTCAGTATGAGGCCGTCGCGCCGGCGGCGGATCGGCTGGCCGAGCAGCGCCAGGCCCTGGCCGAGGCTGAAGCCAGTCTGGCGACGGTGCGGACCGAACTGGCCGGCCAGGAGGCGACCGGGATCGGCCTCGCCGGCGTGGCCGCCGCTGAAAAGTCTGTTGAGGAGGGCAGGGCCCGGCTGGCGCGGCTGGAAACCGAGCTGCGCGAGGGCCGCGACGATGGCCTGACTCCGGGCAGCTGGCAGGCCAGCATCAAGGACATGGCCGCGGAGGGCCGGATCCGCAGCTCCGGCGGAGCCGACCACGGCGCCGCCTACACCCTGATCAAGAAGCTGCAGAACCCCGATCTGGCGCTCTACAAGCTGCAGCAGACGATCTACAAGTTCGCCTTCCTGCTGGTGCCCCTGTCCATTCCGTTCGTGGCCCTGCTGTTCCTGTGGCGGCGCGGCTCCACCCTCTACGACCACGGGGTGTTCGTCCTCTACTCCCTGACCGCCAGGGCGCTGCTGCTGAGGCTGACGGTGCTGGCCGGGACGGTGAACGGACTCCTGGGGGGGTGGGTCGCCGGTCTCGGCGCCTTCGTCGTGCCGGCGC
>CAZGPS010000259.1:0-3840 GCA_964527675.1 uncultured Brevundimonas sp. | reverse complement strand
GCGACCCAGCGGATCAGGTGGCGGATCAGGGTCTTCGCCACCCCGCCGTTGACGTTGTAGTGGCTCATGTGATCGCCGACGCCATAGGTGGCCCAGCCCAGCGCCAGTTCCGACAGGTCGCCGGTGCCCAGCACGAAGGCCCCGTTCTGATTGGCCAGCCGGAACAGATAGTCGGTGCGCAGCCCCGCCTGGACATTCTCGAAGGTGATGTCGTGCACCGGCTCGCCCTGGGCGAACGGATGGCCGATCGTCTCCAGCATGGTCAGGGCGGTCGGCTTGATGTCGATCTCGGCGCCGGTCACGCCCAGCGCCCGCATCAGCGCCCAGGCGTTGGACTTTGTCCCCTCGGAGGTGGCGAAGCCGGGCAGGGTGTAGCCGAGAATGCCGGTTCTCGGCAGGCCCAGCCGGTCGAAGGCGCGGCAGGCGACCAGCAGGGCCTGGGTCGAATCCAGCCCGCCCGAGACGCCGATGACGATCCGCTCGCCATTGGTCGCCTTCATCCGCCGCATCAGCCCCTGCACCTGGATGTTGAAGGCCTCGTAGCAGTCCTGGTCCAGCCGCGCCGGGTCGTCGGGCACGAAGGGGAAGCGGTCGAGGGGGCGGATCAGGTCGCCGGCGGGGGCCGCATCAGCGGTCTCGAACGGGATCACCGTGGCCGGCTCGCCCTCCAGCCGGGCGCAGTCGGCGAAGGTGCCGTTGCGCAGCCGGTCCAGCCCGATCCGCTCCACATCGATGTCGGCCACGGTCAGGTGGCTCTCCATTGAAAAACGCTCGCCGCTGGCCAGACAGGCCCCCAGTTCGTGGATGATCGCCTGTCCGTCCCACGCCAGGTCGGTGGTGCTCTCGCCCCAGCCCGAAGCCGTAAAGACATAGGCCGACAGGGTCCGCGCCGACTGGCTGGCGCATAGCAGGGCCCGCTCTTCGGCCTTGCCGATGACGATGTTGGAGGCCGACAGGTTGAGCAGGATGCGCGCCCCGGCCAGGGCCGCCCGCGTCGACGGCGGCTGCGGGGCCCAGAAGTCCTCGCAGATCTCGACCGCGAAGACGAAGCCGGGACGATCGGCCGCCTCGAAGATCAGGCCCGGAGCGAAATCGACGGTCTCGCCGCCGAGCATGATCGCATCTTCGGACCGGCTGGCCGCGGGAGCGAACCAGCGCTTCTCATAATATTCGCGATAGTTGGGCAGATAGGTCTTGGGAACCACGCCCAGCACTCCGCCCGAGCCCAGCACGACGGCGCAGTTGTACAGGGCGTCGCCATTGCGCAGCGGCGCCCCGGCGACGGCGATCAGCCCGGCTTCGTCGGCGGCCCCGGCCACGCGGGCGATCTGCCGCTCGACCTCGTCCAGCAGCGCCCCCTGCATCAGCAGATCGTCGATGGCGTAGCCGCTGAGGCTCAGCTCCGGGAAGACGATCAGGTCGACGCCCTGCTCGCCCGCCTGCCGGATCAGGGCGATGTGCTCGTCGGCGTTGGCGACCGGGTCGGCGGTATGCACCACCGGCGTGGCTGCGGCGACGCGGACGAAGCCGTGGGCGGCGGGGCTGTAAAAGGCGTGGGTCTTGGTCAAGGGCGGCATCCTGCTTGGCCTCGTTCTAGCGCGACAACGCGTGGCGGTCACGGATGGTGGCCTTCGACCCGCACCTCCTGCCCCCTCCCCACCCGTCACCCTCGGGCTTGACCCGAGGGCCAGACCGTCCGGTGCTCCGTCGCGGCCTGCACGGGCGCGGTCGCAGGGCCGCCCCTGCCGCACAGCCCGCCTCCCCCTCTGATCCTCGGATCAAGTCCGAGGATGACGGCGGTGGGGGAGGCGTGGCGACGGCAGTGACGGCAGCCGCGCGAGATCGCGTGACGCGCCCGCTCCGCCCCGCTAAAGCCACCTCATGAATGACGCGCCGAAAAAGGGCTGGCTGTCCCGCCTGAGCGAGGGCCTCTCCCGCTCCTCCAAACAGATGACCGAGCAGGTCGTCTCCGCCTTCGTCAAGGAGCCCCTGTCCGAGGCCGCGCTCGAGGGACTGGAGGAGCATCTGCTGGAGAGCGACCTCGGCCCGGCTGCGACCGACCGCATCGTCGCCCGCTTCCGCGAGCTGCGCTTCGGCGCCGGGGCCAATGAGCGCGAGGTCAAGGAGGCGCTGGCCGAGGCCGTCGCCGCCGAACTGGTGCACCACGAGGCCCGCTACGAGCCGCTCAGCGGCCCCCGCCCCTTCGTCACCCTGTTCGTCGGCGTCAACGGCTCGGGCAAGACCACCACCCTGGGCAAGATCGCCTCCGACCTGACCGGCCAGGGCGCGAAGGTGATGATCGTCGCCTGCGACACCTTCCGCGCCGCCGCCCGCGAACAGCTCAAGGTCTGGGCCGAGCGCGCCGGGGCGACGTTCGAGAGCCGTCGCGACGGGGCCGACCCCGCCGGCCTCGCCTTCGACGCCTACACCCGGGCGAAGGCCGAGGGCTATGACGTGGTCCTGATCGACACCGCCGGCCGGCTGCAGAACAAGTCCGCCCTGATGGACGAGCTGCTCAAGATCGTGCGCGTGCTGAAGAAGATCGATCCGGAGGCCCCGCACGAGACCCTGCTGGTGCTCGACGCCACCGTCGGCCGCAATGCGCTGGAGCAGGAGAAGATCTTCGGCCGCACCGCCTATGTCTCCGGCCTCGTCATGACCAAGCTGGACGGCACCGCCCGCGGCGGGGTTCTGGTGCCCGTGGCCCAGGCCTCGGACGCCCCGATCAAGCTGATCGGCGTCGGCGAAGGCGTCGACGACCTGCAACCCTTCGACGCCCGGGCCTTTTCACGGTCCCTGGTGGGGCTTGAGGACTGACGATGGCTGATCCGACTCCCGAACCGACCCCCGCCCCCGAGCCCAAAAAGGCGTCGAACCTGCGCCAGCTGGTCGATTTCAGCGGCCTGCTGGCCTTCGGCCTCGCCTTCCTGGTCTTCCGCCTGCGGGGGCTGGAGGGCGACGACGCCCTGGTCAACGCCACCTGGTTCCTCGTCGCCGGCTCCGCCGTCGGCGTCGCCGTCGGCCTGATCGTCGAGAAGCGGCTGGCGCTGATGCCGCTGCTGGTCGGCGGCTTCGCCCTCGTCTTCGGCCTGCTGACCCTGCTCACCGGCGACGGCCTGTGGGTCAAGGTCAAGGTCTCGGTGCTCAACGCCTCCCTCGCCATCGCCCTGCTGGGCGGACTGGCCATGGGCAAGCAGCCGCTGCGGGCCCTGCTCGGCACGGTCATTCCGATCAACGACCGGGCGTGGCGCACCCTGACCTTCCGCTACGGCCTGTTCTTCCTCGCCGTGGCCATCGTCAACGAACTGGTGCGCAGCGAGGCCCTGGTCGGCTGGGCGGCGGCGCGGATGGGCCGCGGCGATCTCGACCCCGCCGACGTCTGGGTCAGCTTCCGCGGCGTGCTGTGGATCGCCTCCTCCGTATTCGGTCTGTCGCAGATTCCGCTGATCATGCGCAATCTGATCTCGACCGATGCGCCGGTCGATCCGATGGCCCCGGCCGAACCCGACCGGGCCCCCTGATCCTTCCCCGGACCCGCGTCTGGACCGCGTGCGGATCGTCCGTCGTCAAACCGTAAAACGCGCCTGCTAGCTATGCGGGGCAGCCGAGGGGATACGTCGATGGTCAAGTCCAGCAACAAGGCCCGCCGCGGCGGTCTCGCCGGCTCGCCCAGCCACCTGATGCACCGCGCCCTGCAGCTGGCGCTCGACATCTACGCCGATGAGGCGGGCCCGGACGGCCTGACCCAGCGCCAGTTCGCCGTGCTGGAGGCGGTGTCGCACAAATCCGGCCTGACCCAGACCGATCTGGTCCGCGCCACCGGCATCGACCGCTCGACCC
>CAZGPS010000258.1:0-3890 GCA_964527675.1 uncultured Brevundimonas sp. | reverse complement strand
CGAAGATCGAGATCGCCCTGGCCAAGGGCAAGAAGCTGCACGACAAGCGCGAGGCGACGGCGCAACGCGACTGGCAGCGCGACAAGGCGCGGCTGATGAAGGACCGGGGCTAGCAAGGGCCGCGGAAGCGGGATGGCGCCCATCGGTTTTTACCCGGGTAGAATCGAAAAACACCGTCCGAACCGTCCGGATCGTTCGGCCTGATGCGGCCGGCGGCAGATGCGATTGTCAAAGACCCGTGCGAAGAGCCGGCAGTATAGGTCGGCGCTCTCCTGTGGCGGGTTGTTGACGCTGGGTTTTGCGCAGGTGGCTGAAATCGTTGCGGTCTGGCGCCGGAATTGCGATGGCGGGCGGCGGATTGTCAGCATGGCGAACCCGGGTGTGCTCCCCGACGGGGCGCAAGCCCGTTCCGGCTCCGCCCGTTGACTCGCCGGAGCGTTTCGGCCCCCCTTGCCGCCTTGGGTATGTCCGGAGGCGGCCTTCATGTTCCTGGGAAATCGCGCCCCGGCCATCGATCTGGTGAAAGGGATGGCCGCGATCCTTATGACAGCCATGGCGGCCTGTTCCTCGCAACCGTCAGCGCCATCGGGGGCCGGCCTGTGCTGGCGAATGGTTGAAGACGTCGACCCGCCGGCGTTCCGGATCATGGCCCGCGATGTCCCCAACCTGGAAAGCTGCGCGGCGCAGCTGGAAGGCGCCCGGATGATGGAGGGTCGTCCAACGACGGGGGCCTACAACGGGCATTTCATCTTCGCGACCGAGGAGCAGATCACCTCGGCCGCCGCGATGAACGCCACGCGGGTCCGGGTGTTTGAGGCCGAGGACCGGCGCGACATACAGAACGGCCTGCGGGCCCTGATCGAGCGCCAGCAGGGGTCAGCGGCAGCCGTCGTCGAAGACTAGGAGGCGCGGGCGACCGGCTCGGCGTCGAGCACGTCGGGCAGGGTCGCGACGGTCTGGTCGCCGCCCCATGGGCCGAGCGAGGGTCGGGTCCACTGCTGGAGCATCAGTCCGGTCGCCGCGATCAGCGCCGCGGCCAACAGGGCCCACATGGCGACCTTTCGCTCCTGACGACTGAATGCGCTACGCGACTGGACCTGCATCACAACCTCCTGGCTCCAGGCTGTTCAACGCGGGTTCGGTGACGCTGTTCCTGTCCTTGCAGCGCCGGGCCGACGAGCATCGATTCGCGTGGCGCGGGAAGCACAGTCGGATGGCGACGCGGGGTGCGTCAGGCGCCGATCAGGACCCGGGCGCGGCGGAAGACGTCCTCGAACATCGTCGCGGTCAACCGCCCGGTGTTCGTGTTGAGCCGGGAGCAGTGATAGCTGTTGAGCAGGACGTAAGGGCCGACGACGGCTTCGGAACCGTGCCCGGCGGGCATGGCGCTGGCCGGCTTGCCGAGGGTCTTCAGCACATTGCGTCGCGACACGTCTCCGAGGGTGATGATGACCTTGAGACGGGGCAGGGCGGCGAGGCGCGACTGGAGGAAGGGGCGGCAGGTGGCTTCCTCGACCGGCAGCGGCTTGTTGCCGGGCGGCGCGCAGCGGACGGCGTTGGTGATCATGCAGTCGACCAGTTCGAGGTCGTCGTCGCCGTTCGGATCATAGCGGCCGCGCGCGAAGCCGGCTTTCTGCAGGGTTTCGTAGAGCAGCCAGCCGGCGTGGTCGCCGGTGAACGGGCGGCCGGTGCGGTTGGCCCCGGTGCGGCCGGGGGCGAGGCCGGCGACCAGAAGGCGCGCCTGCGGATCGCCGAACGAGGGCGCGGCGCCGTTCCACCAGCCGGGGTTCTGGCGCGCGTTCTCCATCCGGTATGCGACGAGGCGGGGGCAGAGCGGGCAGTCGCGCGGGGCTTCGGGCGGGCAGGGGGTGGTCATGGGGACAGCTTCCACGATTCCTTCTCCCGATGGGAGAAGGTGGCGGGGCGGAGCCCCGTCGGATGAGGGTCGATAGGTGCAGTCGGCGTAAGCCACGGCTCCGCTTGGCGACACGGCTTACGCCGAATGCAGGTGATCGACCCTCACCCTTTCGCCTTGCCGATCGCTTCGCTCCCGGAGGCTCAAGCCCTCTCCCATCGGGAGAGGGATCAGGCCGTGCGCGCCCGGCCGATTTCCGGCAGCAGCTCGTTGAGCTCGACGAAGGCGTCGGCCTGGCGGCGCAGTTCGTCGGCGATCATCGGCGGCTGGCTCCTGACCGTCGAGACCACGGTGACGCGCACCCCCCGGGCCTGAACCGCCTGGACCAAGCGGCGGAAATCGCCATCCCCGCTGAACAGCACCATGTGCTGCACGTGCGGAGCCAATTCGAGCATGTCGACAGCGATCTCGATGTCCATATTGCCCTTGGTCCGCGAATGGCCCTGGGCGTCGGTGAAGCGCTTGACCGGCTTGGTCACGACGCTGAAGCCGTTGTAGCCGAGCCAGTCGACCAGCGGCCTGATCGGCGAGAACTCTTCGCCCTCGATCACCGCTGTGTAATAATGGGCGCGAACCAGAACGCCTTTGGCGCGATACATCTCCAGCAGCTTGCTGAAGTCGAGGTCAGCGTTCAGCGCTTTGGCGGCGGAATAGAGATTGGCCCCGTCGATAAACAGGGTGATGCGCTCGGTCGGACTAGGCGTCATGGAAATCGGCTCCGAAAATATGGACGTCCCGGTCGCCGTCGAAATAGACGGCGCCGTCGATCTGGACGAGGCCGTCATCGTCGCGCTGGGCTGCAATGACAAGGGGGCGTGGCGTGACTGCCGCGAGGCGCTGGAGGCGGCGCTGGCCCGGTTTCGCGCCGAGGGGATCGATGTCGTGCTGCGGTCTTCGTGGTGGCGGTCCGACGCCTGGCCCGATCCGCAGGACCCGCCTTTCCTGAACGGCGTGGTGATCGTCCGTACAGCGCATGACCCGCACGCCCTGATGGCGGCGCTGGGGCGGATCGAGGAGGCGTTCGGGCGCCGACGCGGGGCACGGAACGCGCCGCGGACCCTCGATCTCGATCTGATCGCCTTCGGCCGGCGGAGCGGTGACCTTGACGGGCTGATCCTGCCGCACCCGCGCGCGGCCGAGCGGAAGTTCGTCATGGGGCCGTTGGCGGAGATCGCGCCGGCCTGGGAGCATCCGGCCGGAGGTCGTGCGAACGACCTGGCCGGCGCCGCGGCGGTTGGGCGAGACGCGACCCCTTTGCCCTGATCGCCTCATTCCCGCCCATGCGGCGTTGCACAATGGGCTCCGACCCTATATTTTGTGCTGTTCTCCCCCGCGCTCGAGGAATTTCATGGCCCGCGTCACTGTCGAAGACTGCATCGAGAAGGTGCCGAACCGTTTCGGTCTGGTTCTGCTGGCCGGTCACCGCGCCCGCTCCATCGCCAACGGCGCCGCCCTGACCATCGATCGCGACAACGACAAGAACCCGGTCGTAGCCCTGCGCGAACTGGCCGACTCGACCGTCGTGCCGGACGAGCTGGAAGAAGCCATCATCGTCACCCTGCAACGGGTCGATGAGCGCACCGAAGCCGAGGACGAGGCCGAGGTCGTGGCCCTGCTGGCCGAGCCGCAGCACATGAACATGGCCGAGGCCGAGCTGATCCGGGCGCTGCAAAGCGACCGCGACGGCGGCCAGGAGGAACGCTACTGACGGCGGAACCCGCCAACGGTATCACCATCCTGCCGGCGCGGACCTCACCGCCCGCGCCGTCTCTGAAAGCTGCCAATCTCAATGAGCCGGAGGGCGATCGCCCTCCCGTCGACGCGCCCGAGCTCCCCAAGGCCCGGGTGCTGCGGCAATTCGAGCTGGTCGAGGCGGTCCGGGCCTATGACCCGACCGCCGACGAGGCCCTGCTGAACCGGGCCTATGTCTATGCGATGAAGATGCACGGCTCGCAGCTGCGGGCCTCGGGCGATC
>CAZGPS010000257.1:0-3916 GCA_964527675.1 uncultured Brevundimonas sp. | reverse complement strand
AGCGCGACGGCGGCCCCACCACGCGACGCTGACGAAAGGCTAACATGCGTCATCGGGGTTTCGTGAGGGTAAACAAGCCGTCAACGGATTTGTGAAGCGCTCTCTCCTGTCAGGTGTCGCCGACCGGCGATTGATGAAAGAATTGTGCAATGCACAATAAGTCTTGACCTCACTTCGCACTTGCACCATATGAGCCTCGTCGCGGTGGATTCGTCTGCTGCGGGAAAATTACAAGCGGCAGAGCCCGCAACAGGTTCAGGAGAGACACCATGGCCGACAGCGCCGAAACCGTGAACGTCAAGAAGACCGTCGAAACCGCTACCGCCCAGGTCAAGGCTTCGGCCGAGAAGGCCCAGGCCCAGGCTGAAAAAATGCAGGCCGCCGGCGCCCAGGCTTTCCGTGAAGCCGCCGACAAGTCGGTCGCCGGCATCCAGGAGCTCAACGTCGAGGGCAAGAAGAACCTCGAGGCCGTCGTCGCCTCGGCCGCCGCCGCCCAGAAGGGCGTCGAGGCCCTGTCGGCCCAGACCGTCGCCTACAGCAAGAAGAGCTGGGAAGACGGCGTCGCCGCCGCCCAGTCGCTGGCCCAGGCCCGTTCGGTCCAGGAACTGCTCGAGCTGCAGACCAACTGGGCCAAGTCGGCCGCCGAAACCTATCTGGCCGAAGTCACCCGCATGACCGACGTGTTCACCGCCTCGGTCAAGGACAGCTTCAAGCCGATCAACGAGCGCGTCACCGCCTCGGTCGAAAAGTTCCAGGCCGCCCGCTAAGGCGTCCACGGGTTCAGTAAGCGTAAGCGAAGGCCCCGGCGGAAACGCCGGGGCCTTTTCGCTGTCTGCGGCCTATTCCGACGCTGCGGCGTGATCGATGCTGAGGACCCGGGCGGCGCGCCACCGGCCGTTCTCCAGGGTCCAGACGATCGAGAAGCGCGCCCGACCCACGAGCGACCCGGGGCCGTCCCCCTGTCGCTCGTAGAAAAGATGGGCTCCTTCCTCGACCGCGCCGTAGCCGGGGACGGGATAGACTCGCAGGGTGTCGGCGACGAGCACGCGACGGGACCGCCAGGCGTCCGGCGCCTTCTTCGCCTCGCAGCCGGCGCTGTAGTCGGCCACGAAGGCGTCACGCCCGACCACCCGGCCGCCCTTGTCGTGATAGAATTCGAAATCCGCCGTGACGATGTCGGCCAGCGCCTCGGGCTCGCACCGGTCAGACATCACCGAGAACAGTTCCGCATGCCGTTCCGCGATCGCGGCGGTCAGGGCCGGGCCGTCGGGCAGGGCGACGGGCGGGGTCTGGATGAAAGCCAGGGCGGCCAGCAAGGCAGTGGGAAACATGGGACGCCCTCGACCGTCGGGGGGTGACGGCGCGGCCGAACCTGCGGGCATGAAAGGCCCATGTCCCGTGAATCTTTCGTCATGGCGTCGCTGTCACGCAAGCTGTGACTGGACGCCTCTACAAATCAGGCCATCATTCCCTATCTGAACTATCGACTCTCCCCACACGGATTACGAATGCCGCCGTCCCGAAGGCCAGGTGAACAACAAGGTGGAGGCCTCGGGGCCGCCACGGTCACCGAGACCAAGCCGAAGCTTCAGAAGCCCTCGCTGTATCGGGTGCTGATCCTGAACGACGACTACACGCCGATGGAATTCGTCATCTATGTGCTGGAGCGGTTCTTCCAGAAGAGCCGCGAGGACGCGACCCGGATCATGCTGCACGTGCACCAGCATGGCGTCGGTGTCTGCGGCGTCTTCACCTACGAAGTGGCCGAAACCAAGGTCGCCCAGGTGGTCGAGACGGCGCGGCGTCACCAGCACCCGCTGCAATGCACGATGGAAAAGGACTGAGAGGAACCCTCCAATGCCCTCATTTTCGCGTCCTCTCGAAGAGACCCTGCACCGCGCCGTCCACTATGCGAACGAGCGCCGGCATGAGTACGCCACCCTCGAACACCTGCTGCTCGCCCTGGTCGATGACCCGGACGCGGCCAATGTGATGACCGCCTGCAACGTGGATCTGGTCAGCCTGAAGACGGCGCTGACCCTGTATGTCGACACCGACCTGGCGGCGCTGGCCACCTCGGACGGCGAGGACGCCAAGCCGACCGCCGGCTTCCAGCGCGTCATCCAGCGCGCGGTGATTCACGTCCAGAGCTCGGGCCGCGAGGAGGTCTCCGGCGCAAACGTGCTGGTCGCGATCTTCAGCGAGCGCGAAAGCCACGCCGCCTACTTCCTGCAGGAGCAGGACATGACCCGCTATGACGCGGTCAACTACATCGCCCACGGCATCGCCAAGAAGGCCGGGGTCGGCGAGACCCGTCCGGCCCGCGCCGGCGGCAGCCCCGAGGACGCCGAGGACGCGGCCGCCGCCAAGACCGGCGGCGAGGCGCTCGAGGCCTATTGCGTCGATCTCAACGAGAAGTCCCGCAACGGCAAGATCGACCCGCTGATCGGCCGCCAGGCCGAGGTCGATCGCGCCATCCAGATCCTGTGCCGGCGGACCAAGAACAATCCGCTGCTGGTCGGCGACCCGGGCGTCGGCAAGACCGCCATCGCCGAGGGCCTGGCGCGCAAGATCGTCAACCACGAGGTTCCGGACGTGCTGGAAGGCGCGACCATCTACAGCCTCGACATGGGGGCGCTGCTGGCCGGCACCCGCTATCGCGGCGACTTCGAGGAACGGCTGAAACAGGTCGTCAAGGAGCTGGAGACGCACGACAACGCCATCCTGTTCATCGACGAGATCCACACGGTGATCGGCGCCGGCGCGACCTCGGGCGGGGCCATGGACGCCTCCAACCTGCTGAAGCCGGCGCTGGCCTCGGGCAGCCTGCGCTGCATGGGCTCGACGACCTACAAGGAATACCGCCAGCATT
The DNA here is from genome assembly GCA_964527675.1 of uncultured Brevundimonas sp. Taxonomy (GTDB): domain Bacteria; phylum Pseudomonadota; class Alphaproteobacteria; order Caulobacterales; family Caulobacteraceae; genus Brevundimonas. Next base: position 1,044 of record CAZGPS010000257.1, on the reverse strand, counting down.
TCGAGAAGGACCGGGCCCTCGCCCGCCGCTTCCAGAAGATCGACGTCAACGAGCCCACGGTCGAGGACACGATCAAGATCCTGAAGGGGCTGAAGACCTCCTACGAAGGCCACCACAAGCTGCGCTACACCGACGCGGCGCTGCGCACGGCGGTCGAGCTGTCGGCCCGCTACATGACCGACCGCAAACTGCCGGACAAGGCGATCGACGTGATCGACGAGGCGGGGGCGTCGCAGATGCTGCTGCCCGAATCGAAGCGCAAGAAGGTCATCGGCCAGAAGGAGGTCGAGGCCGTCATCGCCCGCATGGCCCGCATCCCCGCCAAGTCGGTCAGCAAGTCCGACACCGAAGGACTGCGCGAGCTGGAGCGCGACCTGAACCGGGTCGTGTTCGGCCAGTCGTCGGCGATCGAGCAGGTCTCCGCAGCGATGAAGCTGGCCCGGGCCGGGCTGCGCGATCCGCAGAAGCCGATCGGCGCCTTCCTGTTCAGCGGTCCGACGGGCGTGGGCAAGACCGAGGTGGCCAAACAACTGGCCTCGACCCTCGGCATCGAGATGCTGCGCTTCGACATGTCGGAGTACATGGAGCGGCACACCGTCAGCCGGCTGATCGGCGCGCCTCCGGGCTATGTCGGTCATGACCAGGGCGGGCTGCTGACCGACGCCGTCGACCAGCATCCGCACGCCGTGGTCCTGCTGGACGAGATCGAGAAGGCCCACCCGGACGTCTACAACATCCTGCTGCAGGTGATGGACAACGGCATGCTGACGGACGCGGTCGGCAAGAAGGTCGATTTCAGGAACGTCATCCTGATCATGACCACCAACGCCGGGGCCGCCGACAACGCCCGCGCCTCGATCGGCTTCGGCCGCGGCAAGGTCGAGGGCGAGGACGACAAGGCCATCCAGCGGCTGTTCGCGCCGGAGTTCCGCAACCGCCTCGACGCCATCGTGGCGTTCAAGGCGCTGGACGCCGGGACGATCAAGTCGGTGGTGACCAAGTTCATCCTTCAGCTGGAAGCCCAGCTGGCGGATCGCAACATCA
>CAZGPS010000256.1:0-3954 GCA_964527675.1 uncultured Brevundimonas sp. | reverse complement strand
CCTGCCGCCAGCGTTCGCTCTGAGCCAGGATCAAACTCTCAGGTTGAGTTGACTATCTGACCTAAGCAGACCGACCCGAAGGCCGGTTGGCATTAGTTCTACGTATTCTTGACGAGATCCCACGAACGCCTCGGCCGAAGCCAAAACGTCATGGTGTCTTTTCAAAAAGACCGCAGTTGTCAGTGTCGAGACAATCTCTAGGATTGTCGCTAGGACACCGCCGCCTGCGTTTCTCTTTCCAGATCAACGATTTCAAAGACCAAGGAACCGTTTGAGCGGCCCCACCGTTTAGCGCCCGGTTGCGGCGGAGGCGGCGATGTAGTCGCCTCGCTTTCCCGTGTCAAGCGATCATTCCGAAGAACAATCCCTTTTCCGCGGCCCCGTCCGGAGACGAGGGAGGCGCTGTTTAGCGCCTCATTTTCCTGCGTCAAGTGGTTCTTTTTAAAGAAGAACCTCTGTCTGCAAACCACCCTGGAGGGGCGGCGGAGGCGGCTCTCTAAGGAAGGCCGTTCTCCGTGTCAACCGGGCTTTTCAGCCATTTCGCGGAGACTGAAATCCGGAGATTTCGGGCCGCAGAAAACCGCCTGGAAAGCCAAGAGGCTTGCCTCTGTTTCGTCCGACGATTCGATTGGAGCGCGGAACCTAACCGAAACACCTTAAGGAAGCAACCCGCAGAAGCGACTTTCTTCCCGGGGAACCGTGGGAGACTTGCGTCCCCGCGGCCCCGGCGGCCGGCCCGTTTCCGAGCGAGGCGGCGATATACGCAGCGGCCATTTCGTTCGCAAGCCGATTCCGACAGTTTTGCGAACTTTCTCGCCGAGTCCGGGTCGGCGGACCCCGGCCTTTTTGAGGCGCGCCCGTCTCGCCCCGGGCCTCAGCCCGCCGCTATATAGGTGCGCAGGGATTCCGCCTCATGGGTGGCTTCGGCGATCTGGCATTTCACAACGTCGCCGATCGAGATCACGCCGGCCAGGCGGCCGTCCTTCAGGACAGGCAAATGCCGAATTCGGCGGTCGGTCATCCGGCCCATGAGAATCGCTACTGTCTCGCCTGGCGCGGCGAACACCACTTCGGAAGTCATGAAGGCCGAAACCGGCCGGGCCAGCGCGGCCTGCCCGTCACGGGCCACGGCCTTGACGACGTCCCGTTCAGACAGCACGCCCACCACCTTGTCATTGTCGCAGACCATGAGAGCGCCGACGCGAAGCCGGTCCAGCTCCCCACATGCATCGCCCAGCGTCAGATCCGGCCCAATGGCGTAGACAGCGTCGCCCTTGTCCTTGAGAATTTCGGCGACCAGCATCGCGGCTCCTCCCTCTCTATAGATAGAGCGCGGCCGCGGATGGACCGCTTCAGGTCGAAGGGTCGCCCAGATCGGGCGGGGAAGCAAATGACGTCCGCCGTGAGCGGAACAATCCGACCCACGGGCCGATCAGGAGCGCGCCCGCGACAAATCCGAAGGCGTGAGCCTCCCACGCCACGCGCGCACCCGAGGCGCCGGGAGCGAGGCCGATCAGACCGGTCCCCAGGTTCACCAGCATCATGACCGCCGCCATGGTCAGGAAGCGCCGGTCCGTCAGGCCTCGCAGCCTTCCATTCCGGCGTCCCAGCACACGGAAGGCGGCGCCCATCAGTCCGAACACGGCGGCGGAGGCTCCGCCCAGGGCGTCATAGCTCCCGGCATGGACAAGGGCGTAGCCGACAGCGCCCGCCAGCCCGGTCACAACATAGAAGCCGAGAAAGCCGATGACTCCCCGCCCCCCTGACATCAGTCGGGCGACCGGGGGGCCGAAGGCAAAGGCGCCGATGGCGTTCATGGCCACATGGCTCCATCCGGCATGAATGAACATGGATGTGAACAGTCCCGGCCACCCGTCGCCCCGCCAGAGAGCGGCCGGCTGAAAAGCCAGCGACAGGCCGCCATCGGGTAGTCGCGTCTGAAACCAGAAGAGAACCGGCAGGGAAGCGGCCAGAATCACCGCCACCGCAGGCGCGTTGAAGATCGGTTCGGAAGGCGGCTGATCGGTCAGGGGGAGCTCCGGTCGAATCTGCAGTGACCTGACTTAACAGCCAAGTCTGGCAAGCGGTTCTTAATAACCATGATCCAGATTGGGACCCGGGTTGGTTGCCGACCCATAAACCATGTCGCGTGTGGAGGGTTCTTGTGACCGTCAGGCTGAAGACCATCCCCGCCGCCCTCGGCGCCATCCTGTTCACGATCCCTTGCACTGCGGCGGCGCAATCGGCCGGTTCCTCCGGCATGGGAACGTATCAGGCCGGCTACGGAGGCGCGCGCTACACGACCGCTCGGCCCCAAACCGGTTCGACACGCGATCAGAACGGCAACCGCCTGATCATCGACGGCATAATCCAGGCCGGGGCCAACAGCTATTCCAGCGCCAGCGGCGGCGTCTCCTCCACCTATTCGGGCGCGGGCGGAAGCGGCGGCACGGCCATCGGCGGCTCGACCGCGATCGGCAACAGCCTGAACGTCGTGGTCCAGGGCAACCACAACACCGTCATCGTCAACTCCACCCAGGTCAACAACGGCAACGTCAACGCCGGAACCGCCCTGAACGGCACCCTGAGGCTTCCATGATTCACGGTCAGACCGTTCGGCGACTGAAGACGGTCGTCGCCGCGACAGCCATCGCGGCGCTTCTGGGCGGCTGCATATCCGCGTCCGCGGGCCCGCAGGGCATGTATGCGACCCCGATCGGCAATGCGCCGGTCACGGCCAACCCCACTCCCTACTCCGCCGCCCTGTACTGCATGGCCGACTATGCCCGGCGCTACAATCTGCCCTCGCCGCGAATCGCGGTGGGGCGGATCAGCGACTACACCGGCACAGTTTCGGCCGACGGCGGACGGCAGGTCACCGGCGGCGCCTCCCTGATGGCCATGAGCGCCCTCGCCAAGTCCGGCGCGCAGATCTACGAGCGCTACGACACCTCGGTGTCGGAGATGGAGCTCCGCTACGCCAACAACCGGCTGATCGGCGATCAGGGACCCGGCGGCGCTGATGATGTGCAGTACCGCCGCATCCTCGCCGGTTCGGTGCCGGGCACGGATTTCTACATCATCGGCGGCATCACCGAGGTGAACTACAACATCCGCTCGGGCGGCTTTGATATCGCCGGGGGCCAGGCCGACACCAATACCCCGCTCTCGGCCGCCTTCGCCGGCAAGGCCTTCGTGATGAACATCGCCATCGACCTGCGGCTGATCCAGACCACCACCCTGCAGGTCGTCGACGTTGTTTCCTACCAGAAGCAGATCATCGGCCGGGAAATCTCGGCCGGCGTATTCGACTTCCTCAACGGCAACGTCTTCGACATTTCCGCTGGCGAAGGCGGTCTCGAACCGGTCCAGCTGGCCGTTCGCGCCCTGATCGAACGGGCCACGGTGGAATTCATGGCGAATCTGTACGGCGCGCCGGGCCCCGAAGTCTGCCTTTCGGCCGGCCCGGACCCGCTCGGCGGCACCACCGGCCCTACCGGAGGCTATTATCCGGCTTACCCCAACACGGACACGAACAATGGCGAAACCCGCGCGGATCCGTCTCGCTGGCACGATAGCCGCGACGGCGCTGTGCGTCGCAGCCGCTACTGAGGCCGCCGCGCAGACGCCGCCTGCTGCAGGCGGCGCCATCGTCCTCAACGGGCAACTGTTCGAGGGCGACGTCTTTTCGCACCAGACGCTGAACGTCGTCGATGCACAGGAACAGGTCACTGTCAGCACATCGGCCCAGGGCAACAGCGCCTCTGGCGCTGTCGAGAATGGATCCATCGCGGTTCAATCCGACCAGGACATGCGGGGAAGCGCCGTCGCCACCACCGACATGACGATGGGCGGCGACACCTACGGGCTCGTCACCGCCACCACCCAGGCGGGCGGCAGCTATCTGGCGGTCAGCGCCTATGACTCCGACCTGACCGTCGACGCGACCCAGTC
>CAZGPS010000255.1:0-3955 GCA_964527675.1 uncultured Brevundimonas sp. | reverse complement strand
GGCGCTGCGGTAAGGCGATAAGACCGCCACCCGTCGCAAGCTTCCGTCCGCCTCCGCGCGGAGCGTCGGTCTGCGTCGAAACGGTAATCCATAACGAACTCCGGGCGCAGGCCCGGCGCTCTGCACGCCTTCCCACACCGCTTGACCGCAAGCGGCGCAGACTCATGCCCGGAATCCGCCGACTCGCCAGCGACCGTTCGCCACGCCTCGAAAACAGTGAAACAAACATGCGGAAAATCAACAGCCTAAAGGCGTTCCGCACCGCCTTGACCTGCGGGGGCGCCGCCTATAGGTTCCGCGCCGAATTCAGACCCCCTTCGAGGCCCGCCTTCCGGCGTCAGCGTCGAGGCGCTGAGCAGGCCAATGCCCCCGATCGAGGAAACCCGCGAAGAGACGATCAGACGTCTCAACGCCCAGGCCGACTCGCTCAAGGCGCGGGCCACCCCTGAGCCGCCCCAGTATGGCGGAGCGGCGGTCGGCTACGGCTACCGCATCATGGCCGAGATGATCGGCGGGGTGTTCGTGGGTCTGGGACTGGGCTGGGGCTTCGACCTGATGGTCGGAACCATGCCCTGGGGAATCATCGCCGGCACCCTTCTGGGGTTCGGCGTGTCGATCTGGTTGGCGGTGCATTCCGCCAAAAAGCTGAGCGCCCGCGCGCTGAAGGAGTTCGGTCCTCCCCGGGACCTTCCGGACGACGCGGACGAGGACGAACAGGACCGCTGACCGGACCGCCTCACGGCGATTCGGCGTTTTTGATTTGGGAGACCCGGCGGCATGGCCGACCCGATGCATCAGTTCGAGGTTAAGCCGGTGGTGGAGATCGCCCCGGTGAACGTGCCTGGCCTCGGGCTGGTCGACCTTTCAATCACCAATTCGGTCGTGGCCATGCTCGTGGCCGCGACGATGATCGTCCTCTTCTTCGCCGTCGTCACCGCCTCGCCCAAGGTCGTCCCCGGACGCCTTCAGGTCGTCGGCGAGGGGATGTTCAGCTTCATCGACGACCTCGCGACCGGCATCATCGGACCGCAGGGCCGCGCCTTCTTCCCCTTCGTCTTCACCCTCTTCATCTTCCTGCTGGCGATGAACATGCTGGGCATGTTCACGGTCTTCACCGCCACGGCCCAGCTGGCCGTCGCCCTGACCTTCGCCCTGATGAGCTTCCTGCTGGTCGTCGTCGTCGGCCTGGTCCGCAACGGCCTCGGCTTCTTCAAGCTGTTCCTGCCGTCGGGCGTGCCCTGGTACCTCTGGTGGCTGGTGGTGCCGATCGAGGTCATCTCCTTCCTTCTGCGCCCCGTCACCCTGTCGCTTCGTCTGTTCGGCAACATGCTGGGCGGCCACGTCGCCATGAAGGTGTTCGCCGGCTTCATCGTCTCCCTGGGCGCAGTCGCCTCGGCCGGCGGCGTCGCCTACCTCGCCTATGTCGCGGCGGTGCTCGCCTTCGGCGGCGTGCTGGCCCTGACGGCGCTGGAGTTTCTGGTCGCCTTCCTGCAAGCCTTTGTGTTCGCGGTCCTGACCTGCGTCTATCTGAACGACGCGGTTCACGCCGGGGACCACTGACCCCTTCCACCCACCCTCCAATCTCTTCTTTCAAAGGACCAAAATCATGGAAGCTGAAGCCGCGAAATACATCGGTGCTGGCCTCGCCACCCTCGGCATGATCGGCGCCGGCATCGGCGTTGGCACCATCTTCTCGGGCTTCCTGCAGGGCGCCCTGCGGAACCCGTCGGCCGCCTCGGGCCAGTTCACCAACCTGGTTCTGGGCTTCGCCCTGACCGAAGCCCTGGGCATCCTGGCCTTCGTGCTCGGCCTGCTGATCCTCTTCAGCTAGGCCTGACGACCCTTCCGGGCGGCGGCCGGTCCCAGTGGACCGCCGCCGCCCGTCGCTCTTTCTGAACCGGACTGATCATGGCTGTGCAAACCAGCGACGCCCCTCCGCCCCAGGACATCCTGCCGCAAACCGCCGCCGCCATTCGCGACGGCGAGGTCGCGCCGGCCGATACCCATGCCGGGACCGAGGCCGCCCATGAGTCCGGCGGCGGTCTGCCCCAGTTCGAGTTCCAGTGGTGGGCCGGCCAGATCTTCTGGACCCTGCTCATTTTCGCCGTCCTCTACCTGCTGCTGTCGCGGGTCTTCCTGCCGCGCCTGCGCGGCGTGAAGGACGAGCGGGCGGCCACCATCTCCACCGCCGTCGACACCGCCCGCCAGGTCCAGGCCGAGGCCGCCGGCCAGGCCGAGATCGCCAAGGCGGAGGTCGAACAGGCCCGCGCCGCCTCGCGCGCCACCGCTGCCGCCGCCAAGGCCCGAGTGACCGAGGCCGCCAACGCCCGCGCCGCCGAGGAAGAGGCCGTCGTCAACGCCCGGATCGCCGAGGCCGAGACCGCCATCGGCAAGACGCGCGACGCCGCCATGGCCAATGTCTCGACCATCGCCTCGGACACCGCGCGCGCGATCGTCGAGAAGCTGACCGGCAAGGCCGCCACCGCCGCCGAAGCCGACGCCGCCGTCAAGGGAGCCGCCTGATGCCCGCCTTCTTCACCGGCGAATTCTGGGACCTCGCCAACGCTGAATTCTGGGTCGGCGCCGGTCTGGTCGTCTTCTTCGGCATTCTGGTGCTGGTGAAGGTGCCCGCCGCCATCGCCGCCCAGCTGGACGGCGCGGCCGCAAAGATCCAGTCCGAGCTCGACGAAGCCGCCCGTCTCCGCGCCGAGGCCGAGGCCCTTCTGGCCCAGATCCGCATCGAAAAGGCCGAGGCCGAGGCCCAGGCCGCCGACATGCTCGCCACCGCCGAGGCCGACGCCCGCGTCATGGAGGCCGAGGCCAGGGTCAAGCTCGAAGAGACCCTCGCCCGCCGTCAGGCCCTCGCCGAACGCCGCATCGAACAGGCCGAAGTCCAGGCCACGGCCGAGGTCAAGGCCGCCGCCGCCGATCTCGCCGCGAAGGCCGCCGAACAGATCCTCGCCGCCCGTCTGGCCGGCCAGAAGACCGACCCCCTGCTCGACGCCGCCATCGGCCAGATCGGCGCGCGGCTGAACTAGAAAAAAGCCCCGCTGCGAGGCGGGGCTTTTCCGTTCTAGTGGGCGGTCGCGCCGCCGACCGGCATGCGATGGCGTCGCTTGTCTCGTTCGACCAGCCGTCCATACACATTGCCCAGCACGATGCCGTAGACCGCGTGCGTCGCGATCATCCAGACCAGGGTTCCGAACCCGGCCTGCATGAAGAAGATGCCCACGGGCCGTCCGCCCAGCACGCCGACCATCGGCGCTATGGTCAGGCCCAGGACGATGAAGGCTCCGACGGCGAACAGGATCCCCTTCGACTCCGGCGTATCCGACGGCAGTCGCGGGCACAGCACGCCGAAGGCGGCTCCGAGAACGAAGGTGCCGACCAGGAAGTGGGCGATCCAGCCCACGATCGGCTGATCCGGCATCTGCAGCATCACGGACAGTAATCGCGGGAAACTCGCGGCCCACGGTCCAAAATACAGATTGGCCGCCTCAAGCAGCGATACCGCGACCGTCGCCGAGAAACCGGCGATTACGCCCTTTTGTACGCGTGACATCATGACCTTTGCGCCTCCCAACGCTTGTTCTGGTTCTGATTACGCAGACCCGAGCATACGCCTCTGAGGGAGATCGTCATTCACATTGCCGTGCGCGCCCCTATTCCGCCGCGATGTTCGATCCCTCCGGCGCCGTCCAGCGCAACACCGGCTGGCGCGCGGCCCGGGTCTCGTCGAGGCGTTTCAGGGGCGCGTGGAACGGCGCGCCCTTGAACCGGTCGACGTCGCCGGCCTTCGCCGCCGTGGCCAGGGCCCGCATCGCCTCGATGAAGCGATCCAGCTCCTGCTTCGACTCGGTCTCGGTCGGCTCAATCAGCATCGCTCCGTGGACGACCAGCGGGAAATACATGGTCATCGGGTGGAAGCCCTCGTCGATCATCGCCTTGGCGAAGT
>CAZGPS010000254.1:0-4046 GCA_964527675.1 uncultured Brevundimonas sp. | reverse complement strand
TGTTCGAGAAGCGCCACGGCGTGAAGCTGGGCTTCATGTCCTTCTTCACCAAGGCCGTCGTTGCGGCCCTGCACGAGATCCCGGCGGTCAACGCCGAGATCGACGGCACCGACATCATCTACAAGAACCACTATGACATCGGCGTCGCCGTCGGCACCGAGAAGGGCCTCGTCGTGCCGGTGCTGCGCGACGCCGACGCTCTGTCGCTGGCCGGCATCGAAAAGGGCATCGCGGCGCTGGGCAAGGCGGCGCGCGACGGCGACCTGACCCTCGACCAGCTTCAGGGCGGCACCTTCACCATCACCAACGGCGGCACCTACGGCTCGCTGATGTCGACGCCGATCCTGAACGCGCCGCAGTCGGGCATCCTGGGCATGCACAACATCGTCCAGCGGCCGATGGCGGTGGACGGTCAGGTGGTGATCCGGCCGATGATGTATCTGGCGCTGAGCTACGACCACCGTATCGTCGACGGCAAGGAAGCCGTGACCTTCCTCGTGCGGGTCAAGGAGCTGCTGGAGGATCCGGCGCGGGCGCTGCTTGACTTGTGATCGTTGAACGCACACCGACTTCGTAGTATCTACATTTTGTAGATACGGAGGTCGCCATGACCGACCCAAAACGCGGCGTAGCGGAAACCGCCAAGGTGTTCACGCATGGCGGAAGCCAGGCGGTTCGGCTGCCTAAAGCCTTCCGGTTCGAAGGTACGGAAGTTCGGATTCGCAGGGATGGCGATGCCGTCATCCTTGAGCCCAAGCTCGCCGAGCGCCGCCGTCCGCGCACCGACGCGGAATGGAAGGCGTTCTGGGCGCGTATAGATGCGCTTGGTGATCCAGGCGAACCTTTCCCGGATCCACCGCCTCAGACCATCACGCCAATCAAGACGTGGGACAATTGACCCTCTGTCTGGACAGCGCGACGCTGATTGACCTGATCCGGGGTCAGTCGCCGAACGTGCGCGACAACTATCGCGCGGCGGTTCGATCCGGCTTCGAGTTCGCCATCCCCGCTGTCGTCATGCACGAACTGTTTTCCGGTATAGCGACCAGCCGAAATCCTTCTGTCGAGCGCGAGCGGATGGAGGAGACCCTCATCGGTCTGCCGGTCCTCGATTTGACTGCGGACGATGTCGAAACGACTGGCCGGGTCGCTGCTGATCTAAGGGCTCGCGGTCGACCGATCGGCGACCTCGACACCCTGATCGCCGGTCAGGCTCTGGCGAGAGGCTGGGCGGTGGTGACGCGAAACGTGCGGCATTTCGGCCGGGTCCAGGGATTGCCCCTGATCGACTGGGCAGTGGGACCTGAGCCCCTGTCAATCGAGGTCATCGCGGCCCGCGTAGGTGAATCCGGTTGAACGGCTGATGATCGAGATCGCCCGTTTCGCCGATGTCTACGAGGCCGAGATCGTGGCGTCGCGCCTGCGGGCCGATGGCTTTGCGCCGACGCTGGGCGGCGCGGAGCACGCGAAGGCCGATCCGCTGATCCTGCAGGCGCTGGGCTGGGTCCGGCTGTCGGTGCCGGACAATGAGGTCGCCGCGGCGACCGCCCGACTGGCGGCGCTCCGGGCCGGCGCCGAAGCGATCGAGGCGGATATGGAGCCGGAGCCCGGCCCCGCGCCGGACCGCGCGCTTCCGGCCAGGGTCACCCTCGGCGCCGCCCTGCTGGCTATCATCCTCGGCAGTTAGGGGCGCAGCGGGCCCAGAACGTCGTCCGTGTCCTGACCCAGCGCCGGCGGCGCGCGGTCATAGGCCACCGGCGTCAGTGACATCCGGATCGGCGAGGCCACCGTCCGAACCGGCGCCGACAGGTCTCCGCGCGTTTGCGTCACCTCCAGCCCGCGGTGTCTAGCCTGCGGCTCGTCGAACACCTGATCCACCGTATTAACCGGGCCGCAGGGCACGCCCGCCGCCTCGAGGGCCGCCATCAGGCCCTTCATGGTGTGGCCGGCGGTCAGGGCCGAGAGCTCGGCGGTCATCACCGCGCGATGCTCGATGCGCAGGGCGTTGGTGAGGAATCGTGGGTCGGCGCCGAGGCCCCGCGCGCCGAGCGCGCCCGCCAGAGCGCGGAACTGGCCGTCATTGCCGACGGCGATGACCACCATACCATCCGTACACGGAAAGGGCTGGTAGGGGGCGAGGTTGGGGTGGGCGTTGCCCATCCGCGTCGGGGTCTTTCCCGAGACGAACCAGTTGGTCGCCTGATTGGCCAGCATGGCGGCCTGGACGTCGAACAGGGCGATGTCGATATACTGGCCCTGCCCCGTCGCCCGGGCGTGCAGCAGGGCCGCCATGATGGCGTTGGAGGCGTAGAGGCCGGTGAACAGGTCGACCACGGCGACCCCGACCTTCATCGGCTCGGCGCCCGGCGCGCCGTCCGGCTGGCCGGTCACCGACATCAGACCGCCCATGGCCTGGATCATATAGTCGTAGCCGGCGCGGTGGGCGTCGGGCCCGTCCTGTCCGAAGCCGGTGATGGAGCAATAGACGAGGCGGGGATTGATCGCCGACAGGGCCGCGTGGTCGAGGCCGTACTTCTTCAGTCCCCCGGTCTTGAAGTTCTCGACGAGGACGTCGCAGGTCTTCGTCAGTTCACGGATGATAGCCGCCCCTTCGGGCGTGGCGATGTCCAGTTCGACCGACTTCTTGCCCCGGTTGGCGCACAGGAAATAGGCGGCGTCGCCCTTCGATCCGTCGGCCCTGGTGGTGAAGGGCGGGCCCCAGGCGCGCGTGTCGTCGCCGACGCCGGGCCGCTCGATCTTGATCACCTCGGCCCCCAGGTCGGCCAGGGTCTGGGTCGCCCACGGCCCGGCCAGCACGCGGCTGAGGTCGAGAACGCGAACGCCGGTGAGGGGGCCGTTGGGAGCGGCGAGTGGCGAGTGGCGAGTGGCGAGCGAAGCGGCGCCGTTTTCGACCGGCGTCATGAAGGCGCGCCCGAAGCACCGAAACCGGTCGGGTCTTCATTCGCCACTCGCCACTCGCCACCCGCCACTTCTAAAGCCCCGGATCCCACACCCCGGCGTTGCGCATGCGGCATTCGCGCGCCTCGCGGGCGCGGCCGTCCATCTCCTCGGCCATGCAACAGACCGAGCGGGACACCGTCGCCTTGTGCACCCCGGGCACGATGGCGTGCAGAAAGGCGCAGCCGGCCAGCTTCAACAGACGGAAGCCGAACCGCGACGAGGCGGCCATATGTTCGAAATAGCCCTCCTTGACCTCGCGCGGGTGGTCGACGAACAGGCGATTCAGCGTCTGGATCATGAAGACAGTCTAGCTTGGAACGGGCCGGGGCTCTACCCGTCGCCGTCATTCTGGCCTAAACCGCCGGCCGGAACAGGGGGCGCCCGTCACCATCGCGTGACGCCGCGGCGACCCCGACACGCTTCAGGAAAGACCCCCCATGGCCGACGGCGCCTCCGCTCCCCACAAGACCTTCCGCTGGGACGACCCGCTGGACCTCGACGGACGGCTGACCGACGACGAGCGGATGATCCAGGACGCGGCGCGGTCCTACGCCCGCGAGAAGCTGCTGCCCCGCGTGGTCGCAGCCTTCCGCGACGAGACCTTCGACCGGGCCATCATGACCGAACTGGGCGAGATGGGCTTCCTCGGCGCCATGCTGCCGGAACAGTACGGCGGCTCCTCGGTCAGCCACGTCGCCTATGGCCTGATCGCGCGCGAGATCGAGGCGGTCGACAGCGGCTACCGCTCGGCCATGAGCGTGCAGTCGTCGCTGGCTATGTACCCGATCTACGCCTTCGGCTCCGAAGAGCAGAAGGTGCGGTTCCTGCCGCGCATGGCGGCGGGCGAACTGGTCGGCTGCTTCGGCCTGACCGAGGCCGACGGCGGCTCCGACCCGGCCTCGATGAAGACGAAAGCCGTCGCGGTCGATGGCGGCTATCGCCTGAACGGCGCCAAATACTGGATCACCAACTCCCCCATCAGCGACCTCGCCGTCGTCTGGGCCAAACTGGATGACGTGATCCGCGGCTTCATCGTCGAGCGCGGCATGGACGGCTTCACCACCGACAAGATCGGCGACAAGCTG
>CAZGPS010000253.1:0-4073 GCA_964527675.1 uncultured Brevundimonas sp. | reverse complement strand
GCCCAGCACATGACCGAGGAATAGGTGTGCACCCGGGCGATGGTGCGGAACTCCCACAGGCCGGCGTCGACCTGGTCGTGCATGGCGAAGGCGCGCTCGCCGACCTTCTCCAGCGCATGGAAGTCTTCGATCGTGCCGGGCCGCAGCAGCCGCTGGTCGTAGAAGCTCTGCACCAGCGGCAGGACGATCTGGCCATAGACGTCGTGCTGCAGATGCTCGTGCGCCTGGTTGCCGATGCGCACCGGCTTCATGCCGCGATAGCCCTCGACGCTCTCGATGATCCGTTCGCCGATCCCGGGCTCCAGGCCGACCCCATAAACCGGCTGCACATGGCCGCCGGCGGAGTCGTCGACGAGATTGCGCAGATAGCCGAGATAGTTCTCGAGGATGTCGACCGCGCCCAGCCGGTTCAGCGCCCGCACCACATAATAGGCGTCGCGGATCCAGCAGTAGCGATAGTCCCAGTTGCGCCCGCTCTCGGGGAACTCCGGCACAGAGGTCGTCATCGCCGCCACGATGGCCCCCGTCTCCTCATAGGCGCACAGTTTCAGGGTGATGGCGGCGCGCATCACCGCGTCCTGCCAGTCCAGCGGCAGATACAGGGTGCGCACCCAGTCCTGCCAATAGGCCACGGTTCGATCCAGCGCCGCCGAGACGCCGGGCCCCACATCCTGATCGTAGCCCTCGTCCGGCCCGAAGAAGAAGGCGTGCGGCCGCTCCAGGCGGAAGATCCGCTCGTTGAGCACGTGCGACACCGGGCAGTCGGTCGTCAGCCGGAAGGTCACGTCGGTGCACAGGTAGCGGACGTGGTTCGAGCCGCTGGTCCGCTCCGCCGGCCGCGCGCCCCAGTCAGCCGAGGGCCGCAGACGCACCCGGATGCGTGGCGAGCCCTCAAGCGGCCGTACGATGCGGGCGAAGGCGAGGGGACGGTAGGTGCGGCTGTGCTTGGGGTGGCGCGGGGCGAAGTCGATCACCTCGACCGAGGCGCCGTCCTCCGCCGTCAGGATGGTCCGGAGCACGGGGGTGTTGCGGATATAGGCCTGGCTGACGTGCTTCTGTCCCTCCAGTTCGATGTCCCAGAAACCCTGCTGGGGATCGCTGCCGTCCATCAGGGCCGAGAACACCGGATCGCCGTCCACCCGGGGCGCGCAGGCCCAGACATAGCGGCCGCTGCGATCGATCAGGGCGCTGATCGAGCAGTTTCCGATCGGGGCGAGATCCAGATTGGGGGTCATGCACGCTCCTCGACGCTGTTCAGCCAGGCCAGCACGGCGTCCACATCGGGCAGGCCATAGCGAGCGGCGGTCTCCCGGACGGGCCCGACCAGAACGCCAAACCCGCCCAGGGCCTCGGCGGCGATGAAGCCGTCCTCATCGGTGAGATCGTCGCCCAGCATGATGGGGACGGCGCCCGCGAACGGGGCCTCGTGCATGAAGGCGGTCAGGGCTGTGCCCTTGCTGGTCCCGGGGGTTTTCAGCTCGACCACCAGATTGCCGGCCTGCAGGGCCAGCCCCGTCTCCGAGGACAGTTGCTCCGCCAGCGCCAGCGCCGCGGCCTCTTCTGTGGGCGCGCCGCGATAGTGCAGCCCCGCCGCCACCGCCTTGTCCTCGACGATCACCCCGGGGCGGGTGCGGGCGAAGGCCTCGAAGGCGGCGATGGCGTCCCGCACTTCCGGCGCGGCCTGGGCTCGGTCGACCGAGCCGTCGGCGCGGCGTCGCTCCAGCCCGTGCACGCCCGAGGCCGAGGCGGCGCTGGCCTCGGCGATGCGATCGATCTCGGCGATGGTCCGGCCGCTGATGATGGCGATCCGGCCCTTCAGCCGTTCGGCCACCGCTTTCAACGCGGCCGTCCGCTCGGGGCGGGGCCCGACCGCGTCCGGCGTATCGGCCAGCGGCGCCAGCACCCCGTCCATGTCCAGGAACAGGGCGGCGGGCCGGGGCAGGCGGTCGGGCGGCGGCGGCATATGCGCAAGGGCCTCGACCGGCGCGGTCGCGCCGTCGGTGATCAGGTTTGAAGTCCGCATGGCCCCTTCTAACGCGATCCTGCGGCAAAGGTTGAGCCCGGGGGCGCATTTTCTCGCATTGCAGCAATCGCCGGAACGCGCTCCGGCGATTGTCAATCTCCGCCCGATACGCCACATCGCGGGCATGACCGACGCCGCCAGACCCGTCCTGTCCGCCGACCCCGCCGCCATGACCGACCGCGCCCGCGAGGTCATCCGGCTGAACATCGAGGCGCTGCAGGCCCTCGAGGCCGGCCTCGACGACAGCCTCGCCCGGGCCTGCGAGATCATCCTGTCGCGCCCCGGCTATCTGGTCGTCACCGGCATGGGCAAGTCGGGCCACATCGGCGGCAAGATCGCCGCCACCCTCGCCTCGACCGGGACCAACGCCTTCTTCGTCCACCCGGCCGAGATGAGCCACGGCGACCTCGGCATGCTGCGCAAGGACGTCACCCTTCTGGCCATCTCCAACTCGGGCGAAAGCCGCGAGCTGCGCGATCCCCTGATCTACTGCCAGCGCGAGGGCATTCCGGTGATCGGCCTGACCCAGCGGCCGCAGAGTTTCCTCGGCCGTTCCTCCGCCGTCTGCCTGACCATGCCCCAGGTGGCCGAGGCCTGCCCCAACGGCCTGGCCCCCACCACCTCGACCCTGATGACCCTGGCCCTCGGCGACGCCCTGGCCATGGTGCTGATGGACCGCCGCGGCTTCACCGCCGAGGCCTTCGGCCTGCACCACCCCGGCGGCAAGCTGGGCATGAGCCTGCAGAGCGTGCGCGACTGGATGGGCGACCGCCCGCCGGCCCCGGCCACCGTGCCGGTCACCGCCGGCTTCGCCGAGGTCGTCTCGGCCATCACCGAGGGCCGCAAGGGCGCCGTCGCCGTGGTCAATGATGATGGAACTCTCGCCGGCATCGTCACCGACGGCGACGTGCGCCGGGCCTTCTCGCGCGACCTGAACGGCCTGACCGCCGCCGACGTCATGAGCTCGCGGCCCAAGGTCATCGGCCCCGACGCCCGCATGAGCGACGCCATCGACCTGATGACGCAGAACAGGATCGCCACCCTGCTGGTGATCGAGGACCAGCGTCCCGTCGCCATCGTCCACATCGCCGAACTGATGCAGGCCGGCTACGTCAGCTAGGGTGTGGTGCGTGGGGTGTGAGGTGCAGTGAGCAGGACCGGAGCGCGGACCTCTCGACACCCCACACCCCATACCCTACGCCCCACACCCACTTCAGTACGCCCGCCGCCCGTCGATATTCCCCGGCGGCGCATAGCGGCAGGCCAGCACCGATCGGTCGCCCCGGCTCTCGACCGCGCAGCCGACGTGGGTCGTATCGCGCCAGACCAGCTGGCTGTAGTGACCGACGTCGCTCCACTTTCCTGTCCGGCTGACGTTCGGAAAGGCGTCGTGGCGGTATTGGGCCTTCTCCGCGACCCAGTCACCGACCATGTCCTCGGGCGTGAACTGACGCCCGCCCCAGCCGGTCCACAGGTTCTCGCCATGGCCGTGCAGGGCTGGATCGTGGGCGAAACGGTCGCTGCCGATCAATTCGCGAGCCCAGACCCGCGCCTCGGCCTCCAGATTGTCGGCCCAGCGCAGCGGCGGGACGCCGACCTGCGCCCGTTCGGCGTTGTGGGCCGCCAGCAGCCGCCGCTCGATCTCATTGGAGGGCGGCGCCTCATGCGGCGGCTCCACCGCGACCACCCTGCGGGTGGGCGGCGGAGCGTCCTGAACATAGAGGGGCGGCGCGGCGCAGGCGGCCGCCCCCGCCGTCAGGGCGAGGGCGGCCAGGCTACAGGCCGTCCGGCGCGCGGATGTCGCCCGGGTCAGTGGCGGACGCCTTCGACCAATGGTCGGTCGGCCAGGGCGCTGGCCACATCGTCCCCTTCAAGGGTCCGCGTCTCGGCCGGTTTGCCGGCCTGGAAATCCTCCATGGCGGTGCGCCTGCGCGCCCGCATCTGGTCGGCCAGCCGGTCCATGTCGAGGCCGGCGTCCCGGGCCTGGCTGAACATCCCCTCCGAGCGCATCTCCTCTTCCTTGACGTGGTGCTCGATCATCTCTGACAGC
>CAZGPS010000252.1:0-4080 GCA_964527675.1 uncultured Brevundimonas sp. | reverse complement strand
ATCCGCGTCACCCACGCCAACTGGGGCGGCAGCCGCGGCAAGGTCGAGGAGAACGTCACCGTCGTCGACGTCTCGGACAAGGGCGACTGGACCGCGGTCAAGGTCTGGTACAATCCGATCAACGACCTGGGCACCAGCGTCTATCCGACCTGGGGCTTCATCTACAAAGCCCCGGCCCAGCCGTCCGATGGCCTGCTGATGGCCTCGGTTTCCACCGGCGCCGCCGGCCAGCCCTGATCGACTGATCCCGGCCGGGCGACGCGCCCACGCTTGACGAGGGCCCGCGTCCTGCGCTCCATGCCCGCCCCCGGGAGATTTCCATGCGCGCCTTCGCCGTCACCACCCTCGCCATCCTGAGCCTGTCCGCCTGTTCGCCCTCGGCCGAGGCGCCGGCGGCGACCGAAGCCGCACCCGAGGCGGCGCCGGTGCTGGCCGGGGTCGATCTGACCGCGCCGTTGCGCGCGCTGGGCACCGAGCCGTTCTGGGCGGTCGAGCTGACCGGGTCGGAGCTGGTCTATTCCGGCGTCGACCGGCCGGAGCAGCGGGCGCCGCAGGGCGAGCCGGTGCTCCAGGGCACGATGGCCATCTGGGAGGCGACGACGGCGACGGGGACGCCGCTCAAGGTCACCCTGATGGCGACCGATTGCAGCGACGGCATGAGCAGCCGGACCTTCCCCCTGACCGCCATGGTCGAGATCGGGGAGGAGACGCTGATGGGCTGCGCCGCCACCGTCAGCGCCATTATGTCGGCCGGCGAGAGCGGCCGGGTGGTCGACACGGCCCCGTCCGGAGCGGCTCAGCCCGTCGGCTGATCCCGCAGCGTCCTCAGCGCCCCCAGCCGGGCGAAGGCGATAGTCAGGGCCTTGCGCCGGGCCGGGGCCAGGGGCGCGGCGCAGGCCTCGCGCACCACGGCCCCGCCGAAACCGTCGGCGACGATCAGGCCCGGCTCGTCCGGCAGGATGTCCGACGGAAACTCCGGCGCCACGGCGAAATAGAACAGGTCGCAGTACGGCCGGTACTCGCCCCATTTGCGGTCGACGCGGAAATCCTCCAGCCCCGACTTGACCTCGCAGATGGCGATCTCGCCGCGTGGGCCCAGGGCCATGACGTCGGCCCGGCGGCCGTTGGGCAGGCCGACCTCCAGCAGCGGCGCATAGCCCATGTCGGCCATCAACCGCGCCGCGCCACGGGTGACCGTCAGGGTCGTGGCGGGACGGCTGAAGACGAGATCGATATGAACGGCGGCGGCGGGCATAAGCGAGTTATGTTCGGCTTTCGTTCCAACTTCAAGGCGGGTCGTGGCAGGCCTTTTTCTCACCAGCCGGTATGGACGACCTGACTGGTGTCGAGGCCTGCGGCGCGGGCGCGGGCGATCAGCTGGGTGCGGACAGCCGCCGTCGGAGTTTGGCTGCGGTGCCAGATCCACCAGTCCGAGCCGTTCGGCAGGGCGAGAATGGCCCAGCTGTAGTCCGCGGCCCGGTCGACGACCCGGTAGTTCTGACCCGCCAGACCGCCGAAGCTGAGCAGGCCGGTCAGGGTGAAGCGGAAACGGGTGTTGGCGCCCGGGTCGGTGATCCTTGCGTTGGCCCGCAGAAACTCAATCTCCCCGTCGGCCTGGCGCGTACATCGCACCACGAGGCTGTAGCGGTCGGCGCGCGCCTGCGCCGTGAAGTCGATCTGCGACCGCCGGCAGTCCCTCTGGACGTCATTGGGGCTGCGCAGCACCTCGAACCATCGGCCGGAGAACCGGTCCATGTCGACCGAACCTGACTGGGCCAAGGCGGCGCTCGGCGATACGGCGGCCAGCACAAGGGCGAAGGCGAGTGGACGGATCATGGCTTCCTCCGGTCAGTCCCCCGCTCTACGACCGAGGGCCCCGCCGGATCGGCGATCAGAGGATGAACCGGCTCAGATCCGCGTCCCGCGCCAGATCGGCCACCTTGTCGCGCACCTGATCGCCGTCGAAGGCCACCGTCTGGCCGGCCAGGTCGGAGGCCTTGAAACTGGTCTCCTCCAGCACCCGTTCCAGCACCGTCACCAGCCGCCGGGCGCCGATGTTCTCGACGGTGGAATTGGCCGCCACCGCCGCGTCGGCCAGCGCCGCGACGGCGTCGTCGGTGAAGGTCAGGGTCACGTCTTCCGTGGCCAGCAGGGCCTGGTTCTGGCGGATCAGATTGGCCTCGGGCTCGGTCAGGATGCGGACGAAGTCGTCGCGCGTCAGGGCCTTGAGCTCGACCCGGATCGGCAGCCGGCCCTGCAGTTCGGGCAGCAGGTCGGACGGCTTGGCGACATGGAAGGCGCCCGAGGCGATGAACAGCACATGGTCGGACTTCACCGGCCCGTATTTGGTCGACACCGTGGTGCCCTCGATCAGCGGCAGCAGGTCGCGCTGGACCCCCTCGCGGCTGACGTCGGCGCCCGAGGCGCCCTGGCGCGCCGCCACCTTGTCGATCTCGTCCAGAAAAACGATGCCCTCGTTCTCGGCCAGCAGCAGGGCCTCGCGGGTCAGGCTGTCCTGATCCAGCAGCTTGTCGCTCTCCTCGGTGACCAGCGGGCCGACGGCGTCGCGCACGGCCAGCTTGACCGTCTTCGTCCGCCCGCCGCCCAGCTTGCCCAGCATTTCCGACAGATTGATCATGCCGATGCCGCCGCCACCCGGCAGGTCCATGCCCTGCATCGGCGAGGCGGTGTCGGCCAGCTGCAGCTCGACCTCCTTGTCGTCCAGCTCGCCGGCGCGCAGCTTCTTGCGGAAGCTGTCGCGTGTGGCCGGCTGCGAGCCGGGGCCGACGAGGGCGTCCAGAATGCGCTCCTCGGCGGCGGCCTCGGCCTTGGCTTTCACGCCCGTGCGGCGATTGTCGCGCACCATGAGCAGGGCCGCCTCGACGAGGTCGCGCATGATCTGGTCGACGTCGCGGCCGACATAGCCGACCTCGGTGAATTTGGTCGCCTCGACCTTGAGGAAGGGCGAGCCGGCCAGTTTGGCGAGGCGGCGGGCGATCTCGGTCTTGCCGACGCCGGTGGGGCCGATCATCAGGATGTTCTTCGGCGTGACCTCGTCGCGCAGGTCCTCGGGCACGCGCTTGCGCCGCCAGCGGTTGCGCAGGGCGACGGCGACGGCGCGCTTGGCGTCGTCCTGGCCGACGATGAAGCGGTCGAGTTCGGAGACAATTTCGCGGGGGGAGAGGTCGGTCATGGCGCTCAGATGGGTGGGCGGAGGGAGGTTGGCGAGAGGGGAAGGTTCATCACGAAGGACACGAGGGGGGCACGAAGATCACGAAGGTCAACGCACGACCCGCCGAAGCCCGTTCTTGAGCAGGGTCGTATTGAAGTTGATCAGGTAGCCAAGCCGCCGACCTGAAAAGCGAAGATAGGTCGCAACCTGGGCCGTATGGATCGACGCCAAGGCGTCGATCGCCTTGATCTCGATCACGACGAGATCGTCGACCAGAAGATCAAGGCGCAGGCCGACATCGAGGCGAATGTCGCCGTAGGCGACAGGCACGCCAACCTGCCGCTCTACCCGAAGTCCCCGGCGCCGGAGCTCTTCGGCGAGACAGGCTTCGTAAACCGATTCCAGCAAGCCCGGCCCCAACACACGATGCACTGTCAGGGTGGAGTCGACGACGACGCGACCGACACGCTCGGCTTCGGCAGGCAGGGGCGCGGTCCCTTCGTGTCCTTCGTGCATCCTTCGTGGTCTTCGTGATGAACCAGCCAGCGCTGGCATGACCCACTACAGCCAACCTACTCCAGCGTCTCCACGGTCAGGTTGCCGTTGGTGTAGACGCAGATGTCCGCGGCGATGGACATGGCCCGGCGGGCGATCTGTTCGGCGTCCATTTCGGTATGGTCCAGCAGGGCGCGGGCCGCCGCGAGGGCGTAGTTGCCGCCTGATCCGACCGCGGCCACGCCATGCTCGGGCTCCAGAACGTCGCCGACGCCGGTGACGGTGAAGATTGAGCTCTTGTCCGCCACCAGCAGCATGGCCTCCAGCCGGCGCAGGTAGCGGTCGGTGCGCCAGTCCTTGGCGAGGTCGACGCAGGCGCGGGCCAGCTGGTCGGGATACTGCTCCAGCTTGGC
>CAZGPS010000251.1:0-4094 GCA_964527675.1 uncultured Brevundimonas sp. | reverse complement strand
TCCGCTGCAACACCATCCTGCCCGGCATCATGTGGACGCCGATGATGGCCGGCATGGACCAGAAGATCCAGGACGCCCTTGCCGCCGCCATCCCCTTCCCCAGCCGTCTGGGCACGCCCGCCGACTACGCCTCGCTGGTGCTGGAACTGGCCCGAAACGTCTACATCAACGGCGAATGCATCCGGCTTGATGGAGCCATTCGGCTCGCCCCGCGCTGACGCGCGGGCAGGGCGCCATCGTCCGGCTCGCGGAGCCTCGCCGCCTGAGCGCGGAATTCTGGGCCGGGGGACTTGCGAGGGGCCGGGTCGCTCGGTATACGCCCGCCTCCGACTGAAGTGCGGGCGTAGCTCAGTGGTAGAGCACAACCTTGCCAAGGTTGGGGTCGAGAGTTCGAATCTCTTCGCCCGCTCCAGTCGATCCAGGAAGCCCGGTCATCGCGACCGGGCTTTCTTGCTTTCTGGCCGGCTCCGCCCGGCGAAGATCGCTCCGCATCGGGACAGCTTGTCACGCGGACGTTCCAAAAACGCCAAACCCGGGTCTCGAAAGCGTCGCGACGGCGTCGCCCCTCCGGCCTAGCTGAGCAGCAGGATCCGGCACCGTGGGGGCGACCGGGCCATCGGGATGCCTTTCCATGAAATTCGGACTTCTGCTCGGCGCCGCGCTCGCGCCGCTCGCCTTCGCCGGCGCCGCCTTCGCCCAATCGGGCTCCGCCGCCGGTCCCCAGGGCCCGGTCACCTCGCTGGACGAGGTGATTGTCACCGGCGAGCCGGTGATGCGAAACCGCACCGACGACGTGGTTCCGACCCTGTCCTACGATCTCGAATTCTTCCAGCGCTTCGAGCCTCTGACCGTGGGCGACGCCCTGAAGCGCGTCCCCAGCGTGACCTTCCTGTCGGATATTCTGGAAGCGGACGGGGTGAGGCTGCGCGGTCTCGACCCCGGCTATACCCAGATCCTGATCAACGGCGAGCGGGTGCCCGGCGGCGAGGCCGATCGTTCCTTCTTCGGCGATCGCATCCCGGCCGAGCTGATCGAGCGCGTCGAGGTGGTCCGGTCCTCCTCGGCCAACCGTTCGGGCGACGCCCTGGCGGGCGCCATCAACATCGTGTTGCGTGACGCTCTGGCGCTGGATGGCGGCTATATCCGCGCCGGCGCCCTGATGTTCCCGGACGAGGAGATCGGCGGCACCTTCGGCGCCGTCTACGGTGGCGAGGTCGGCCCGGGCCGGCTGCTGGTCGGCGCCAGCGTCCAGGACCGTCGCAACCCCAAGAACAAGTTCAGCCAGCGCTTCGACGAGCCGGGCGGCACGCTCGACAATGTCGAGGTCCAGACCGACGTCCGCGACGGCACCGACTATTCGTTCAACGCCGCCTATGAGGTCGAGGTCGGGGGCGGAACCCTCGATCTGTCCGGCGTCTTCGTGCGCACGGACCGTTTCGCCGACGAGGACTCGATCGAGTATCGGGACGGCATCCAGACCCAGGCCAACATCCTGACGATCAACGACAACAACGTCGACATCCAGACGGACAACCTGGCCCTGCGGGCGCGCTATGCCCGGGCAATGTTCGGTGGCGAGACGCGATTCAAACTGGGCTATGCCGCCTTTGACGACGAGCAGGAGGAGTTCGAGAACGAGGCCGAATATCTGCGCGACGGCCTGCCCTTCCCCGAAGAGGACCGCTTCACGGCCGACCTGGAGTTCCGCGACCTGCAGGACGAGGAGGTTTCGGCCGCGATCGAGCACACCCGCCCCCTCGGCGGTGATGTGGAACTCGAGTTCGGCGTCCAGGCGATCCAGAAGGACCGCGACTCCACGACCGTGGTGGCCGACCGCGTGCGTTTCAACATTCCCAACGCCCCGGCCCCGCGCCCGGCCCAACCGCCGTTCGTGTTCAACACCGGCAGCTACATCATCGAGGAAACCCGGATCGACCCGTATGTGATGCTTTCGGGCGAGGGCGGCGCCCTGAAGTGGCAGGCCGGTCTGCGTTACGAGACCACCGACACCACCATTGCCGGCGTGGACAACGACTTCGCTGTGCTGCTGCCCTCGGCCAGCCTGCGCTATCGCCTCTCGGACACGGACCGGCTGACGTTGTCGGTCGCGCGCACCATCCGCCGCCCCGATTTCGACGATCTGGCCCCGGTGACCCTGGAGGAGGAACACGGCGACAATGATTTCCGCGGCAATCCGCTGCTCGAGCCGGAAACGGCCTGGGGCGTGGACATTGGTTTCGAGCGTCGGCTGGGCCGTCGCGGCGTCGTCGGCATCAACGCCTTCTACCGCGACGTCACCGACCTGATCGAGGACATCAACACCGGCCTGCAAGGCAGCGGCGGACCCGGGACCTTCATCGAGTCGATCGACAACGTCGGCGACGGTCAGGTCTATGGCGTCGAGTTCGACCTCTCCACACCGCTGGACTTCATCGGCATGGAGACGACGGGCGTGTTCCTGAACGCCTCCTGGCTGGACAGCCAGGTCGAGGACGTCATGGGCGAGCGCCGCTTCAACAGCCAGTCGGACTATGTGGTCAACTTCGGCTTCACCCACGACATCCCGAGCTGGGGCGCGGCCTTCGGCGCGACCTACCGCAAACAGGGCGACGCCTTCGAGCGCGTCTATGCGGAAGAGGTCGTGACCTCCTACGGCGCCGATCTGGAAGTGTTCCTCGAGAAGCGCATCTTCTCCAACACCGTCATCCGCCTGACCGGCTCCAACCTGCTCGACAGCTCGAAGGACGAGGTGTTCGACAAGTTCGACGACCAGGCCGACCAGATCGCCCGGGACTACGACGAGTATGAGCTGGAAACCGAGTCCGCGGGACCGGTCTATCAGCTGGTCATGCGCGTCGCCTTCTGATCTGGCGGCCACACACCAGTCAGGGAGAGGCCGGGTGTCGCCGCCCGGCCTCTTTCCGGGGTCGCCTGTCCCGATCCGGCACGGGGGTGCTGGACGGCATGGGCTGGCCCGGCTAGTCGCCTTGGCGGGGAAACCGGGCTGTTCCGGTTCGCCGTTTGCAAGGTATCGCCCGAGCGGCGCCACGGGGCGCCAGAACGGGACAGTCGGGGCGCATGTTTCTGGAAGGCCAGGTCAACTGGGTATGGGTTCTGGGCGGTCTGGCGGCCGTCGGTTGGGTCATCGGCCTGATCGGCCTGTGGCTGGCCGCCGCCAACCGGTCCCGGCACGTGGACGCATCCGGGCAGCTGGACCTGGTTCAAAGGGTGGCCGAAGATTCCCAGAAGCGGCTGTTCGAGACCCTGAACGCCATCCCGGTCCCGCTGGTCGAAACCGACCGCCAGGGCAAGTTCGTCTTCGCCAACCGGGCGGCGCACCAGCTTCTGGGGCGGCGGGACGCCGAGCTGATCGGCCTGCGCTTCCACTCGGCCACCTGGGGCATCACCTTCCCTGACGGCCGGCCCATCCCGCCGGATCTGCTGCCCAGCGCCCGGGCCCTGAGGGGGCAGACAGTCAGGGGGTTCCAGCATCTGCTGGCCAACCCCGCCACCCGCCGCAAGATTCTGGTCTCGGTCACGGCCATGCCGATCGAGAACGAGCAGGGTCAGATCACCGGCTCGACCGCCGCCATTGTCGAGACCGAAGGCCTGATCACGCCCGAGCCGGTCGTGGTCGAAGCCCCGCCGGTCGCCGACGACCTGACCCGCCGGGTGTTCGACGCGGCCTCCAGCGCCCTGGTCGTGGTCGACGCCGACGGGCGGGTGCGCGAGGCGAACCGCACGGCGTTGGCGGTTCTGGGTCGCGAGGAGGCCGGGGGCGATTTCGCCGAACTGTTCCTCGATGAGGATGAACGGGTCGAGGGCCGCCAGTCCCTCCGCGCCGCCCTCGCCGCCCCTGCCGGCGAGGCCGAAGCGATCGTGTCCCGGCGCGGCGCGGGCGAGGGCATCCGTTGGTCCATGCTGCCGCTGACCGACGCCGACGGACGGGTTGACGCCCTGCTGCTGGCGGGCGAGCGCGCTGAACCCGCCGCGGCCGAGGTGGAGGCCGCCGAGCCGGCCGCCCCGCCCGCTACGCCGGATACAGGGGCCGATGAGGCCCTGCGTGAGGAGGCCGCCGCCGCCCGCGCCGCCGC
>CAZGPS010000250.1:0-4103 GCA_964527675.1 uncultured Brevundimonas sp. | reverse complement strand
GATAAGACCGCCACCCGTCGCAAGCTTCCGTCCGCCTCCACGCGGAGCGTCGGTCTGCGTCGAAACGGTAATCCACAACGAACTCCGGGCGCAGGCCCGGCGCTCCGCACGCCTTCCCGTCGACCCGGGCGCTCCCGCGCCACGGGGCGAGACCGCATGGCCGGCGATCAACTTGACGCCACGTGATCTTGGCACGGGCGCCCGCCGGGTCTAGGTCGAAGGCTCAACCTCTTCAGGAGACCCACCATGGCCGATCTGGCTCAAGTCACCGAACACATCCGCAGCCGCGTCGGCGACAACTCCGGCCTCGGCAAGACCGTCAAGCTGGACCTGGGCGACCAGGGCAAGATCTACATCGACGGCGCCTCGGTCCCCAACAGCGTGACCAACGAAGACAAGCCCGCCGACGCCACCGTCTCCATGTCCTGGGACGACTTCATGGCCCTGTCGGACGGCAAGCTCGATCCGATGATGGCCTTCATGCAGGGCAAGCTGAAGATCGCCGGCGACATGATGATCGCCCAGAAGCTGGCGCCGCTGCTGAAGCGCTGACTTTGCCCTGAGACAACGACCTCGACGGCGCGGCGTCCGAAGGGATCCGCGCCGTTTGTCTTTTCGAGAAGGACTGCTCCCCATGGACTTCCGCCCCAGCGACAAGGCCCTGCACTGGCAGGATCGCGTGCGCCGCTTCATGGAGGACAAGGTCCTGCCGCGCTCGGCGGAATACTGGGCCCAGGTCCGCGAGGACCACACCCGCCAGCCGCCGGTGATGGAGGAGATGAAGGCCCAGGCCCGCGAGGCCGGCCTGTGGAACATGTTCCTGCCCGGCGACCACGGCGCCGGCCTGACCAACCTCGAATACGCCCCGCTGGCCGAGCAGATGGGCCGCGCCCTCTGGTCGGCCGAGGTCTTCAACTGCAACGCCCCCGACACCGGCAATATGGAAGTCCTCCATATGTACGGGAACGAGGCCCAGCAGGCGAAATGGCTCAAGCCGCTGATGGCCGGCGAGATTCGCTCGGCCTTCCTGATGACCGAGCCCGAGGTCGCCTCGTCCGACGCCACCAACATCCAGACCCGGATCGAGCGCGACGGCGACCACTATGTGATCAACGGCCGCAAATGGTGGTCGACCAACATGGGCCACCCCAACGTCGCCATCAGCATCGTCATGGGCAAGACCGACCCGGACGCCTCGGTCCACACCCAGCAGTCGCAGATCCTCGTCCCGACCGATACGCCGGGCTTCCGTATCGAGCGCATGCTCTCGGTCTTCGGCTATGACGAACGCCCGATCGGCCACGCCGTGGTGGTGCTGGAGAACGTCCGCGTCCCGGTGGAGAATCTGATCGCCGGCGAGGGCCGCGGCTTCGAGATCGCCCAGGGCCGCCTCGGCCCGGGCCGCATCCACCACTGCATGCGCGTCATCGGCGCCGCCGAACGCGCGCTGGAGCTGATGACCGCCCGCCTGCTCAGCCGCACCGCCTTCCGCAAGGCCCTGGCTGAACACTCGGTCTGGGAACAGCGCATCGGCGAAGCCCGCACCAATATCGAGATGTGCCGCCTGCTGGTGCTCAAGGCCGCCTGGATGATGGACGAGGCCGGGGCCAAGAACGCCAAGTCCGAGATCGCCCAGATCAAGGTCGCCGCCCCGCGCATGGCGCTGCAGGTCATCGACGACGCCATCCAGGCCTTCGGCGGCGCCGGCGTCTCGGCCGACACGCCCCTGGCCGAGATGTACGCCATGGTCCGCACCCTGCGCATCGCCGACGGCCCCGACGAAGTTCACAACCGCACCATCGCCCGGCTCGAATACGCCAAACACGGCGGCCGCGGCGGCTAGCGGGGGAAGGCGGTCACCTCCTTCGGGTGCACCCCACGGTTCGGCGATCCGCGGAAAGCCCAGCGCAGCAGCCGCGCCGTCGTCAGGGCCCCGCCACGCACCAGCGGCGCCGGCAGGCCCGGCGGCAGGGCGTGCATCCGGCGCGCCCAGTCCGGCAGCAGATCGAGACCGGCCTGCATGATCAC
Source organism: uncultured Brevundimonas sp. (assembly GCA_964527675.1). GTDB lineage: Bacteria > Pseudomonadota > Alphaproteobacteria > Caulobacterales > Caulobacteraceae > Brevundimonas. Next base: position 2,075 of record CAZGPS010000250.1, on the reverse strand, counting down.
CCCCGCCGCCGCGTCGACGGCGGGCGAGCCGACCCGCTGCCGCATCACCATCTGCGCCACCTCCCGCGTCCGCGCGTCGGCCTTCAGCCGCGGCCGGAAACTCTGGATCAGCGCCTCGGCCGCGGCCCGGTCGCGGGGCAGGGGATCGGCCCCCAGGGCCTCGCCCACCCGCGCCATCTCGGCGAAATAGGCGTCCTGCTCCGCCCGCGGCATCGCCGGCTCGGCATAGCGGATCCAGGCGTCGAGAAAGCTGATCGTCTCGGTCACATGCACCCAGGCCAGCAGCTCCGGATCGCTCACCCGATAGGGCGTCCCGTCCGGCAGGACGCCGCCCAGCCTGCTGTGAATCCGGTTGACCTTGTCGATCACCGCCTGGCCCGCCTCGGCGTGGTCATAGGTGGTCACAGCGATGAATTTCGCCGTCCGCCGCAGCCGCCCGTGCATGTCGGCCCGGAAGTCCGAATGGTCCCACACCCCCGCCAGCACCGCCGGATGCAGCATCTGCAACAACAGGCCCGAGACGCCGCCGATCATCATGGTGACCACGTCGCCATTGACCTTCCACGCCACCGAGTCCGGCGGGAACAGCGCATCGGCCCGCCGCAGCACCGGCCGCTCGCCCCTGTCGGCGTCGTTGAAGACGTCGCTGATCCGCTGGCGGATGGCCGCGCGAACGGGGGCGAGAGGGGAGGGACGCATGTCAGGCCTGACCGGCCGCCGGGCCCAGCAGGGCGATCTTGCGGTCGAGCCGCGCGACCTCGTCCGTCAGCCGCGCCGTTTCGCTGGCCATGTCGACCGGCGAGCCGTCATCATACGTCAGCTGCGCCCCCTTCGCGATCAGGTCGAGGCGGTAGATCAGGGTCACCCGGCGGGCGGTGAGCCGTTCAAGCTCGGAAGGCTCCGCCATCAGCCCGCGTCCCGCCAGGCCTTCAACGACTCCATCGCCCGCAGGCTCATGAGCCGCTTCTTCGCCCGCCCGCGATCTTTCGGCGGAATCTTCCGCCCCTCGGCGTCGACCTTCGGCGCCTCCAGCGGCGGCAGCAGGCCATAGTTGATGTTCATCGGCTGGAATTTCGACCCCTCCAGATGCCCGCCGGTGATGTGCTCGACCAGCGCCCCCATGGCCGTCTCCGGCGGCGGAGGCGCCAGCTCGCGGCCCAGCGCCTGGGCCGCCGCCAGCCGCCCGGTCAGCAGCCCCATGGCGGCGCTTTCGACATAGCCCTCGACCCCGGTCACCTGCCCGGCGAAGCGCAGACGCGGCAGGGCCTTCAGCCGCAACTGCCGATCCAGCAGCTTCGGCGAGTTGAGGAAGGTATTGCGATGCAGCCCGCCCAGCCGCGCGAACTGCGCCTCGTGCAGCCCCGGGATCATGCGGAACACCTCGGCCTGGGCGCCGTGCTTCAGCTTGGTCTGGAAGCCGACCATGTTGAACAGCGTCCCCAGCGCATTGTCCTGCCGCAGTTGGACGATGGCGTAGGCCTTGACCTGCGGGTCGCGCGGATTGGTCAGGCCGACGGGCTTCATCGGCCCGTGACGCAGGGTCTCGCGGCCCCGCTCGGCCATCACTTCGATCGGCAGGCAGCCGTCGAAATAGGGGACGTTCTCCCACTCCTTGAACTCGGCCTTCGGGCCGTTCAGCAGGGCGTCGATGAAGGCCTCGTACTGGGCCTTGTCCATCGGGCAGTTGACGTAGGCCGCCGCGTCCCCGCCCGGGCCCTCCTTGTCATAGCGCGACTGCCGCCAGGCGATGTCGAAGTCGATCGAGTCGGCGTGGACGATGGGCGCGATGGCGTCGAAGAAGCTCAGGCTCTCCTCGCCGGTCGTCTTCAGGATCGCCTCGGCCAGAGCCGGCGAGGTCAGCGGCCCGGTGGCGACGATGACGTTTTCCCAGTCCTCGGGCGGCAGGCCGGCGATCTCCTCGCGCACGATGGTGACCAGCGGATGCGCTTCCAGCTTCGCCGTCACCGCCTGCGAGAAGCCGTCCCGGTCGACCGCCAGCGCCCCGCCGGCCGGCACCTGATTGGCGTCGCCGCAGGCCATGATGACTGAGTCCAGCGCCCGCATCTCGGCGTGCA
>CAZGPS010000249.1:0-4115 GCA_964527675.1 uncultured Brevundimonas sp. | reverse complement strand
ACCTCGCCTATGTCGCCCTCGACGGCAACATCGGCTGCATGGTCAACGGCGCCGGCTTGGCCATGGCGACGATGGACATCATCAAGCTGTACGGAAAAGAGCCGGCCAATTTCTGCGACGTCGGCGGCGGGGCCTCCAAGGAAAAGGTCGCGGCGGCGTTCAAGATCATCACCGCCGACCCCGCGGTCGAGGGCATTCTGGTCAACATCTTCGGCGGCATCATGCGCTGCGACGTCATCGCCGAGGGCGTGGTCGCGGCGGTGAAGGAAGTCGGGCTGAAGATGCCGCTGGTCGTCCGTCTGGAGGGCACCAATGTCGCCGAGGGCAAGCGCATCCTCAATGAGTCGGGCCTGGCCATCACCGCGGCCGACGACCTCGACGACGCCGCCCAGAAGATCGTCGCGGCGGTCGGCTGAGCCTCCGGGCCCGCCACCGACCGTCCCGCTGACCGAATAATCAGAGCAATCCCATGTCCATCCTCGTCGACAAGAACACCAAGGTCATCGTCCAGGGCCTGACCGGCAAGACCGGCACCTTCCACACCGAACAGGCGCTGCGCTACTTCGGGACGAAGATGGTCGGTGGCGTGCACCCGTCCAAGGGCGGCGAGATCTGGCACGGGTCGGAGGGCGAGAGCCTGCCGATCTACGCTTCGGTCGCCGAAGCCAAGGAGGCCACCGGCGCTGACGCCTCGGTGATCTACGTCCCGCCGGCGGGCGCCGCAGACGCCATCATCGAGGCCATCGAGGCCGAGGTGCCCTTCATCACCTGCATCACCGAGGGCATTCCGGTGCTGGACATGGTGCGGGTCAAGGCGCGGCTGGACCGGTCGAAGTCGCGGCTGCTGGGCCCCAACTGCCCCGGCATCCTGACCCCGGAAGAGTGCAAGATCGGCATCATGCCGGGCTCGATCTTCAAGAAGGGCAACGTGGGCATCGTCTCGCGCTCGGGCACCCTGACCTATGAGGCGGTGTTCCAGACCACCAACGAGGGCCTCGGCCAGACCACGGCCGTCGGCATCGGCGGCGACCCGGTCAAGGGCACCGAATTCATCGACGTGCTGGAGCTGTTCCTCGCCGACCCCGAGACCCAGTCGATTGTCATGATCGGCGAGATCGGCGGCGGGGCCGAGGAGGATGCGGCCCAGTTCCTGATCGACGAGGCGAAGAAGGGCCGCTCCAAGCCGATGGTCGGCTTCATCGCCGGCCGCACCGCGCCCAAGGGTCGCACCATGGGCCACGCCGGCGCCGTCGTTTCGGGCGGCAAGGGCGATGCGGAGTCCAAGATCGCCGCCATGCAGGCCGCGGGCATCACCGTCTCGCCGTCCCCGGCCCGCCTGGGCGCGACCCTGGTGGAAGTGCTGAAGGGCTGACGGCGGATTGTCATCCCGGACGCCGCGAAAGCGGCGATCCGGGACGGTCTGCGCCCCTTGACCAGTCTCCCGGAAATCGCCGTGCGATTGTCCGGGAGCCGGCGCGATCCCGAACCCTGTCCCTGAGCTGTCTCCCGGATAGCTGCGCTTCCGGGAGGGCCCGTATGGCTTACTCCGGCGTCCCGGATCGCCGCTCTCGCGGCGTCCGGGATGACAAACCGATGTCCCACCTGTGGGGCACGAAAGCGATGAAATTCATCGAATTCGGGAGAATTTCCGCCCTTTCGCCCCCATTCGGTCATGACCCATAAGGAAACAGCGCCTATATCAGCAGCGCTGGCTCCGCGCGGACGTGCGCGCGCCGCCCAAGGGACGCGACGAGAACAATGGCGGACGATGCCGGTCGGCTGAACCAGGTCTTTGCCGAGACCAGCTTCCTGTATGGCTCGAACGCCTCGTTCATCGAGGACCTGCATGAGAAATGGGCCGCCGATCCGGCGACCGTTTCGACAGAGTGGCGCGCCTTCTTCGACCAGCTGCGGGACAATGCCGAGACGGTGATCGCGGCGGGCGGCGCCGGGTCCTGGGGCCGCTCCACGGCCTCGGAGCCGACCGAGGCCGCCGCCGTGTTCGACGGCCGCTGGCCGGCTCCGAAGCCCGACCTGAAAAAGCCCGCCGCCGCGCCGGCCGCCGCTGCTGCGTCGCCGGCCCCGTCGGAAGGCGTTTCCGGCGAGGCCATCCGCGCCGCCGCCCATGACTCGATCCGCGCCCTGATGCTGATCCGCAGCTATCGCGTGCGCGGCCATCTGCAGGCGACGCTGGACCCGCTGGGCATCGAACAGCCGAACGAGAACCCGGAGCTGACCCCGGAATTCTACGGTTTCAGCGAGGCCGACCTCGACCGGCCGATCTATCTGGACGGCGTGCTGGGCCTGCAGACCGGGACCATCCGCGAAGTGCTGGCGATCCTCAGGCGCACCTACTGCGGCCACATCGGCATCCAGTTCATGCATATCGCCGAGCCGGAGGAGAAGAACTGGCTTCAGGCCCGTTTCGAGGGCCCGGACAAGTTCGAGCAGAACGCCTTCACGAAGGAAGGCAAGCTGGCCATCCTCAACAAGCTGATCGAGGCCGAGGGCTTCGAGCGCTTCCTGCACAAACGCTTCCCGGGCACCAAGCGGTTCGGCCTGGACGGCGGCGAGGCCATGGTCCCGGCGCTGGAGCAGATCATCAAGCGCGGCGGCGCCCTGGGCGTCGACGAGATCGTGCTGGGCATGGCCCACCGCGGCCGGCTGAACACCCTGGCGGCGGTGATGGGCAAGCCCTATCGCGCCATTTTCCACGAGTTCCAGGGCGGCTCGACCGTGCCGTCGGACATCGAGGGCTCGGGCGACGTCAAATACCATATGGGCGCCAGCTCGGACCGCGAGTTCGACGGCAACAAGGTGCACCTGTCGCTGACGGCCAATCCGTCGCACCTCGAGATCGTCAATCCGGTGGTTCTCGGCAAGGCGCGGGCGAAACAGGCCTTCGACATCCGCGAGGCCAACGCCGGCCTGCCGGAAGAGAAATGGGCCCTGGACCGCTCCAAGGTGGTGCCGCTGCTGATTCACGGCGACGCCGCCTTCGCCGGCCAGGGCGTGGTCGCCGAATGCTTCGCCCTGATGGGGCTGAAGGGCTACCGCACCGGCGGGACGATCCATTTCGTCGTCAACAACCAGATCGGCTTCACCACCAGCCCGCGCAACTCGCGCAGCTCGCCCTATCCGTCGGACGTGGCCCTGATGGTCCAGGCGCCGATCTTCCACGTCAACGGCGACGATCCGGAAGCCGTGGTCTTCGCCGCCAAGGTGGCGACCGAGTTCCGGCAGAAATTCCACAAGGACGTGGTGGTGGACATGTTCTGCTACCGCCGCTTCGGCCACAACGAGGGCGACGATCCGACCTTCACCCAGCCGCTGATGTATTCGAAGATCCGCGCCCTGCCCTCGACGCGCGAGATCTACACCGAACGACTGATCGCTGAGGGCGTCACCAGCCAGGCCGAGGTCGACGCCGAGGTGACCCGGTTCGAGGCCTTCCTCGACGCCGAGTTCGAGGCCGGCAAAACCTTCGAGGCCAAGAAGGCCGACTGGATGGACGGTCAGTGGACCGGCATCGGCCAGCCCGACGGCGAGGAGCGCCGCGGCGAGACCTCGGTGCCCGCCGCGAAACTTCTGGACCTCGGCCACCGCCTGACCACCCTGCCCAACGACGTCGACGTGCACAAGACGCTGAAGCGCGTCATGGACGGCCGGCGCGAGATGATCAGCAGCGGCGCCAATATCGACTGGGCCACGGCCGAGAGCCTGGCCTTCGCATCGCTGCTGGACGAGGGCTTCCCGGTCCGCCTGTCGGGCCAGGACTCGGTGCGCGGCACCTTCTCCCAGCGCCACTCGGGCATCGTCGACCAGACGACCGAGGCCCGCTATGTGCCGCTGAACAACCTGTCCGACGGCCAGGCCCAGTTCGAGGTCATCGACTCGGCCCTGTCGGAGGAGGCGGTGCTGGGCTTTGAAGACGGCTCCGCCCTGACCGACCCCAACACCCTGGTGATGTGGGAAGCCCAGTTCGGCGACTTCGTGAACGGGGCCCAGGTGGTGATCGACCAGTTCATCACCTCGGGCGAGCGCAAATGGTTGCGCATGTGCGGCCTGACCATGCTGCTGCCGCACGGCTACGAGGGGCAGGGACCGGAACACTC
>CAZGPS010000248.1:0-4162 GCA_964527675.1 uncultured Brevundimonas sp. | reverse complement strand
CTGGAGACCATGTACGACGCCCCCGGCATCGGCCTGGCCGCCGTGCAGATCGGCGACACCCGCCGCGTCATCGTCATGGACCTGGGCGACAAGGACGGCGTCAGCTGCGACGACGACCCCGCCGAAATGTCCGACGAGGACCGCGCCAAATACGACGCGGAACGCCGCAACCCGCGCTATTTCGTCAATCCCGAGATCCTGTGGACCTCGGAAGAGACCCTGCCCTACGAAGAGGGCTGCCTGTCGATCCCCGACTATTACGACGCCGTCGAACGGCCGGCCCGGGCCCGCATCCGCTATCTGAACTACACCGGCGAGACGGTCGAGGAAGAGTGCGAGGGCCTGTACGCCGTCTGCATCCAGCACGAGATGGATCACCTGAACGGCGTGCTGTTCATCGACCACCTGTCGCGACTGAAGCGCGACCGGGCCGTGGCCAAGGTCAAGAAGGCCGCGAGGATGGCCGCCTGATGGCCCGCCTCAAGCGCAACCGCGACCGCATCATCGACCCCGCCGGCCGTCGCCGGCTGACGCGCAACGAAAAGATCGGGGTAGCCAGCCTCGCCACCCTGATCGGCGTCGCCGCCGTGGGCGTGGTGGCGGGCATTCTGCTGGACCGGCTGCTCGACTTCGACGACGCCTTCGACGCCGGCGGCGAATGGGACGAGGGCGGCGGCGTCAAGACCCGCTGGCAGTAGGGTTGGCGTAACGCTCCCCACCCCCGTCATCCTCGGGCTTGACCCGAGGATCAGACCATCCGGTGCTCCGTCGAAGATCGCACGGGCGGAGGCGCAGGACCGTCACCGCCGCACAGCCCGCCTCCCGCCTCTGATCCTCGGGTCAAGCCCGAGGATGACGGCCGTTGAGAGTGGCGAACGTGCGGAAGGCAGATCCGGAAGAGGGCCCGACGGATCGAAAGCCAACCTCGCCTACCGGGCCGTAACCCGCTCCGACGCCCCCTCGCCTTGTCCCCGTCCCGCGCATGAGGCACACCGCCTGCCATGCGCCTCGCCTTCATGGGAACTCCCGAATTCGCCGTGCCCTCGCTGGCCGAGCTGATCGCCAGCGGCCACGAGATCGTGGCCGTCTACAGCCAGCCGCCGAAGCCGCGCGGCCGGGGCCAGAAGCTGACGCCCTCGCCGGTGCACGCCTTCGCCGAGACCATGGGCCCGCCGGTGTTCACGCCGGCGTCGATGAAGTCGGCCGAGGCCGTCGAGACCTTCCGCAGCCTCGACGTCGACGCCGCCTGCGTCGTCGCCTACGGCCAGATCCTCAAGGCCGAGGTGCTCGAGGCTCCGCGGCTGGGCTGTTTCAACCTGCACGGCTCGCTGTTGCCGCGCTGGCGCGGTGCGGCGCCGATCCAGCGGGCCATCATGGCCGGCGACCGCCAGACCGGCGTGCAGATCATGCGCATGTCGGAAGGCCTCGACGAAGGGCCGATCCTGCTGTCCGAGGTGCTGGACATCCGACCCGACGACACCGCCGCCAGCCTGTCCGACCGCATGTCGCACACGGGCGCCAGCCTGTGGCCGCGCGCCCTGGCCGCCATCGAACGCGGCGGGGTCGAGGGGACGCCCCAGGTCGGCGAACCGACCTACGCCCGCAAGATCAGCCCGGCCGAGGCGCGCATCGACTGGACCCGCCCGGCGGCCGAGATCGATTGCCATATCCGCGGCCTGTCGCCCTTCCCGGGCGCCTGGTTCGAGGCGCCGGGGCCCGAGGGGCCGGTGCGGATCAAGGCCCTGATGTCGCGCGTCTCCGGCCCCGGCGACGGCGCGCCGGGCGAAGTGCTGGACGGCGGGTTGCGCGTGGCCTGCGGCGAGGGCGTGGTGCGTCTGCTGACGGTGCAGCGGCCGGGCAAGGCGGCCCAGCCGGCCGAGGAGATGTTGCGCGGCTTCGCCATTCCGGCGGGAACGGTGCTGGGCTGATGCCGCGCTACCGGCTGACGCTGGAATACGACGGCTCGGGCTACAACGGCTTTCAGGCCCAGACCGACCAGCCGACGGTGCAGGGGGCGGTCGAGACGGCCATCACCGCCTTCTGCGGCGAGACGGTGCGCATCGCCGCCGCCGGGCGCACCGACACCGGGGTGCACGCCACCGGTCAGGTGATCGGCGTCGATCTGGACAAGGCCTGGCCCGCCGCGACCGTGATGAACGCCCTCAACGCCCACATGGTGCACGAGGCCGTCTCGGTGCTGGACTGCGTCGAGGCCGACCCGGACTGGCACGCCCGTTTCTCGGCCACCGGGCGGCGTTATCTGTACCGCATCCTCAACCGGCCGGGCCGGCCGGCGCTGGACCGGGGGCGGGTCTGGCATGTGAAGAAGCCGCTGGACGCCGCCGCCATGCATGAGGCGGCCCAGGCGCTGGTCGGGCTGCACGATTTCACCACCTTCCGCGACATCAACTGCCAGTCGAAGTCGCCGCTGAAGACGCTCGATGTCGCCCGGGTCACGCGCGTCGGCGAGGAGGTCCATCTGGTGTTCGAGGCGCGCAGCTTCCTGCACCGGCAGGTGCGGTCGATGGCCGGAACCCTGGCCGAGGTCGGGCTGGGCCGCTGGGCGGTCGGGGACGTGGCGCGCGTGCTGGAGGCGCGGGACCGCGCCGCCTGCGGGCCGGTGGCGCCGTCGGACGGCCTGTATCTGACCGGCGTGAGCTACTGAGCGCGCACGAAAAAGCCCGCCGGCGAACCGGCGGGCTCCTGTCGTCAGGTCGTGAGACCCTTAGTTCTTGGCTTCTTCGGCGCCCGAGGTGACGGCCGAACCGGCGGCCGAGACGTCGCGTCCCGCGCCCGAGATGGTGTTGCAGGCCGAGACGGCGAGGGCGGCGGCGACGATGGTCAGAGCAATGATCTTTTTCATGGGAATCCCCTTGGTGGTGTGAACCTTGACCGTAAACGCGAAGCGTCGCCGTAGGTTGCATGGTCAATGGCGGGTGCGATCTGCTAATCCCGCCGCCATGACCCAGCCCGCGAACACCGCCGCCCGCCGCCTTGTCGAAACCCTCGTCATGAACGGCATCGACCGCGTCTTCTGCGTGCCGGGCGAAAGCTATCTGGCCGTGCTGGACGCGCTGGCGGACGTCCGCGACCGCATCCAGGTGATCGCCTGCCGGCACGAGGCCGGGGCCGCCAACATGGCCGAGGCCTATGGCAAGCTGACCGGCAAGCCGGGTGTCTGCATGGTCACGCGCGGGCCGGGCGCGACCCACGCCTCCATCGGGGTGCATACGGCGCATCAGGACTCGACGCCGATGATCCTGTTCGTCGGCCAGATCGCCCTGACCGACCGCGGCCGCGGCGCCTTCCAGGAGGTCGACTACCGCGAGGTGTTCGGCGGCCTGGCCAAATGGGCGACCGAGATCGAGAGCCCGGAACGGACCGTCGAGGTGGTGGAGCGGGCCTTCGCCACGGCGCTGCAGGGGCGGATGGGGCCCGTGGTCATCGCCCTGCCCGAGGACATCCTGCATTGCGACGGGGGTCCCGGGCCGATCCGGCTGGTGACCCCGGCGAAGGCGGGACTGGACCCGGTCTTCGTCGAACAGGTCCGCGCGCGCCTGGCGCGGGCCGAGCGCCCGCTGCTGGTGCTGGGCGGCTCGGGCTGGACCGACGCGGCCGCCGCCGCCATCGGCGACTGGGCCGAGCGCATCGGCCTGCCGGTCAGCCTGTCGTTCCGGCGCAAGGACATCCTGTCCAACGCCCGCCCCAACTACGCCGGCGACCTCGGCCTCGGCTGCAATCCGGCCCTGACGGCGCGGGCGAAGGCCGCCGACCTGATCATCGCCATCGGCGCCCGGCTGGGGGAGAATCCGACACAGGGCTACACCCTGTTCGACCGCGCCCGCACGGCGGAGACGCTGGTTCACATCCACCCCGGCGCGGAGGAGCTGGGCCGCGTCTGGACGCCGCTGATGAGCGCCACGGCCGACAATTCTCTGGCCGCGCACGCCCTCTCGACGATCGACCCGGGCCGGACCTGGCATGACGAGGCCGCCGCCGCCCACGCCGACTACCAGGCCTTCTCGACGCCTGTGCCGGTCACCGGGGCGGTGAATATGTCGGAGTGCATGGCCCACCTGCACGACAGCCTGCCGCCGACCGCCATCGTCACCAACGGCGCCGGCAATTTCGCCGCCTGGCTGCACCGCTTCTACCGCCACCG
>CAZGPS010000247.1:0-4176 GCA_964527675.1 uncultured Brevundimonas sp. | reverse complement strand
AGCGGCTGGCGGTGGTCGGCGGCGGCTATGTCGGGCTGGAGGCGGCGGCCTCGGCGCGGGCGCTGGGCGCGGAGGCGGTGGTCATCGAGCGGATGGACCGGGTGCTCGCGCGAGTGGCGTCGCAGACCCTTTCGGACTTCTTCACCCGCTATCACCGGGAGCATGGCGTCGAGGTCCTGACCGCGGCCGAGGTGACGGGGTTCGAGGCGGACGGCGTGCGGCTGGCGGACGGGCGGCTGATTGAGGCCGACGCGATCCTGGTCGGCGTCGGCGCGGCGGCTTGCGACGGCCTCGCGGCGACGGCCGGGCTGGCCTGTCAGAACGGGATCGTCGTCGACGAGGCGGCGCGGACCTCGGACCCGGCGATCTGGGCCATCGGCGATGTGAGCTGGCGGCCGATCCCGGCGCACGGCGGGCGGATGCATCGGCTGGAAAGCGTGCCCAACGCGCTCGAACAGGCCAAGCAGGCGGCTTCGGCCATCGTCGGCCGGGCGGCGCCGACGCCGGAGGTCCCGTGGTTCTGGTCGGACCAGTATGACGTCAAGCTGCAGATCGCCGGCCTGGCTGAGGGCGCCGACCGTCAGGTGCTGCGGGGCGATCCGGCGACGGCGGCGTTCGCCGTCTTCCATCTGGCCGGCGACCGGATCGTCTGCGTCGAGGCGGTCAACGCCCCGGCGGAGTTCATGGCCGGGCGGCAGATGATCGGCCGGGGGACAGCGGTCGATCCGCTGCGGCTGGCCGATACAGAGGTGTCGATGAAGGCGGTGGCGGCGGGGTGACCGGTGTCAGGCGGCGATGGTCGCCGCCCTCGGCGCCGGCCCGTCGAGCCGGCCGAGCAGGGCCGCGAACGAAACCGGGCGGCCGATCAGATAGCCCTGGGCCATGTCGCAGCCCATGCCGCGCAGCAGGGCCAGGGCGGTGGGGGTCTCGACTCCCTCGGCGGTGACCTTCATGCCGAGGCCGTGGGCGAGGTCGATGGTCGACTTGACCAGCAGGGCGTCGCGCGCGGAATCGTCGAGGCCGAGGATGAAGCTCTTGTCGATCTTGAGCTCGTCGGCGCGGATCTGCTTCAGATAGGTCAATGACGACAGGCCCGAGCCATAGTCGTCGAGCGACACGGAGATCCCCGCGTCGGCGAAGCGGTCGAGGATGTGCAGGGCCATTTCGGGATTGCCGACCACGGCGGTCTCGGTGATCTCGAAGCACAGCCGCGCCCCGGAGGCCTGGACGGCCGCGAGGGCGAAGTCGGCGAAGCTTTCGTCGGACAGCAGGCGGCCGGAGATGTTGACCGACATCATCAGGTCGTGACCGGCGCGGCGCAGTCCCGCCTGGTCGCGGATGGCCTGATGGATGACCCATTCGGTCAGGGGCCGGATGTGACCGGTTTCCTCGGCCATGGCGACGAACAACTCAGGCGAGACGCAGCCACGCCGGGGATGGGTCCAGCGGGCGAGCGCTTCGACCGCCGTGACGCCTTCGGCGCGGAAATCATATTTCGGCTGGTAGTTCAGCGAGAACTCGCCGTTATCGAGCGCGGCCATCAATTCGCTGATCAGCGACAGATTGCCGGCGGGATCGCCGTAGCGCACGGCGTCGAAAAGCGCGGCCCGGCGATGGGCGGCGCGGGCCTGGTCAATGGCGATCGCCGCGCGATCGACGGGCGAAGCCACGTTTCGGCTGGTCGCTCCGGTGCGCGCAAGGCCTGCGGTGACGGCGATGTCGACGGGCGCGCCGTTCAGAATCACGGGGGCCTGTGCGGCCTCGCAGATGCGGGCGGCCATCTGGACGGCCTCATCATCGCCCTCGGCGTGGAATACCAGTCCGAGGACGCCTGCCCCGACGCGGGCGACCGCCGACCGGGCTGTCAGGCCGGACAGCCGCTGACCGAGCGTGGTCAGGAGGCTGGCCATGGAATCATAGCCGATGGCGTTGCGCAGCACTTCGAACCGATCGATGCCGAACAGAATGACGTAGACCGGCGATCCCGCCGCCGCGAGCCGCTCCAGCGACAGGCGATTGCCGAGTCCGGTTTCCTGGTCGTGCAGGGCCATGTGCGCCAGACGGGCGTCGTGGTCGTGCGGAACCGTCCGGCGAGAGGCTGGCGAAAGCAGCGCGGACAGGAACGCGAACGGGCGCATCCCTCGGGTATAACGCAGTGTCATGAAGCGGGCGTAAACCGTTTGCTCCGCCGCAAATTGGTGTCCGCCTTGGTCCCGGGTGGCCTAGTAGACGTCGCGGCGGTAGCGTCCGGCCTCGGCGAGGGCGAGCAGGCGGTCGGGGCCAATGGCGGATTCGAGGGCCGCATGCACGCCGGTCGACATCCCCTCAAGGCTGCCGCACACGAGGATGACGGCGCCGCGATCGAGCCAGGCGGCGAGTTCGTCCGCGTTCTGATCGATGAGGTGCTGAACGTAGCGGCCGTCGCCGGGATCGCGCGAGAACGCCCGGTCGAGGCGGCTCACCAGGCCGGAGGCGAGGGCGCTTTGGAGCTCCGGGTCGAGGAAGGCGTCGTGGGCCGAGGTGCGTTCGCCGAACATCAACCAGACCCCGCCGTGATGGCGGCCCGCGCGGGCCCGCCAGTGGGCGCGCAGTCCGGCGAGGCCCGTGCCGTTTCCGATCAGGATCAGCGGGACCTCGGGCGCGGGGCCGTGGAAGCCGCGGTTGACGCGGAGGCGCATGTCGATCGGGTCGCCCACGGCGAGGTCGCCCGTCAGCCAGCCTGAGGCGAGGCCGGGGGAGCCGTCGGCGCGCAGGGTCCGGCGGACGATGAACTCGACCCGGCCGTCCGCCGGCAGGGAGGCGACTGAGTATTCGCGGCTGGCGGGGGCGACGCCATCGACAGCGGGCAGGCCGATCTCGGCGATGTCGCCGGCGTCCCACGTCGCGAGGTGGTCGACCGGTTCGAAGGCCAGCAGCCAGGCCTCTCCGCCGGGGCTGCCGGGGTTCAGGTGGGTGCGGGCGACGAGCCGCCAATGGTCGTAGGCCGGCGGGGTCCAGTCGGCCTGGATGGCGCGGCCGGTGACGGCGCCGAGCTGGTGCTGCCAGTGGCGGATGGCCCCGGCGTCGCCGTTGTCGACCTCGATCCGGTCGAAGAGGGGTGTGGCTCCGGAGCTTCGCAGCCACAGGTCCAGCGCCCGCCCGAAGCCGCAGAAGTCGGCGTAGGTCCGGTCGCCGAGCGCAAGCAGGCCGTAGGAGAGGCCCGAGAGATCCGCAGGGCCGGTCATGTGTCTGCGGGCGAAACCCGACATGGCGTCCGGACCGTCGCCCTCGCCCGTGGTCGAAACGATGATCAGGACCCGCCCCTCCGCCTTCAGCGCCTCCGGCCCGAGGTCGCCGAGCCGGGCGACGCGGGAGGCGACGCCTGCCCCGGACAGGGTGGCGGCGGTCATCCAGGCCAGTTCCTCAGCCTGGCCGGTCTGGCTGGCGAAGGCGATCAACAGGGCGTCCGCCCCTTCGGCCGGGGCGAGAGCCGAGGCGCGCGCGGCGGCGGCCCGGCGTGCGCGGGCGCGGCCCCAGGCGACGGCGGCGACAATTCCCAGCCACAGGGCGACCGCCACGGCGGTCCAGAACCAGCGCAGCGGATCAGCGGTCACGCGCCCTCGTTCAACATGGCGGTGAAGGCGGGGGTGACAGTCTCGGTCAGGCCGGTCTCGCCCCGCACCACGAAGGCGGCGGCGATGCCCATGGCCTCGGCGAAGGCGGGGCCTTCCCCAGGCCCCATGACGGTCAGGGCGGTGGACATGGCGTCGGCGTACAGGGCCGTGTCGGCGAGCACGGTCACCGAGGCGACCCCGTTGTCGACCGGCCGGCCGGTGCGCCCGTCGATGGTGTGACTGTAGGCCTGGCCATAGACCTCGTAGCGGCGGATCCAGTCGCCGGACGTGGCGACCGCGAGGTCGAACAGGGCGGCGACGGTGCGGGGCGTGGGCGCTCCCGGACCTTGCTGCAGTTCGACCCACCATGGGTGGCCGTCGGGCTTGACTCCGGCGCCGCGCAGTTCGCCGCCGATCTCGACCAGATGATGGGTCGCGCCGAGCGCGGTGAGTCGCTCGGACACCTGATCGACGGCATGACCCTTGGCGATGCCTGAGAGGTCCAGCTTGACACCGCCCAGCTGCTGGACGGCGCGGGCCTCGCGGTTGAGACGCAGGCGACCCCAGCCGCTGAGCGCCCGGG
>CAZGPS010000246.1:0-4207 GCA_964527675.1 uncultured Brevundimonas sp. | reverse complement strand
ATCAACGCCGAGAACGCCGAGACCTTCACCCCCTCGCCCGGCACGATCACCGACTTCCACGCCCCGGGCGGCCTGGGCGTGCGGCTGGATAGCGCCATCTACGCCGGCTATTCGATCCCGCCCTATTACGACAGCCTGATCGGCAAGCTGATCGTCCACGGCCGCGACCGCGAGGAGTGCATCGCCCGCCTCAAGCGCAGCCTGAACGAGATGGTCATCGGCGGCATCGACACCACCATCCCCCTGTTCCAGAAGCTGCTGCAGGAGCCCGACATCCTGTCCGGCGACTACGACATCCATTGGCTGGAAAACTGGGCCAAACGCCAGAAGGGCGACGCCTGACGCGGTGGAAGATCCCGGCTTCAGCGCCAGCGGCCCCTTCGGCGGTTTCGGCCCCGACGAACTGCTGAACTGCTACGCCAACGGCGTCTTCCCCATGGGCGAGGCCCGCGACGACCCCCGGGTCTTCCTCGTCGAGCCGGACCAGCGCGGGGTCATCCCGCTCGACGGCTTCCGCATCCCGACCCGGCTCAAACGCACCGTTCGCAGCGACATGTTCGAAGTGCGCGTCGACACCGCCTTCGCCGCCGTGCTCGACGCCTGCGCCGCCCCCGCCCCGGGCCGGGAGGACAGCTGGATCAACGGCCCGATCCGCCGCCTCTATGCCGAGCTCCACGCCCGCGGCCACGCCCATTCGGTCGAGTGCTGGCAGGGTGAACGCCTCGTCGGCGGCCTCTACGGCGTCACCCTCGGCGGCGCCTTCTTCGGCGAGAGCATGTTCAGCCGCGAGCGCGACGCCTCCAAGGTGGCGCTGGTCCATCTGGTGGCCCGGCTCAAACGCGGCGGCTGGCGCCTGCTGGACGCCCAGTTCCTGACCGCTCACCTGAGCCAGTTCGGCGCCGTCGAGACGCCGCAGGCCACCTATCTGAGGCTTCTCAAGGCCGCCCGGTCAGTCCGTCCGGACGCAGGCTCGCTTCGTCAGCCGATGAGCGGCGCCGAGGCAGTCGCCTACGCCTTGCAGCCCACCACCCAGGCGTCATAAACCGGGTGCTGCAATCCGCTGACGGCGGGCGCCGAGGCGAACATCCAGCCGCGGAAAATCTGCCGGGGCGATGAGGTCTGCAGCATGCCGCGCGGCTGCAGGCTGACCTCCAGATAGGCGATCGAATCCTCGACCAATTCATCCGGGGCCGAGACCTCGCAGGCGCGGGCCGTGAAGATCAGGGTCTTCTGAAAGCGAACCGGACGTCCGCCGACCTCGACCTCGAAGCGCATGGTTTCCGCGGTGACCTTGTCGACCGCCTCAACGATAGCGACCCGCCGACGCTGGCGCCGTCCGGGGGGCGCGGCAGGATCGGCGGGGGCCTCAACGCGGGCCTCCTCCGCCTTTTCGTCGCCCGCCACCTTATCCTCCGCCGGGGCCTCCACGATCACGATCACCGGCGCTGAAGGCGTTATCGCCACGGGAGCTGTCGGGGCCGGCGCGGCCTCAGGGGCCGGTTCCTGCGGCACGACCGGCGTCGGCTGCGGCGGGGCCGGCTGGCGGTTCAGGTCGGCGGTGGGACTGGGCGCCGGCTGGGCGTCCTGGGGCAGCTCGTTCAACGCCGACGCCACAACCGCTCCCGCGGCCAGCAGGGCCAGGGAGGCGACGCCCGACAGGATGGCGACCGGAAGCTTCATTCGGGGCGCCAGGCCTCATAGTCGCCGGTGGCCGCCGGACGCTGGCCTTCGGCGGCGAGCGAGCCCTGCGGCCGCCACGCCATCGGCGTACCGGTCAGGTTCGGCAGGTGATCCTTTTCCCACGCCCGCCGGGGCAAGGGATGCTCGGATGGGAGCTCGTCATAGGTGTAGTGCAGCCAGCCATGCCAGTCCGGCGGCACCTTGGAGGCGTCGGCATAGCCGTTATAGACCACCCAGCGCCGACGCCGGCCGTCGTAGCTGCTGGTGTCGCGCGACTGGTAATACCGGTTGCCGAACTCGTCCGTCCCGACCGGCTCCCCCCGCTTGGCGATAGTGAACAGGGTGCCGAGGGTCGCGCCGCTGGTCCAGCCGAAGATCTTGCCTAGCACGTCGGGAATTCCACTCTTGTCAGGTCGCGGGGAGGCCGGCGACGTTGGCGTGATCATAGAAACCTCGGAGGCGTCCGTCCAGCACGGCGCAACTTGCCGACATCTCAACATCTTGGGGGTAACCCTCCCTCGGCACGCCAGATATATTGCCAATACCCCCAAGGCGACTAGCATTGAGCGAAGCTCCGCCGAGACCGCCTCATGCGCCCGCCGATCCGTTTCGCCCTGCTCGCCGCCGTCTCGCGCCGCCCACGGCGTGAGATTGAGCGTGCCGACCGCATCACCAGCGTGCGTGCGCCGGACGATTGGCCAGACGTCCAGGTCGAAGCCTGGCTGGACTGGGCCGACGCCGAAGGCCTTGACGTCTCAGGCGATGATCCCCTGGCCGACGCGGCCGCCTTGTTCGCCGCCCGGCTGGGACTGAAGGGCGTGGCGGCGGACGAACTCGCGGCCTCTATGCTGCTGGGTCTCGCCACGCCGGCGACGCCGCTGGCGGTCGCCCCCGCCCGACTCGATCTCTCGGACCCCGCCTCGGGCAGGACACTGGACGCTGAGTCGGCCCGCCGCCGCGCCGCCCGGCTGGCCGCGACCGCCGTGGAGACCGCCGCCGCCTCTCTGGTCGCCATCGCTGACTCCGTCGACCGGTGTGACGGCTCCCCGGCGGACTGCGCCGATCCGCGCAGAAACCCCGCCCTGGCGCGAGCCGCTGTGGCCGCCCGCCGCGCCGGGGCGTCGGACGCCGACATTGTTCGCGCCATTTCAGGCGAGACTTTCGAGGTCGCGCCGATCGTCCAACCGACCTTCGCCCCAATGGTCGCCCTCGCCGACCGCGATCTGATCGCCTCAGGCGCGCCGGTCGCCCAGCTCGCCGCCCGCTCGGCGATGGACGGGGACCTGATCCTGACCTTCGACGGCGAAACCGCCGACGCCCTCTCCGAGGCCTCGAACGGACCCGGCGTATTGCTGTCGCTGCCCGCGGTGCATGCCGCCGCGGGTGAGCAGTTCGCCGGGGCCCTGACGGCGCTGGTGGCGATGTGGTTCGAAGCCTGTGGTCCGGCCCGGCCCGCCATCGGCCTCGGCGGGCTGGCTGATGTGGCGGTCACCGGCGACATCGATGAGGCGGAGGCGCTCGCGGCTGATCTGGCGCAGCTGATCACGGACGAGGCCCGTCCCTCGAGCCTTTTCGTTGAAGACGCCGGGGCGAACCTGCGGCTCGGCCTGACGCCCTTCACGGTCGACGACCGATTCGAGACCCGGGACGGAGACCTGGAGCGTCGGCTGCGACCTTCGCTGGCGACGGCGATTGCCCGGGCCGGAGGCGACCTTGAGGCGGCCGAGCGACGCTTGCTGGGACGACGCACCCTGGCTGGCGCCCCGGGCGTCGACCATGCCGCGCTCCGGGCGTGTGGCTTCACCGATCTGGAGCTGGAAGCGGTCGAGACGGCTCTGGCCCGGGTGGAGAGACTGGAAGACGCCTTCGGCGCCCCGGTGCTGGACACGGGTTTCCTTCAGGATGTGCTCGGCGTGGAAGATGGCGGAACAGGCGACCTGTTGCTTCGCCTCGAGTTCACGCCCGAGGCTGTGGCGGAAGCCGAGGCCTGGGCCTTCGGTCATGGGGACCTGTCGGCCTGGGTCGAGGCGCCCGCCGCCTTGCGGACCGTGCTGGCCGACCCTGCGGCGTTCGAGACCCGGCTGCGCGCCGTTCTCGACCGCCACAGCGTCACACCGGATCTCGCGCCCTTGGGACTGGACTGGCGCACGACCCCGGCCCAGGCGGTCCGACATCTGGGAGAGGCCGCGCGCGAAGGACGACGGGCCGTGCGATTGAGACGCGAGCCCGCGCCGTCCGGGCGCTTTCTGGACCTGCCGGACACCGGCGCCGCGCGCGAGCGCAGGCCGGAGCCTGAGACCCGGGCCGTCGAACGCGTGGTCGAGAAGGTCGTCGAACGGGACCGCACCCGCCGCAAACTGCCCGATCGCCGCAAGGGCTATATCCAGAAGGCGGCTGTCGGCGGGCACAAGGTCTACATCCATACCGGCGAATACGACGACGGCGAGCTGGGCGAGATCTTCATCGACATGCACAAGGAAGGCGCCGCCTTCCGCTCGCTGATGAACAATTTCGCCATCGCCATCTC
>CAZGPS010000245.1:0-4217 GCA_964527675.1 uncultured Brevundimonas sp. | reverse complement strand
CCGGCATCGGCTGGCTGAACGCCATCGAAGGCACGCCGATGGAGACGGCACGGCGTCTCTTTGACGCCAATCTGTTCGGGGCCATCGCGATGATGCAGGCGGTGCTGCCGGGCATGCGCGAGCGGGGCTCGGGCGCCATCGTCAACGTCGGGTCCAGCTCGACCTACAAGCCCCTGCCCCTGCTGTCGGTCTATCGCGCCAGCAAGGCCGCCCTCAACGCCCTGACCGAATCCGCCGATCTGGAGTTGGCCATGTTCGGCATCCGCGCCCGCGTCGTCCTGCCAGGCAGGGCGCCCTCGACCGCCTTCGCCGACAGCGCTCGAAGCCAGGTCATGGGCGACGGCGGCTTCCCCGAGCCCTACGTCGCTTTCGCGCATCAGGTGATGACCACCATGATGGCCGCCACCGACGAGCCGCTGACGACCGCCCGGGATGTCGCCGAGGCGGTCTATCGCGCCGCGACCGACCCCGACTGCCCGATGATGCTTCCGGCCGGTCCGGACGCCATTGCATGGGCCGCGGAGACTTAAACGGTCGCGCGACAACTCAAGTCCAGGATCTGGCGGCGCCGGTCGAATGATGAACCGTTGGGGAAGAAGAGTCCGTCGGGGCTAACGATCCGACCGCCGCCGCGGGCGAGGTCGTCCGGAAGTTACAGCGCTTCCGCCGGCCTCTCCGCGATGTGCCAGAGAACGCCTGACGGATCCTGAATGTAGCCGACCTTCATGCCCCAAGGCTGCAATGTCGGGGCTGTCGGCGAACCCGTCGCGAAAGCCTCCGAAACTCTCTCCGGATTGCGCGCCGCCCACCAGGCGTCGACGTCGTCTACGATGAGCTGCAGCATCAAGTTCTCAGCCAGTTCCCGAAGGTAGAAGTTTTGAAGAATGAAGCTGACATTCCCGTCGACCATGACGGCGACGTTCGAATCCGAATGGCCCAGCGAGAAGCCCATGGCCGTATAGAACCGCTTGGAATGATCGAAGTCTTGAGCGGGAACGAAGGGGTCTCAGCACGTCGCGCCTCCATGGTCCAAATGGCTGCCATTCGCGACGAGACTGTACTCACACCATCGAGCGGAGCCCAGCGCTAGAGCAGTCTGTGCCTAGGAAGGCAATTTGGCGCCAGCAGCAGAAATTCGGCTAACGGCGAAGTCTGGAGTTGCGTTAGCTTCCTAGACCCGAGTTCAACGGCCCGTGCCCAGCGCCACGCCCAATTCTTCATTGAGCTGCCCCTGCCCGCCGGCGCGATCAGAGAAAGCTGGCTCGCACGACCCTGCGAAATCTGACGGCCTGGCCGGTCGTCTCGAGCTCCGCGAGATATCCCGCCGCATGCCAGCTGCTCTCCGGGTCCCCCTCGTTTGCGGTCGCCGACAGCCACCACCCTGGCCGAGACGCGGCCTTGAGAAGCAATTTTTTCAGGATGATCTCGATGGAGTTCATCGTCAGGACGACCTCAACGTCGGTCCTGCGTCTCAGGTAGAGATACAAGGGGTAGTATTTTGAACTGCGAGGCGGGGGGACTGGCCCGCCAGAAGCGCCTCGCCCGGCAGATTTCCGCCGCGCAGGAAGCGCTGCCCGGCGAGCGTGGGCCGCACCCCGGCACGCGAGCGATAGAACAGCGGTGCGCCGAGGCTGTCTTCGAGATTTCGGACTTGGCGGCTGAGGCTGGATTTCTCGATCACGAGCGATCGCGCGGCGCGCTGGAAGCTGCCGGGACTTGCGGCAGCGAGCGCATAGCGAAGCTGCTTCATATTGAACGACATAAAGGCCGCCCTGTCAGGCGGACGCCCGCCGATACGGCCTAGCCTGATATAAAGGCCATCTGATTTCGTTCGCGCGTCACAGCTCGGTTGTGGCGCTCAACCCCGAGCTTCGGTTCCGACGCGCTCTTATGCTATTGCGACCAGGTGAGTGCGGCTGGCGCGAAGCCGTGCGGTGAAATCCGCTCCGGTTGCAGGTGTCTCGTCACCGTCTTGATCGGCGGCTAAGCGCGCGGGGAATACGTCGTATGTTCGAATTATGGGTCAGTTACTGAGGTCGGGAGCTGGTTGGCTGGCGCTGCTTCGAATCGCGACGTATGGGCGCTTCGCCGTTCTGGCGGGCGCGGCGGTCGTCATGAGCGGCTGCGACCGGCTCGACGCGCTCGATCCCCCGACCCGGGTTCAGCTGAGCTGCGCGTCGACGTCGACGTCAACGGGCGCGTCGGCCGGGACGCCGATGATCCTGGTGCTCGACACCGGCTCTCGCGACGTCGACTGGGTCAACGGCGCCGGGACGCCGAGGGGATCGCTGACCGTGGCCGATGAAACCTATACGGTCCGCTTCGGGCCGGATGGACCGGCCGAATGGCGCGCCGAGATCAACCGCTTCGACGGCATGATGACGCGGCGGACCGGTCCGGATGGGCCGCGCCAGACGCGCGAGACATTCCGCTGCACGCGGGAAGCGGAAGGACCCAGGCTCTGATGGCGAAGACGGCGATCTATGCGGTGCTCACCGGCGACCTGATCCAGTCGACGGAGATGTCGCCGGACCTGGTGGGCGAAGTGCGTCGCACGATGGACGACGCCGCCCGCACGGTGGCGGAGTGGCGCGAAGGCCTGGTCGTCGGCGGTCCCGAGTTCTTCCGCGGCGACGCCTGGCAGCTGGCCCTGGACGAGCCCCGGATGTTCCTGCGCGTAGCCCTTTATCTGCGCGCCCGGCTGCGGGCGATGAATCCGCAGACCGACACCCGGATCGCCGTCGGCCTTGGGCCGGCGCACGTCGAACGCCAGGTCTCGCATTCGACCGGCGCCGCCTTCGTCCGGTCCGGCCGGACGCTGGACGGGATGGAGCCCTGGCGGCTTCTGGCGGCGGATACCGGCGACGCGTCGGAGGCCATGGGCGCCCTGGATGCGCTGCTGGCGGTCAGCGGCGCGGTCGCAGCCCGCTGGAAGCCCAAGCAGGCGCTGGTCGCCAGCCTGGCGCTCGACCCGCGCCTGATGACCCAGGCCGAGATGGGGCGGAAGCTCGGCATGACCCAGCAGGGGGTCAGCGACGCCCTCGTCAGCTCCGACTATCGCGTGCTGGCCGAGGCCGTCGCCTGGGTGGAAGGGCTCGACTGGGCCACGCGGGTCGAGGCCGCCGGATGACCCGCACAAGCCAAAACGCTTGTTTCGACGGATACAAGCCAAAAAGCTTGTTTTCGCGAATACAAGGTCCTCACGGGACGGCGGCCTGATGCTAGAGACCCTCCTCGCCCTGCTGGCCGCCCATCTCGTCGCGGACTTCGTCCTGCAGACCGACTGGATCATCGCGCGCAAGAAGCGGTGGTGGGGCATGGCCCTCCACATCGCCCTGGTGGCCATGATGGCCATGGCCGCCCTCGGCGGCTTCAGCCTGCCGGTGCTGGCCATCATCGTGGTCAGCCATCTGGTGATGGACATCATCAAGACCTTCTTGCTGAAGGACACGATCTGGCCGTTCATCATCGATCAGGCTGTCCACCTCGCCGCCATCGTCGTCGCCGCCGTGCTCTTCCCGCACACCATTGCCGAGGGCGTCTGGGGCCAGCTTCCGGCCGCCCACCAGTCGCTCTACTTCGGCGCCCTCGCCCTGCTGTCCGGCCTCATCCTGGCCGTGCCGGCCGGCGGCCACCTGATCGGCAAGGCCATGGCCGGCTATGCCGCCTACAGCGGCGCGGGCGGCCTGCCCAGGGCCGGCCAGTACATCGGCTGGCTCGAGCGGGCCCTGATCCTGCTGCTGGTGCTGATCGGCCAGCCCGAGGGCGTCGGCCTGCTGCTGACCGCCAAATCCATCCTGCGCTTCAGCGACGTCAACCAGACGCACCTTCGCGCCCATACCGAATACGTGATCCTCGGCACCCTGATCAGCTTCGCCTGGGCCCTCGCCGTCGCGGTCCTGACCCAGGCCGCGCTGCGCCACTGGGCCTGACCCGCCCGCCAGCGCGGGACCGTCTGCCTCAGCGCGACCGGGTCCGGTCGGTCGACCGATCGCACGCCTGACGACGCAGGGCCTCGTCGCGGGTTTCCGGCGGCGGACGATCACGCACGTGGGCTTCGACCGCCCGCGCAAGCGCCCGGTCCCCTGCCGCGCAGCGGCGCCTGGATGAACGGGGTCAAGATCGCCTTCGGCATTCTGCTGCTGGGCGTCGCCGTGTGGCTGATCGAACGGCTGCTTCCCGCCTCCGTCAGCCTGCTGCTATGGGCCGCCCTGGCC
>CAZGPS010000244.1:0-4270 GCA_964527675.1 uncultured Brevundimonas sp. | reverse complement strand
CGCCCCGGGGGGGGGGGCGCCGGAGGGGGGGGGGGGGGCGCCGGCTTCAAGCACCGGTGCGTGTGAAGGCCCCCCTCCACCATCCTTCGGATGGCCCCCTCCCCGGGCGCTTCGCCTGGGGAGGAACACCGCTGCACAAAACTTGCATCAGTCGGCCGGGCGCCCATGTCAGCCCGGGCAGGGTAAGAGGACGAACGCCAGATGGCGACGCGTGACTATTACGAGATTCTGGGCGTCGAGCGGACCATCGACGCCGCCGGCCTGAAATCCGCCTATCGCAAACTGGCCATGGAGCATCATCCGGACCGCAACGGCGGCTGCGACGACGCCATGGCCCGGTTCAAGGAGATTTCCGAAGCCTACAGCGTCCTGTCCGACGATCAGAAGCGCGCCGCCTACGACCGCTTCGGCCACGCCGGCGTCAACGGCGGCGGCGGTTTCGGCGGTCAGGGCCAGGGCTTCGCCGACGTCAACGACATCTTCTCCCAGGTCTTCGGCGACGCCTTCGGGGACGTCTTCGGCGGCCGTCAGGGCGGCGGCGCCCGCCAGCACGGACCCCGACGCGGTTCGGACCTGCGCTACGACCTCGAGATCACCCTGGAGCAGGCCTACAAGGGCGCCGAGGTCGAGATCGCCGTGCCGACCACGGCCACCTGCGAGACCTGCGAGGGCTCGGGCGCCAAGGCCGGCACCAAGCCGGTCACCTGCACCACCTGCCAGGGCGCGGGACGCGTGCGCACCGCCAACGGCTTCTTCCAGGTCGAGCGCACCTGCCCGCGCTGCGGCGGCCACGGCCAGATGATCGCCGAACCCTGCACGACCTGCGCCGGCCAGGGCCAGGTGCGCAAGAACCGCAAGCTTCAGCTCAAGGTCCCCGCCGGGGTCGACGACGGCTCGCGCATCCGCCTGTCGGGCGAGGGCGACGCCGGCCAGCGCGGCGGACCGCGCGGCGACCTCTATGTCTTCCTGTCGGTGACGCCGCACGAACTGTTCGAGCGCGACAACCTCGACCTGCTGGTCACCGTGCCCGTGCCCATGACCACCGCGGCCCTCGGCGGCGAGATCGAGGCCCCCTGCCTGACCTCCGAGGCCTGCGACGGCCGCTGCAAGGCCGCCGTCTCGGTGCCGGCGGGCTCCCAGACCGGCAAGACCGTCCGCATCAAGGGCAAGGGCATGCCGCATCTGAACGGCAAGAACCGGGGCGACCTGGTGGTCGAGCTGTTCGTCGAGACCCCGACCGATCTCACCGCCCGCCAGAAGGAGCTGCTGGAAGAGCTGGCCGCCTCCCTCGGCGACACCCAGACGCCGCGCAACTCGTCCTTCGCCGGCAAGGCCAAACGCTTCTGGGCCGACATCCTCGGCGCCGAGGCGACGCAGTAGGCGGCCTAACGCCGGGTGACGGCCGCCGGTAAAACCGTCACAGTGCCGCCGACAGGTTCAGGGGACTGATTTGAGCGTCATCTTCCATGCCGGCATCTCCGGCGCCCGGGGCCGCATGGGCCGGGCCGTATCGGCCGCGCTGGACGCCCGCGAGGACGTTGTCGTCGCCGCCCGCTTCGATCGCGGCGAGACCCCCGACCTGTCGCTGTGCGACGTGGTCATCGACTTCTCGACCCCCGAGGCCTCGGTCGAACTGGCCCGCGCCTGCGCCGCCCGCGGCGGCCCCGCCCTGGTCATCGGCTCGACCGGCCTGACGCCCGAGCAGGAAACCGACATCCACAAGGCGTCGGAAAAGATCGCCATCGTCCGCAGCGGCAATTTCTCGCTCGGCGTCAACATATTGATCGGCCTCGTCGAACACGCCGCCCAGCGCCTCGACGCCGCCGACTGGGACATCGAGGTGCTCGAGACCCATCACCGCAGGAAGGCCGACGCGCCCTCGGGCACGGCCCTGATGCTGGGCGAGGCCGCCGCCAGCGGCCGCGGCGAGGATCTCGCCGACGTCCGCAGCCCCCCCTATGACGGCATCACCGGCGAGCGCACGCCGGGCAGGATCGGCTTCGCCTCGTTGCGCGCCGGCGGGGTCATCGGCGAGCACACCGTGCTGTTCGCCTCGGAAGACGAGACCCTGACCCTCAGCCATTCGGCCATCGACCGGTCACTCTTCGCCAGGGGCGCCGTCGCCGCCGCCGCCTGGGTGCGCGGTCGCAAGCCGGGCCTCTACGACATGCAGGACGTGCTGGGTTTCCGGCAGGCGTAAGAAAAACCCTCTCCCAATGGGAGAGGGCTTGAGCGCACGACGCCCGCAAGGGTGTCGTCCTTGCGCGAAAGGGTGAGGGTCGACCGTCCCCGGCGGCTTCGCCGCCTCCGCCAGCCGACCCTCGTCCGACGGGGCTTCGCCCCGCCACCTTCTCCTATCGGGAGAAGGAAGATGGATCAGTGCGCGTGCCGACGCCGCCCCAGTCCGCCCGTCAGCAGCATCTTGATGAAGAAGAACACGGCGATGACGATGGCATAGCCGAGGAACAGGGCCAGCACCGTCATCCAGAAGGCCAGGCTCAGCAGGTCGGGCAAGGCCACCGCCCCGCCGTCCAGCAGCGGCCGAAGCACGCCGATCAGGATGTGCACGAAGGCCGCCCCCAGCGCCGTGCCCCACAGGCTGCGCCACGCCGGCATCATCAGGGTCGCGATCACGGCGATCAGCAGGCCCATGATCTGGTTGACGCTGTCGAACCCGCCCTGGGCGAGACCGAAAATTCCACCCAGAAACGCGCCGATCGAATCGAACAGGGACTCCATACGCCGACCTCCGTCTTGCTGCGGCCAGCTTGGCCGTGAGCAGGGTTAACGCAGCGTCGTCGGAATGGCTCCGCTTAACGTCCGGTCGAGCCGAAACCGCCGGCGCCGCGCGCCGTCTCGTCCAGCGCCCCGACCTCGACCATGGCCGCCTGCTCGTGCCGGGCAATGACCATCTGGGCGATGCGTTCGCCGCGGCGGATCACGAACGGCTCCTGTCCGTGGTTGATCAGGATCACCCCGACCTCGCCGCGATAGTCGCTGTCGATGGTGCCCGGCGAGTTCAGGCAGGTCAGGCCATGCTTCAGCGCCAGACCCGAGCGCGGCCGGACCTGGGCCTCGAACCCCGGCTCCAGCGCGATCTTCAGGCCGGTAGGCACGAGGGCGCGGGCGCCGGGTGGAAGGATGACCGGCATGGCCTCATCCACCGCCGCGCGCAGATCCATCCCGGCGGAGCCCGCGGTCTCATAGGCCGGCAGGGGCAGGCCCTCGGCGTGCGGCAGGCGTTCGATCCGGACAGTCGTCATGGGCGGGGCTTCTGCGTGAGGACAAGGGCGGAAGACCGATCCCTAGCGCGCCCGGGATGCGCTGGCTCATGGTCCAGGAATTTCACCCGGGATGAAGAGCGGTGTCTGCGGTGGAAGGCCTGTGGACTCAAGGTGGACAACCTGTGGGCGGCTCAGGCGAAATGATCGGCGATGCGGCCAGCCAGCTTCCTCGCCACCTCGGTCTTCGACTGGCGCGGCCAGGCTTCCATGCCGCCGCCCCGGGTGAACAGCGTCACGGCGTTGCCGTCCGCCCCGAACACGTCGTCGGATACATCATTGCCGACGATCCAGTCGCAGCCCTTGCGCGACAGCTTGGCCCGGGCGTTGGCCTCAAGGTCTGTGGTCTCGGCGGCGAAGCCGACGACCAGCTTCGGCCGGCCCTTGCCCGGCGCCGACACCCCCGCGAGGATGTCGGGATTCTCGATCAGGGCCAGCGACGGCGGTCCGCCGGGGGCCTTCTTGATCTTGCCCGAGGCGACGCCGTCGACGCGCCAGTCGGCCACGGCGGCGCTCATCACCGCGATCTCCGCCGGCAGCGCCGCCTGGACGGCGGCCTGCATCTCGCGCGCGGTCTCGACCCAGACCCGCTCGACCCCGACCGGCGCGGGCAGGGCGACCGGCCCCGAGACCAGCGTCACCCGCGCCCCCAGCGCCGCCAGGGCCTCGGCGATGGCGTAGCCCTGCTTGCCGCTGGAGCGGTTGGTCAGGCCCCGGACCGGGTCGATCGGCTCGAAGGTCGGCCCCGCCGTCACCACGGCATGTCGCCCCGCCAGCGGCCGCCCGTCCGGCCCGGCCAGCAGCCCTGCGATCGCCTCCAGGATCGCCGCCGGCTCTGCCATCCGTCCAGGGCCGAACTCGCCGCAGGCCATCTCGCCCTCGTCCGGCCCGACCACGGAGGCGCCATGGAAGCCGTCGAAGCCCTTGAGCCGCCCGACATTGGCCTGCACCGCCGGATGCAGCCACATCCGCACATTCATCGCCGGGGC
>CAZGPS010000243.1:0-4270 GCA_964527675.1 uncultured Brevundimonas sp. | reverse complement strand
TCGCCATTCCCGCTGTCGCCGCCCTCGGTCTGATCGCGGTCGCCGCCCAGTCGCAGGCCACCGACGCCGCCCCCGAAGCGGGCGCAGCGGCGCCGATGGGCTGGCACCTCAGCCATGAGGGCCCGGTCGCCAAACTGGCCTATGGCGTGGCCAATTCGGACCAGCTGGCGCTGATGATGACCTGTGAGCCCGGTCAGCCCCAGGCGGTTGTCTATGGCGACGTCCAGCCCGCAAGCCCTCGCCTGCACCGCGCGTCCATGACGGCGGCGCCGATCGACCCGTTGAGCGGAGAGATCACCGACGAGGCCCATATTTCGCTGCGTGATCCCGCCCTGCAAAAGCTGGCCCGGCGCGGCAAGCTGAGGGTCGAGGGCGACGCCGGCCAGTTCGAACTGACCGCCGACGCAAATGAACAGCGGCTGGTCAGCCAGTTTTTCGCCTATTGCGGAACCGAGGTGGTGTGATCACATCCTGTGACGGACCATCAGCGGGGGGCTGAGCCATGATCGCCATATTCGCCGGCCTCGCCTTCCTGGCGTTGCAATCGACGCCGCCGGAGTCCGCCTGGACCTGGACCCTCTATACGGACGAGGCCCGCGTGGCCCTGGCCAATGAGGTGCCCGACTCGCCCAGTCTGCGCTTCACCCTGGAATGCGAACCCGCCTCCGGCGTGGCGCGCGTCGCCTTCTATGGCGGCGCTGCCGAGACCGGCATGGCCCGGGTGACGGCGGGAGAGGCTTCGGCGGTCACGGAATCGACCGGGGAACGGGGCGCGCTGAAACTGGCGCTGCGCACCGATCATCCGGTCTTCGCGGCCTTCGCCGCCAACGGTCGCCTGAACGCTGCGGTCGGCGAACACCGCCGCGCCGTCGAGGTTCCGCGCGCCCACCTTGCCAAACTGCGGCGCTTCACCGAACTGTGCTCCGGGTGACCGCCCGGAGACTGTCGATGCGCCTCCCTGCCCTGCTGGTCCTGTCGGGCCTGGCCCTGTCCGCCGCCGCCTGCGCGACGGTCGAGCCGCGGCCGACCGCATCCCTGACCGACGCCGTCAGCCCGGCGCCGCGTCCCGTCGAAGGCTATGACTGGTTCTACCACGTGGACGAGGCCGCCGCCCGGCTGGCCTATGGCCTGGCCGAGAGCGACGATCTGAAACTGGGCTTCGACTGTCAGCGAGGAGCCGGACGGCTGGAGATGGTCGCCATCGCCGAAAAAGGCGCCAAGGCCGAGATTCACGTCGAATCCGGGGGCGACACCGAGCGGTTCCCGGCGCAGGCGGAGCCCTCGCAACTGCATGACGGGGTTTTCCTCAGCGCCGGCGCCTCCACGGCCGAACCCGTGTTCCAGCGCTTCCGCCGCGTCGGCTGGCTGGCCCAGTGGCGCGACGGCGTGCGCGAGGCCTATGCGCCGCAACCCGGCTCCGCCGCCAATATCGAGCGGTTCTTCGCCTTCTGCGGTTGACGCGCGGGCGGGCCTCCGGTGCACTCCGCGCCTGCCGGAGGGACGCCCATGAAGACCGTGATCGCCATCGGGGCCGCCGCCCTGTTCGTCGCCGCCACGCCCGCGCTGGCCGGGCCCGCGCTGCAGACGCCGCCGGCGGCGACACGCGGGGCCGAATCTGCCGCCCTCGCCGCCATCCTCGCCGACTATGAGGCGTATCTGCGGGCCAATGATCCGATCACCGCCGGCATGGAGGGCGACCGCGCCGCCCTGTCACGCCTGCCCGACGTCTCGCGCGTCTTCGAGCTGGCCCAGGAGCCGGTGCTGAAGGGGTTCGCCGACCGGCTGGCGGCGATCGATCCGGCGGCGCTGACCGACGACGAGCGGCTGAACCACGCCCTGCTGGCCTGGGTCGTGCAGCGCTCGCGCGCCCGCATTCCGCTGGATGTGGATCGGATCGGGGCGTTCAACTCGGAGGGCGGGCCGGGCCAGTCCCTCGCCTATGTCGCCAGCGTCACCCGGATCGCCAGCCGCGCCGACGCCGGGGCCTGGATCGCCCGGCTGGAGGCCATGCCCCAATTCTACCGCGACCAGCTGGACAGCGCCCGGCGAGGGCTGGACAGCGGCCTGGTGCAGCCGCGCCCGGTGGTCGAGGGCGCGCTGAGCCTGATGGAGCCCGAGACGGCCTGGAGCGCGGAAACCGATCCGCTGCTGAAGCCGCTCGCCGCCCTGCCCGACTCCATCCCCCCCGCCGAACAGGCCGCCCTGCGCGCGCGGGCCGCCGCCGCGGTCGCGGACGGCGTCATGCCGGCGCGCGAAGCGTGGGTGCGGTTCCTGCGCGACGACTATCTGCCGCGCGCCCCGGAGAGCCTCGGCCTCGTCCACCGGCCCGGCGGGCGCGACCTCTACGCCTTCCTGACCAGGGGCTACACCACCACCGACCTGACCCCCGACCAGATCCACCAGATCGGGCTGGAGGAGGTCGCCCGCATCCGGGGGCGGATGGAGACGGAGATGCGGGCCTCGGGCTGGACCGGCGACTTCGCCGCCTTCCTCGCCTTCCTGCGCAGCGACCCGCAATTCTATGCGACCACGCGCGAGGGCCTGCTGGAGAAGGCGTCCGAGATGGCCAAGCGGGCCGACGACGGCCTGCCGGCCCTGTTCGCCACCCTGCCGCGCACCCCCTATGGCGTGCGCCCGGTGCCGGCCGAGATCGAGGCCAACTACACCACCGGCCGCTATTTCCAGGGCTCGATGGAGACCGGCGTGGCCGGCGGCTATATGGTCAACACCTCGCGGCTGGACCAGCGGCCGCTGTACGAGCTGCCGGCCCTGACCCTGCACGAGGCGGCGCCCGGCCACCACATCCAGATCGCCCTGCAGCAGGAGGCCGAGGACGGGCCGTATTTCCGCAAGAGCGTCGACGTCACCGCCTTCACCGAGGGCTGGGGCCTGTACGCGGAATTCCTCGGCGAGGAGATGGGCTTCTACCGCACGCCCTATGAGCGGTTCGGGCGGCTCAGCTATGAGATGTGGCGCGCCTGCCGGCTGGTCGCCGACACCGGGATTCACTGGCTGGGCTGGGACATCGAACAGGCGCGGGCCTGTTTCCGCGACAACTCGGCCCTCGCGCCGCACAATATCGAGACCGAGCTGCAGCGCTATATCGGCTGGCCGGGTCAGGCGACGGCCTACAAGATCGGCGAGATCCGCCTGCGGGCGATCCGCGCGCGGGCGGAACAGGCGCTGGGCGAGCGGTTCGACGTGCGGCGGTTCCACGACGCCCTGCTGGTCGACGGGCCGCTGCCGCTGGGGCTGCTGGACGCGCGGATGGACCGGTGGATCGCGGAAGAGGCGGGGCGGTAGGTCAGCTCCAGCGCGCGGGCAGGGCCAGGCAGACCTTGCCCACCCCCGCCCGGTCCAGGCTCAGGCGTCCGCGGCGGCGGGGACGCCGACGCCGACGCCGATCGGGCAGACCACCCCGGTGCCGCCGATGCCGCAATAGCCGGCCGGATTCTTGGCCAGATAGCCCTGGTGGTAGTCCTCGGCGAAATAGTAGGGGCCCGCCGGGGCGATCTCGGTGGTGATGTCGCCGCGCCCGGCCTTTGACAGGGCCGCCTGATAGGCGTCGCGCGAGGCCTCGGCCTCGGCCCGCTGTTCGTCGTTCAGCCAGTAGATCGCCGAGCGGTAGGTGGTGCCGATGTCATTGCCCTGGCGCATGCCCTGGGTCGGGTCGTGGTTCTCCCAGAAGGCCTTCAACAGATCGCCGTAGCTGATCTCGTGCGGATTGAAGACCACCTGGACCACCTCGGCGTGGCCGGTCTTGCCGGTGCAGGTCTCCTCATAGGTCGGATTGGGCGTGATCCCGCCCGAATAGCCGACCGAGGTGACCCAGACGCCGGGCAGCTGCCAGAAGATCCGCTCGACGCCCCAGAAGCAGCCCATGCCGAACAGGGCGGTCTGGAAGCCCTCGGGATGCGGCCCCTTCAGCGGGCGGCCGGTGACGTAGTGGACCTCGTCGGTGGGCAGCGGCGTCGACCGTCCGGGCAGGGCCTCGGCGGCGGTCGGCATTTCGTGGGATTTCTTGAACAGCATGGCGGGAGCTCCGGTCGGAATGTCTGACGCCTATATGGGATGCGTTCCGACGCTTGCCGAGGGGGTCCGGGTGTTCTATCAGCCTCGCCTCGCGTCGGATCGACCTCCGGCGTGCTGCGAAGGCCTTCGGGCGACGTCGTGGAAACGGACAGGTGGCGGAGTGGTCGATCGCGCACGCTTGGAAAGCGTGTGTAGGTGAAAGCCTACCGAGGGTTCGAATCCCTCTCTGTCCGCCACC
>CAZGPS010000242.1:0-4280 GCA_964527675.1 uncultured Brevundimonas sp. | reverse complement strand
AGCCGGAGCAGCCTCAGCCGGCGCAGGCGCGGTCTGGGCGACTTCCGAGGCGGCGGCGGCGTCAGCGGCGGCCCTGGCGTCGGCGGCGGCCTGCTCCTCGGTCACCGTAACGGCGGCCTGGTCGGCGATGCCCGAAGCTTCCGCGGCTTCGGTCGAGGCCTCGGGCGCCTTCTCTTCGGCCTTGTTGCAGGCGGCCAGGGTCAGGGCGGCGGTCGAGGCGGCGATCAGGGCGACGATGCGCATGGGGAGATCCTTCGTTCGAGCGGACGACTGTGTCCCGAACCCCGAGATACCGGCGCTCGCCGCCGGGCCGCAAGTGAATTTGCCGCAAGCCCCCCGCGCGCCGTCGCGCAACGAAAAAGGGCCGCCCCTGAGGGCGGCCCTTTCCGAACGGACCCGAAGGCCCGTCAATCCGTCACTCTTAGTGAGCGGCTTCCGTGGCCGGAGCAGCGGCGGCGTCGGCGGCCGGAGCGGCGGCGGCGTCGGCGGCCGGGGCGGCGGCGTCGGCGGCCGGGGCCATGGCGGCGTCAGCAGCCGGGGCTTCGACGTTCACTTCGGTGGCCGGGGCTTCTTCGGTCTTTTCGGCGGGCTGGCAGGCGGCGAGGGCCAGAGCGGCGGCCGAGGCGGCGATCAGGGCGGTGATGCGCATGGTGTTTCTTCCTTCAGAAGGGTCATACGAGGTCATGAATCCTCGCAAGTCGGAGATAACGGGTTCGTGAGCGGATACGCAAGCGAAATTCTCACGCGTTCGTGAACTGTTGTGAGGAGACGGCAAGGGCGACCCCCGGCGCGGGCGATATCAGGCGTCGGCGGGGGCGCTCTGCAGCGACTCTTCCATCTCGAGGAAGGAGGGCTGGGCGGAGGAGGGGATGTCGCCGCGGCCGATCTCGACCGAAATCTGGGCGGCGTTGCCGTGCAGGTGGGCGACCAGCACGGACTGGATGATCTTGTAGTAGGAACTGTCGCTGTCGATCACTTCCTTGAGGCGTGTCGCCAGCGGTCCGACCAGGCCATAGGCGAGGAAGACGCCGAGGAAGGTGCCGACCAGGGCGCCGCCGATCATGCCGCCCAGCACCTCCGGCGGCTCGGTGATGGCGGCCATGGTCTTGATGACCCCCAGAACCGCGGCGACGATGCCCAGCGCCGGCAGGGCGTCGGCCATGTTCTGCAGCGCATGGGCGGGCCCCAGGGCCTCGTGGTGATGCTTCTCCAGCTGCTTTTCCATGGCGTCCTCGATCTGGTGCGGATCCTCGAGGTTCATGGTCATCATCCGCAGGGTGTCGCAGATGAAGTCGGTGGCGAAATGGTCCTTCAGCACCTTGGGATATTTCTGGAAGATGGTGCTCTCGGCCGGCTTTTCGATGTGGCTTTCGAGGGCGATCACGCCCTTGGATTTCATCGTCTTGGTCAGCTGGAACAGCAGGCTGAGCAGGTCCTTGTAGTCCTGCTTCTTCCATTTGTTGCCGCCGAACATGCGGCCGAAACTGCCCACCAGCCCCTTCAGCGTCGCCGGCGAGTTGGACATGACCAGCGCCGCGATCGCGGCGCCGCCGATCATCATCATCTCATAGGGGAGGGAGTGAAGAATCACGCCCATCTTGCCGCCGGCGATGGTGTAGCCGCCGAACACCATGCCGAACAGAAGGACGATGCCGATGATCTGGAACATGGAGGGGCGGACGTCCTGAGCGTGTGAGAGCCGGACTTTCGCCGTTAATCATTAAGGGGCGGTTGCGACCCGGTAACCTAAAGTCGCGTTTCGCCGCCCAGAATGGCCGCGAGCGCCGCCTCACTCATCTTGGTGTAGCCGCTCTTGCCCCCGCGGACATAGATGGGCCCGTCGACCTTCTGCGGATCGAACCCGTCCGTGACCAGATCCATCTTGCGATATTTGAAGGTTCCGGTGGTGTCGGCCGCCTTGATGATCCGCACGAACACCGGGCGGGCGTAGACAGGGAGCTCCTGGTCGACCCAGTCGGCAAAGGTCCGGGCGACGAACTTGCCGTCGATCACCAGGGCCACCATGCCGGCCTTGCCGTCGTGTCCGGGGACCGGGACGCCATAGGCGATCACCTCCTTCACCCCCGGCGCGTCGGCCAGCCGCTGTTCCACCTCGGCCGTCGAGACGTTCTCGGCCTTCCAGCGGAAGGTGTCGCCGATCCGGTCGATGAAATAGACGTAGCCCTCCGTATCCTGCCGCATCAGGTCGCCGGTCCGGAACCAGCGGTCGCCACGGACGAAGACGTCCCGCAGGATCTTCTTCTCGGAGGCGGCCTTGTCGGCATAGCCGGTGAAGGCGTGGCGAATATCGTCCCCGATGCGGCCGATCGCCTCGCCGACCTCGCCGGGCCGCGCCAGCTGGCACAGGCCATCCGGCCCCCGTGCGGGTTCCTCACTGTCGACATCGAAACGGACGAGTCGGAAATTGATCTGCTTTTTCAGGAAGGCCGGCGCGCGGCCGATGGCCCCCGGCTTGCCGTCGAAATTGAAGAGCGAGACATTGCCCTCGGTCGAGCCATAGAATTCGAGAATCTCCGGCACGGCGAAACGCTTCTGGAAGTCGCTCCAGACGTCAGGCCGCAGACCGTTGCCGAAGGCCAGCCGCAGCTTGTGTGACCGGTCGTCCTCGTGTTCCGGGCAGTTGACCAGATAGCGGCACAGCTCGCCTATATAGACGAACAGGGTCGCCCCCGACGCCTTGACGTCCGGCCAGAAGTTCGAGGCCGAGAATCGCTTGCGCAGCACCAGCCGGCCGCCGTTCAGCAGGGCCGGACCGATGCCGACGAGGCCGCCGGTCGAGTGATAGAGCGGCAGGACGTTGAAGGTGACGTCCTTGTCCGTCGCCGCCGTGGCCCCGGCGAAGGCCCGCATATAGGTTCTGGCGCGTGCATGGGTGACCTTGGCCGCCTTGGGCATGCCGGTCGTGCCCGATGTGTAGATGTACAGGGCTGTGTCGCGATTGATCAGGCCGGACCGGACCGAGCGGGCCGGCCGCACCGAGGAGCCGCCGCGCACCGGCTTGTCCAGACCGCGGCGCTCATCCGCCTCATCGGAATCGGCCAGGCCGAGCACCCAGAGCATCAGGTTGCGGCCGGCGAGGACGCGGGCTTCCTCGACCCTGCGCCAACAATCGACGTCCGTGACCACCTGGGAAGCGTTCGAAATTGAAAGGCAATGGGCGAGGGCGTGGCCGGTCAGATTGGTGTTGATCAGCGCGGTGGCCACGCCGACTTTCGAGAATCCGATCCAGGCGGCGAGGTATTCGGCCCGGTTCAGCATCACCAGGGCTATGGTGTCGCCGCGCTTCAGCCGCCGACTCTGGGCCCAGTGGCCAAACCGGTTGGCCATGGCGTCGAGCTCGCGATAGGTCAGCGTGACCCGGTCGTCCTCGATGGCGACATGATCGGGAAAGCGGTCAACCGCCTCTTCCCAGTCGTCACAGACCAGGGTCGGGCTGTCCAGGTCGATCGGCTTGATCCGCTTGAGCAGTCGGCGCAGGCCCTTCGCGAACCGCAAGTCGCGCCGGATATTCGCCACCAGCCCCATAGTCCCATCCACTCCATCAACACGCCGCGTCCCATGGTGATGAACAAGGCGCCGGTCCGGGTCAACCGGCGGGGGAATCCTCAGCCTCCTGAGCGCCGCTTTGCGGACAGGCGTGGCGCCGAAGCGCCGCTTCCGTTGCGTCAATTTTCCCCGCGCCGATGGAAACGGCGACGGTCCGTGGGTGAGCATATAATCCGCTCATGGAAGTAACCATGCGCCACAAAGCTGAACGTCAGCAGGCGAAACTGTGTCCACAACAGTGTTTCTTGAGGGCGACCACGCTTTTGCGGAACCGTGATCTGGCGAGCGGGTTGGGTGATCACTGAATTGGAGAATTATCTATGACCGTAACCTATCCGCATGATCGACCCCTGCCCGAGGCCGCCCGTTCCGCAGAGGTTCGCGAGGAGCCTTTCGTTCCGGTTTACGCCAGGGACCGGCGCACCGTCCGCAGTCGCAAGGGCGGGGTGAAGGCCTGGATGATTCTCGCGCCGATCGGTGTTCTGGTTCTGGGCGCGGGTGCGGCGGCCGTGATTATGGGCGGCGACGAAGTGGTGCCCGCCCCCTTGGTCGAACCCGCGGCCACGGCGCCTGTGGCGCCGCCTCAACCGCTGACGGGCGAGGTCGCCGCCCTCGACCCGGCGCTCGCCCCGCCCGTCGAGGCCGCGCCGGTCGAGCCCGCGGTCGCACCCCCGCCCGTCGCGCGCCGGGCGACTCCGACACCGCCCCGCACG
>CAZGPS010000241.1:0-4299 GCA_964527675.1 uncultured Brevundimonas sp. | reverse complement strand
CAGCGCTTCTTCTACGGCTGGGCCCAGGTCTGGCAGTCGAAATACCGCGACGACGCCCTGCGCAACCAGATCGCCACCGATCCGCACAGCCCGGCCGAATTCCGCGTCATCGGCCCGGTGCGCAACATTGACGCCTGGTACGAGGCTTTCGACGTTCAGCCGGGCTCGAAATACTACCTCGCCCCGGAAGACCGCGTCCGCATCTGGTAGCGGCGTCACGCAAATACGAAGGGCCGGAGCGGCGACGCTCCGGCCCTTTTTGTCTGGGTGTTACCTCCCCGCTTTCGTCATCCTCCGGCGAGCGCAGCGAGACCGGGGGACCCAGCGGCGCCGAAGGCGATCTGTTCCGGCAGGCTGTGTCCAGCGGCGGCGCTCCCGACAGGTTCGCGCTCTCGCGCGCCGCTGGGTCCCCCGGTCTGCGCGGCTGCGCCGCTTGCCGGAGGATGACGAAAGCAAGGGTTCAGGCACGAAAAAGCCCGCCGCGGGGGATACATCGCGGCGGGCTTCTCTCGCTCTCTACGGAGCGGACGTTTCCTCCCCGAAACGCCTCCGAAAGGCTGCCGCGCCGAAACGCGGCGGCTTCCGAGTGACGAAAGAATGACGACAATCCGACCGTCAAGTCAATGAAGTCGCAGCCGAAACCCCGAATTTTCATTCCTTATCAATGATAACTCACGCATCCGTGTCCCGGCGGTCCACGATCCTCCGGACTGTGGCGACGAGGTCGGCGCGGGTCGCGACCACCTGGCCGGGACGTTCGGCCTTCCAGGCGTCGTTGTCGGCGATTCCTGCGGCGAGGGCCCGCCCCGCGTCGAGGTCCTTGACCGTAACCTGGCCGGCCGCGATCTCGTCGCCACCGAGGATGACCACCGCCGGGGCGCCGCGGCGGTCGGCGTATTTCATCTGCGCCTTCATGCCCGCCCGGCCGAGGTAGAGCTCGGCCGCGATCCCGGCGTTGCGCAGCTCGGACACCGCATCGAGATAGTGCTGCATGTCGGCCTCGGAAAAGACGATGACGACGACCGGCCCGCGCACCGCGTCCTCGCCGCCCCGGCCCGCCGCGCGCAGGGCCGAGGCCAGCCGCGAGACGCCAAAGGAAAAGCCCGTCGCCGGCAGCCGTTCGCCGGTGAAGCGCGCCACCAGATCATCATAGCGCCCGCCGCCGCCGATCGAGCCGAAGCGCACCGCCCGGCCCTTGTCGTCGGTGGTCTCCAGCAGCAGCTCGGCCTCGAACACTGCTCCGGTGTAGTATTCCAGCCCGCGCACGATGGTCGGATCGAAGCGGACACTGGCCTGATCGACCTTCATCGCCGACAGGGCGCGGTCGATGGCCGCCAGCTCTTCCAGAGCCTGCTCGCCCGCGGCGCCCAGCCCGCCGGCGCGGGCCACGGCCTCCAGCGTCGCCGCCCGCGACAGGGCCGCGTCGCCGGCCGAGGCGAGGAAGGCCTCGATGGTCGCGGCCACGCCCAGCGGCAGGTTGGCGCCCTTGGTGTAGTCGCCGGATTCGTCCAGCCGCCCCTCGCCCAGCAGGGCCGACACGCCCGCCCAGCCCAGCCGGTCGAATTTGTCGATGGCGCGCAGGGCGGTCAGGCGCTGGGCCGGATCGGTCACCCCGCCGGCCTCGAACAGGCCGTCGAACAGCTTGCGGTTCGACACCCGGATGACCGCCTGGCTGGAGGCCAGGCCCGCCGCCTGCAGGCCCTCGCAGGCCATGGCGATGATCTCGGCGTCGGCCTCGGGCCGGTCCGAGCCGACGGTGTCGGCGTCGCACTGGACGAACTCGCGGAAGCGGCCGGGACCCGGCTTCTCGTTGCGCCACACCGGCCCGAAGGCGTAGCGGCGGAACGGCTTGGGCAGGGTCTCCCAGTTCTGGGCGGCGAACCGGGCCAGCGGCGCGGTCAGGTCATAGCGCAGCGCCATCCACTCGCCATTGCCCTCTTCGTCCGGATCGTCCTGCAGGGCGAAGACGCCCTCGTTCGGCCGGTCGGCGTCGGGCAGGAATTTGCCCAGGGCGTCGGCGTATTCGAAGGCGCCGGTGTCCAGCGGCTCGAAGCCCCAGCGCTCATAGACGGCCGAGACCCGGGTCACCAGCCGGCGCTCGGCGATCAGGTCGCGACCGCGGCGGTCGGCGAAGCCTCGGGGGCTGCGGGCTTCGGGGCGGATGGGGGCGGCGTCTGTCATGCCGGGCTTTTAGAGGGGCGAGGGGCGAGGGTCGAGGGTCGAGGGGCGAGAACGCCCCCCTGCGCGCGCCGG
The DNA here is from genome assembly GCA_964527675.1 of uncultured Brevundimonas sp. GTDB lineage: Bacteria > Pseudomonadota > Alphaproteobacteria > Caulobacterales > Caulobacteraceae > Brevundimonas. The sequence goes on along the minus strand of CAZGPS010000241.1, from coordinate 2,046 downwards.
CGCTTCCCCCGGTCAGATCGAGACCGCCTCCGTCTGCGCGCCGTCGGCGGGCTTCCGGATCGGCACCATCCGTCCGTAGGTCAGGCAGCGCCACAGCCACTCCAGCGGTCCCATCTGGAACACCGACAGCCAAAGCGGCGACCAGACCAGCTGCAGCAGCCACACAGCGCCCACCACACCCCACAGCGCCGGCCGGTCCATGGTCCCGATCCAGTGCGGACCCCAAGGCTGGGTGAACAGGGTGGTCATGATGACGGTCTGGCTGAGGTAGTTGGTGAAGGCCATCCGCCCCACCGGCGCGAACACGGCGGTCAACCAGCGGGCGCCGCGGGTCGTGAGCAGGATCAGCAGGCTGGCGTAGGCCAGGGTGATCAGCACCGGCGCGGCCCCGGCGGCGGTGGCCATCATGTCCATGCGCGACAGGGGCTCCCCGTCGCCGATGCGTTGCCATTCGGTCCACCCCAGGGCGGCCAGCACGGCGCCGCCGACCAGGATCAGCAGTCCATAGACCCAGGCGGGCGCCCGTCCGGCCCAGAAGCCGCTCTTGAGCAGTCCCATGCCCAGCATCATCAGCCCGCTGGTCGGGATCAGCATGAAGGTTACGCTGATGCCTTGCAGAAAGGTCCACGACTTGAAGTTCTCGGCCAGCATGCCCGACCAGCCGCTCCTGTAGGCGGCGATGGAGGCAGCAACACTCTCGGCGGTGGCGCCGCCCCCGCCGCCCATCTGGCTCGCCACATTGGCCGCCACCTCGGGCGGTGCGAACATCAGCGCCAGCATCGAGCCGCCCTGCAGCAGGAACATCAGGGTGGTGATGCCGGCTCCGACCAGGATCAGGGTCCGGGCCTTCCAGGACCGGACGAACATCACCAGCAGGCCGGCCACGCCGTACATCAGAAGCACGTCGCCGTACCAGAACAGCAGACCGTGGATCAGGGCGATGACGATAAGCCAGAACAGCCTGTTACGGATCAGCCGCCCGCGCGGCCGGTCCTTGCGCTCGCCGCCGACGAGGAAGATCGAGGCCCCGAACAACATCGAAAACAGGGCGATGAATTTGGAGTGGAAGAACACCTTGGCCACCCACTCCGCCACGGCGGCGTCGCCGGTCAGCGGGAAGGGACCCAGTTCAGGATTGAAATAGACCGCGGACGGATAGGCGAAGGCCGCCGCATTGACCGCCAGAATGCCGAGAACGGCGAAGCCGCGCAGGACATCAAGCGTGGCGATCCGGTCCTTCGGCGCGACGGGCGCCAGCACCGTGACCGGCGATGGAGATATGTCGGCGACAGCCATGGTTCCCCCCCCCCTGCGAACAACGACAAGGAAGCTTTACATAGAGGGGCCGCGCCGGAAACTAAATTCGCCGTAATCTGGGCCGGGACGTCTCAGTCGGTCTGGCGTTCGGCCATCAACCCCAGCCGGTCGCGCACTTCCGGCTGCGGTCGGAAGGCGAGGAAGGCGACGCACAGGCCCGCCCACAAGGCATAGCTGACGCCGACCAGCACGGCGACCGAAAGGCCGCCGACGCCGTAGATCAGCAGCGAGGTCTCGCTGCCGCCGACCGCCTCGCCGATATTGGCGGCGTGAAGCCACTGCAGCACCGACTGGATCAGGGCGAAGGCCGCGCCCAGGGCCGCTGCCAGCAGGCCGCCGTAGAACATGAACCGCCAGATCACGCCGAGACGCGTCACCGGCCGTCCGGTGCGCCGCCGCTCCCTGTCCAGCAGCCACAGACCGGCCGGGGTGGCCAACAGGCCGATGAACAGCACCACCAGCCGCCAGTCGACTTCCAGTCCGGGCATCCAATTGCTGGGCGGCCAGATCGGCAGGGTCAGGATCAGGGGCGGCCACAGTCCGCCGATGATCGCCGCCAGAACGATGCGCCAGGGCTCGCGCCGCCACGCCACCCGTTGCTGGCCGGGAAAATCCTCTGGCCTGTCAAGCCGCCGGATCATCGCGTCGGGGCCGGCGTCTCGCCGGAATAGTCATAGAAGCCGCGCCCGGACTTGCGGCCCAGCCAGCCGGCCTCGACGTATTTCACCA
>CAZGPS010000240.1:0-4350 GCA_964527675.1 uncultured Brevundimonas sp. | reverse complement strand
CGATCAGCTTCATCAGGCCGTGATTGTCGCAAAAGCGCAGGAAGGACGCGGCCGGATAGTCCAGCAGGGCCTCGGTCGGCGACGACCAGATCGCCGCCGCCATCGGCAGCAGATGGTCGTCGCGGAAGGCCGTGCTGAATCGGCCCCGCTGCAGGAAGGCGCCAAGCGTCATGTTCGGGTCCTCAAGCGTCGCCAGCGCCCCCGGCGCCTCGCGATAGAAGCGCAGCACCTCCGACAGCATCGACCAGAACCGCGGACGCAGCACATTGCGGCGCTGGGCGAACAGGGCGGGGGCGGCGTATTCGAAGCCGCCCTGCTCGAGCGACACGGAGAACGACATGTCGGTCTCCCGGCTGGCCACGCCGAGATGGTCGAACAGGGCGATCAGATTGGGATAGGTCGCCTCGTTGAAGACGATGAAGCCGGTGTCCACCGCCACCGGGCCGGTGGTTGCATTGGCCGTCACCGTATTGGTGTGGCCGCCCAGACGGTCGGCGCGTTCGTAGACGACCACGTCGTGGCGTTGGTTCAGCAGCCAGGCGCAGGACAGGCCCGAAATCCCCGAGCCGATGACGGCGATTCGAAGCGGGGCGGCCGATGGCCCGTGGGTCGGAATATGGGTGAGGCTCATGCGAACTCCGCTCAGCCCACGGACGGGCGGCATGGTCGCTGTTACGTCGGGCGCCGGGCTTTGGATGCGCTATGATCCGTCCGGGGATTCCCCGCGTATGAGGATCGATGCATGGAATGGTTTCGGACATCGGCCTTGCGCGCGCCGGCGCCGTGAGCGGCGAAGCTGACTACGACCGTCTGATCCAGGCGGTCGCGCGGGACCGTGACCGCGACGCCTTTGCGGCCCTGTTCGACCATTTCGCGCCGCGGCTGAAGGCTTATCTGATGCGGTCGGGGGCGGCTCCGGCCGCCGCCGATGACTTCGCCCAAGACGCCATGCTGACGGTCTGGCGCAAGGCCGAAATGTTCGACCCGTCGCGGGCGCGCGCCGCGACATGGATATTCACCATCGCCCGCAACCGGCGGATAGATGCGCTGCGCCGGGACAATCGGCCGCTGCCGATTCCCGAGATCAGCCTGGCCTCGGCTGAACCGGAACGGCCCGACGAACTGCTCGAAGTCCGCCAGGATGAGGGGCGCGTCCGCGCCGCCCTGCGGAGTCTGAAGCCGGACCAGATCGAGGTCATCCAGATGGCCTTTTTCCAGGACCTCACCCACGCCGAGGTGGCCCGGTCTCTGGCCCTGCCTCTGGGAACCGTCAAGTCGAGGATACGCAACGCGATGATCAAGCTCAGGGATCTGCTGGATCAGCCCGTCGAGGAACAGTCATGACCGCCCGTCTTCAAGCCTCCGAGGAACGCCTGCTCGCCTATGCGGCAGGCACCCTCAGCCCGCCGGAATCCGTCGTTGTGGCCGCGCATCTGGCCCTGCGCCCCGAGGTCGCTCGCTGGGTCGGGGAACTGCAGGCGATCGGCGGCGAGGTTCTGGAAACCCTCGAGCCCGCTTCCGTCCCTGATGATCTGCTGGCGCGGACCCTGGCCAGTCTGTCGGCGGCCGACGATACCGTTCCGCCCGAACCCGCCAATGACATGACCGAACTGCCCGCGCCGCTGCGCCGCTATGCGCTCGGGCCGTGGCGCTGGATCGGCCCGGACATGCATGTGCGCGACGTCCACGCGCCCCGCGACGGCGACTGCCGGGTCATCCTGCTCAGGATCGGCTCGGGCCGCACCACCCCGGAGCACACCCACGGCGGCGTCGAACTGACTTGCGTGATTTCGGGCGCCTATGAGACGGACGAGGCCCGCTTCGGTCCGGGCGATTTCGAGGAGGCGGATGGCGAGGTCCACCACCGGCCCCGTACGGTTTCGGACGAGCCCTGCCTGTGCGTGGTCGCCCTCGACGGCCAGATACGGCTCGACGGCTGGATCGGCCGGATCCTGCAGCCCTTCGTCCGCCTGTGATCCCCCTGCTGACGCCCTGGGGCCTCGCCGCCCTGTTCCTCTGCGCCGTGATGGCGGCGGCCTGGGGCGTGCAGCGGGCCACGGGCCAGGGCGGTTGGGCCGACGTCTTCTGGTCCTTCGGCCTGTGCGCCGCCGGCGCGGGCGCGGCCCTGTATCCGGTCGACGGGCCGCCCGATGCCCGCCAGTGGCTGGCCGCCGGGCTGGCCGCTCTGTGGGGCGTCCGTCTGGGGTCTCATATCGCCGGCCGGTCGTTGTCAGGCCCGGAGGACGCCCGCTACGCCCGGCTGCGAGAGGACTGGGGTTCCGCCTTCCAGACCCGGCTGTTCGCCTTCCTGCAGCTACAGGCGGGTGCGGCGGCGGTTCTGGTGCTTCCGATCCTGCTGGCGGCGCACTACCGCGCCGGGCCGCTGGGCCCGCAGGACGCCCTCGGCGCCGCCCTGCTGGTCGCCGGCGTGGTCGGGGCGGGGATCGCCGATCGGCAGCTGGCGGCCTTCCGCACCGACCCTGCGACCACTCGCGACCAGGTCATGGACCGCGGCCTCTGGGCCTGGTCGCGGCACCCCAACTATTTCTTCGAATGGCTGGGCTGGTGCGCCTGGCCCGTACTGGCCATCGACCTTTCCCGTGACCAGCCGTGGGGCTGGCTGGCCCTGGTCGGGCCGGCCTATATGTACTGGCTGCTGACCCGGGTGTCGGGCATCCCGCCGCTGGAGGCGCATATGCGCCGCAGCCGGCCCGAAGCCTTCGCCCGCTACGCCGCCCGGGTCCCGGTCTTCTTTCCCCGGCCGCCGCGCGCCTAGAGGCTCAGGTTCAGGGCCCGCATCAACCGCAGCGCGACGGCGCAGGCCGCCGCCGATGAGACGCCGCTGACGACCACGCCCCAGGTCATGTCCATCAGGGTGATCTTCAGCCCCCAACTCTTCAGCGTCGCGTAGTTGGTCAGGTCGTAGGTGCCATAGGCGAACAGGCCGAACAGGGCGCCCCACATCAGCGCCGTCCTCCAGTCGCCGGTCTTCAGCCCGGGCAGGACGGCGAACAGCGTCAGGCCCGCCGCATACAGGGTGTAGAAGGCCATGGCCGGGACGAGGCGGAATTTGTCGGCCAGCACCTCTCCGATCAGCGGGCGATAGACGCGGTCGCCCATATAGCCGAGCCAGAGGGTGTCGATCACGCTGAAGATGACGAGGATCGTCACAAAGGCGAGGGCCTGGGTCATGGTCGTCTCCGGTTGCGTCCCACACCATACGCCCGGCCGACCCTCCCGGATCACTCACGGGTTCGCGGGGGGGGGAGGGCGCTCTCGCCGCCGGTGGCGCGGAATGCTATCGGCGGATGATGCGCCGCCTCCTCGATTTCATCCTCGACATGGAAGCCCGCCGCTGGCGCGCCGTGCTGGCGACGAGTCTGCTGCTCGGGGGCACGATCGCCCTGTTGATGGTCGGCAAGAGCCAGTTGGGCCTGGCGGCCGAGGAGAATCTCGAGGCCTGGCTCCAGGGCTACTCCGGCAGTCCCTGGGCCTTCGCCGCCACCGTGGTCCTGTTCATCGCCGCCGCCTTCATCGGCGCGCCCCAATTCATCCTGATCGCCGCCTGCGTTGTCGCCTTCGGCCCGTCGCTGGGCTTCTTCTACAGCTGGGCGGCGACCGTGGCTTCGGCGGCGGTCACCTACTGGCTGGGGCGCGGCCCGACGGCGCGTCTGCTGGATCGCTACGGCGGGCGGACGCTGGGCCGGCTCAGGGGCTTTGTCGGCAAGAACGCCTTCTACGCCAGCTTCATGATCCGCAATGTCCCCTCGGCCCCGTTCATCGTCGTCAACATGGCCTTCGGCGCTACCCGTGCGGCCTTTCCCGCCTATCTGCTGGGGTGCGCCCTGGGGGTGTTGCCGAAGACGGCGCTGGTGGCCTTTTTCGGCGGTGCGGTGGTCGCCGCGGCGTCCGGCGACGGGGTCTGGACCTCGCTGATCCTGGCCGCCGTGGCGGCGGTCTGGCTGGTCCTGATGCTGGGGGTGCGCGAACTGGTCAAACGGCGCGAACGGGCAGCCGAAGCGCCCGACGGCAAGCTTCATTGACGGGATCGTGAACGGTCAAGCTGCGGATAGTGGCGCGCGCCGTTCCGGCGCCCGCGCATGGGGCTTGTAATCCCCTCCGCACAAGGGCAAACGGGCCGGAAGGTCGGTCAGGCGATAACGATCAGGAAGCGGCGCTCATGGGGATGTGCGCGGCTGGGGCGTCGCCGAAGCGGATCGAGACACGAACGCCCTCCAAGGCCCGAACGAACGGTATCCCGGTTCCATGTTCAACAGCATCTTCGGCGCGATCTCCAACGACATCGCCATCGACCTCGGCACCGCCAACACGCTCATCTATATGAAGGGC
>CAZGPS010000239.1:0-4368 GCA_964527675.1 uncultured Brevundimonas sp. | reverse complement strand
GGGTCTCGTCGGTCACCTCCGCCGCCGCCGTCTCGAGGGCCGCCGCCTCCGCCCGGGCCGCGGCGGCGTCCCACACCGCGCCGATGGCCGGCGCCGGGGCCGGGTCCATCTCGCCGCGCGCCTCCGCCGCCTCCAGCTCGGCGTCGGCCGCCTCGGCCAGGTCCTTGCGCCGCCAGCCCTCCTTCTTCGCCCGCGCCCCGATGGTCCGCTCGCCCGCGCCATAGCGGGCCGACAGCCATCCGGCCGAGGCCCCGGCCGCATACTCGCGCCGGATGCGTCCCCACATCCGCTCGCCCAGCTTCACATGCCCCCGCATCCGCGCCCCCGGCCGCGCCCGCGCGCCTTCCGCCGCCGTCGCCCCGCCGTCCCCTGTCCCGATCCCGTCCGTCACCTGTCGCTCCTTCGTCCTTCGATGGAGCCGCATTGTGCGCCCGCCGCTTCCTCAGGCGAGCAAATGACGCTGACCGCGAGCCTAAAGTCTTTCGGATCAAGGCCTTGGCCCGCCAGATTATGCGAGCTGGCGGCGAATAGCTCGCAATTCGGCCGGAATGGCCGTGACGGCTGGAACTGCCGCCCACCCCTTGCCGCTCATGCCGCCGCCCTTTTCCGCACCCGGCCGCCCGGCGAAGACGGCAGGCGGGGCGTCCCGGCCTGCGCCGGGACGCGCGGTTCGAAAGGTCACCCCGCCCCCTTCACCACCCCGACCACCGCGCGGAACATCTCCACCGCCTCCCGGTCCCCCATCCGTTCGAAGTCGACCCCGGCGGTCATCCGCTCCAGTTGCCGCACCACATCGCCGCAGTCGGCCCGCGCCCCCGGCGCTTCCTCGACGACCCATTCGGCGATGGCGGCGATGCTCTGCAGCGCCTCCTGGTCGGTCATCCGCCCGTCGGCCAGCCCCGCCACGGCGGCGATCTCGCCGATTTCGCGCAGGGCCCTGCGGCAGGTCTGTGGATCGGACACGCTCATCCCCGCCGAACGCCCGGCAGGGGCCCGGGTTCACACACCCCATCCCTTCTCCCCTCGGGGGAGAAGGTGGCCCGAAGGGCCGGATGAGGGGGCTCCCACCGCCGCACCGCCGTCGCCTAAACTACAACACGCTCCCCACAGGCCGGCGCGCCCCGCGCGCCCGGCCTGCCCAGCCCCGGTCGCCCGCGCCGGTGCGGGTCAAGGACAGGCCGTCCCGGCCTGCCGCGCGAGCGGCGCGCAGCGTCCTTGAGGCGCGCCGGGGCGGGTGGCCCCACGATTTCTCCTCGGGGACAGAGAGCGCGACGCAGCCGGGGGCACCTGCGGCGGCATGCCGCAGACCAAACGGTCTCTGATCGGCACGCTCGGGAGGTCTCGAAACCTAAATAACAGGAGGTCACCACCACCCATCTGCGACCTCACCCATTCCATGAAAGGAGGCGCACATGACACCACAACAACGGAACTGGCGGATCACCGTCCATGCCGACCGAGTCCGCAACGATCTGATCGTTCACCGGGAGTCGTTCAGCGGAACGTTTGATGAAGCGGTTGCACGAGCCTGCGAGGTTATGGGATCTGATCCCAGAGCCGACCTAGACTCGATCTAATCCGGGTGGCGGGCAGGATGGGCTGTCCGCCGCTGCCGCCGCCGCGATCAAGGCGCTGTTCTAGTAGATGGTCCGGAGGACGACAGCCGATTGGGACTATATACGGACTCTGCTAGTCGCGGATTATGAAGCCGCTCAACGACCGAACGACTGCCGCTATGGCCAAGGTCCGACAGTCCCGCACGACGCCAGAAGAGCGGGTGGCGGAAGCGCTCCGCGACCTCGGTCTGGCCTACAGGCGGAACGTGAAGTCACTCCCCGGCAAGCCCGACTTCGCCAACCGCTCCAAGGGATGGGCGATCCAGGTCCACGGCTGCTTCTGGCATCAACACGACTGCAAACGCGGGACCATGCCGTCCCACAATCGCGATGCATGGGAAGCCAAGTTCGCCAAGAACAAGCAGCGCGACGCCGAAGTTGACGCCCGGCTCACAGCCTGCGGCCTCAAGGTCGTCACCGTCTGGGAGTGTGAGACGAAAGACTCAGTCGGGTTGAAGAACCAGCTTCGATCCTATTTGGAGTAGGTAATAGTGGCTTCACCCACAACCTGTAGACGGCAGGAGGTTGACAGTGGATTCGTGTTCGCGTTTTGTTTACAGGGCAGTTCCTCTTTGAGAATCGACCGATGACCCTCCGTTTGATCGACCTGTTCAGCGGTGCCGGCGGCATGAGCCTCGGCTTCTGCGACAAGCGGTTCTGCGGCGGCTTCACCACCGTTCTCGCGCTCGACAACGACGCCGCAGCGGTGAAGACTCACGAGCTCAACTTCCCCGGTCGGGCCGTGCAGGCCAACATCGAGGAATGGCTTCTGAACAACGAAGTGCCGCAGGCCGACGTGGTCATCGGCGGCCCGCCCTGCCAAGGCTTCAGTTTATTGAACAAGAAGCGGGACGGCGACGCGCGGCGCGCGTTGTGGGAGCCCTTCATCGAGATCGCAGAACGGTCAGGCGCTCGCGTTTTCGTCATGGAGAACGTCGCCGAACTCTACCGGTCGCCGGAACGTCAGCTGATCGAGGCCAAGGCCCGCCAACACGGTTTCCAGACCCAGGCGACGATCGTCAACTCCGCCGACTACGGCGCGCCGCAGACCCGCAAGCGGACGATCATTCTCGGCTGGCGTGACGCCGCCAACCTTCCGAGTTTCCCGCCCCTGCCGAGCCACGCCGATCCCAAACTCAAGAGCAATCTGCCTCGCTGGCGGACTGTCCGTGACGTGATCGCTGATCTGCCGTTCCAGACCATCGGCACCGAAATCGGATCGCAGAAGACGCTGAACCTCCACTTCGGCCGCACACCTACAGACAAGAGCCTCGAGCGCTATCGGGCGGTCCCCCTCGGCGGGAACCGCTTCGATCTGCTCGCCAACCGCCCGGACATCACGCCGGACTGCTGGGTACGCAAGACCAGCGGCGGGACCGACCTGTTCGGTCGCCTTTGGTGGGACCGCCCGTCGGTGACTATCCGCACCGAATTCTACAAGCCGGAGAAGGGCCGCTACCTCCATCCTGAGGCGGACCGGCCGATCAGCCACCGTGAGGCCGCTCGCCTGATGGGCTTCCCGGACGACTTCAAGTTCTACGGCACGAAAGTCGAGGTCGCGCGTCAGATCGGAAATGCAGTGCCGCCGCATCTCGCCGGAGCACTTGCCACCACCGTTCGCTCCATCCTTGTGCCGATGGCCATGTCCGCTTAAGCGGAGAGGCATGGGGAGAAGATCTCGGCAGTACAAGAGTGTGCCTGCTGCCGCTGCTGCGACGGCTGCATCACTTCAAGAGTTCGCCGAGTTGGACCCTTTGCTTCCTCTTCGGGAAAGGGTGCGAGCCCTTGCCCCGGTAGCCTACGGCGTGAGGGACATTGGCAGCAGCTTGATGCCGGGTCATCGCTCCGGGTTCGCCCGTATCCTGGAATACTTGCGACAGCATGTTGGGCAGGTTGTCCCGGAGTCAGAGCTATTTGTTGTCGCGGGGATTGATGATTGGGCGAGGCGCCTGAGAGAACTCCGAGTGGAGCATGGCTGGCCAATCTATTCTGGGATGACGTTCAGGCAGATCGCTGCTGAAGATCCCGGCCAGCAAGCGAGCATCGAAACGCACCTCGGCTTTCCAGTCTCGGAGCTTCGGCCAGAGGAGTATGTTCTTCTAGAGGACGCCCCCGACGCCTTCGCGGCGGCGCACTGGAAACTGCTAAAATCACTTCGGAATTCGAAAGCCAGCCTCCAGGATCGAATGCTGTCACTGCTGAGGCAAAGCGTCGGCCAACCAATCTCTGGTGAGCAGTTTCGATATATTGCGGGAAAAGCGAACGAGTGGCCCCGGCGACTGCGGGAACTCCGTACCGAACAGGGTTGGCCAGTACAGACGCGGATGCAGGGTCGGGTGGACCTTCCCGTGGGGTCATATGTCCTCGTTGAAGACCGCCAAGCTCCCCCGCACGATCGAAAGATTTCGGACTCTGTCTGGAGTGAAGTCCTCAAGCGTGATCAATTTCGGTGCCGCTTCTGCGGGTGGTCGAGAGCCGATGGTCATCCTGACGATCGAAAACAGTTCCTCGAGCTTCACCATCTGATCGATCACGCCGCCAAGGGGCAAAATACGGCGGGAAATCTCGTGACCCTCTGCAATGTCGATCATGACGACGTTCATGCTGGCCGGATCAGCCTACCCGCCGACTGGCCATAAAAAAAGGGCGGGCCCGTCACCGGACCCGCCCTCTTCTGTCTCAGCTGCTAGAGCCGGTTGAACTTCTAAATCAGAAATCCATCCCGCCCATGCCGCCGCCCATGCCGCCCATG
>CAZGPS010000238.1:0-4413 GCA_964527675.1 uncultured Brevundimonas sp. | reverse complement strand
TGGAGGGGGGTGGTTCCGGCAGCGGCGGGGGTCAGCTCATCAGACATCAGGCTCCAAGCATCCCACCCGGGCCAACGATGGGGCGAAACGTCAGCCGTCGGTCCGCATCAGCGCCCACAGCACCAGCGCCCCGACCCCGATCACCACGTTCATGGCCGTGGCCACGAAGGCCGCCGCGTTCGCGGTCTTCCTGCGCCTCTTCGATTTCGCACTCGGCCTATCCCAGCTCGATTGGGCCCCGGCGCTCGCCGCGGTCGCCCCCGTGGCCGGCCAGCGCGCCACCATCGCCCGCTTCCCCGGAGCCAACGCCCTGGTCATCTCGGCCTCGGGCGACACCCAGCGGATGCTGGCCGAGGTCATCCGCCAGCTGGACCAGCGGCGCCAGCAGGTGCTGATCGAGGCCATCGTCGTCGAGCTGTCGGACAACGCCGTCAAGGAGCTGGGCGTCCAGTGGCTGCTGGCGGGCGAGGAAGGCAATCCGATCGGCCTGACCAACTATTCCAACAGCGCCACGCCGCTGGTCCCCATCGCCGGCGGCGCGGCGGCGGGGCGGCTGGACGAGGACGATCCGCTGCGCGAGCAGTTGCAGAACCTCGCCATCAACAGCATGCTGGGGGCCAACGGCTTCGTCGGCGGCGGCGGCGGGCGGATCGGCGACGGCCTGTTCGGCTTCATCATCAATGCGGCCAAGACCGACTCGGGCTCCAACCTGCTGCAGACGCCGTCGCTGATGACGCTGGACAATGAGGAGGCGACGATCCTGGTCGGGCAGGAGGTGCCGATCACGACCGGCGAGACCCTGCTGGACGGCAATTCCAACCCCTTCCGGACGACCCAGCGCCAGGACATCGGCGTCAAGCTGATCGTGCGGCCGCAGATCAACGCCGGCGGCTCGATCACCCTGTTCCTGCGGCAAGAGGTGTCGAGCATCAACGGCGTGCTGACCAATTCGGCCAGCGATCTGGTGCTGAACAAGCGCGAGCTGGAGACGACGCTGGTGGTCGACGACGGCGACATCGCCGTGGCCGGCGGCCTGCTGGACCAGAACGACCGGCTGTCGATCGACAAGGTGCCGGGGCTGGGCGACATCCCCTATGTCGGGGCCCTGTTCCGCTCGACCAGCCGCCAGCGCGGACGGACCAATCTGATGGTCTTCATCCGCCCGACCATCATCCGCAGCCCGGCCGACGCCCAGACCCTGGCCGCCGATCGCTGGGGCTATATGCGGCAGCAGCAGCTGAACAACGCCCCGGGCGTGGAGCCGAGCCTCGACGAGATGCTGCGCGACTATATGCGGACCCAGGCGCCGGTCGCGCCGGCCTATTCGGTCACAGCGCCCCTTGGCGAAGTGACCTATGCGCCGCTGCCGCCCGCCCAGTCGACGCCGCAGGAGTGACGGCGGCATGATCACCCTCGTCAATCCGACCCTGCCCTACGGCTTCGCCAAGCGGCACGGCGTGATCCTGCTGGACGCGGGAGAGATCGCCCTGGTCGGCCTGCGCGAGGGGGCCGATCCGGCGGCGCTTGTCGAGACGCGCCGGGCGCTGGGCCGGCCGTTGCGAGTAGAACGGCTGAGCCAGGCGGATTTCGACCGGCGGCTGTCGCAGGTCTACGCCGGCGACCATCTGAACGCCGCCGACGGCGAGGATCTGGACATGCCGTCGGGGCTGGACAGTCTGATCGACGACATTCCCGCCGCCGCCGACCTGCTGGACACGGCCGACGACGCGCCGGTGATCCGGCTGATCAACGGCATCATCGCCGAGGCGGTGCGCGCCGGGGCCTCGGACATCCATCTGGAGCCGTTCGAGAGCGCCCTGACGGTGCGGATGCGGGTCGACGGGGTGCTGCGCGAAGCCCTGTCGCTGAGCCCGCGGATCACCCCCCTGCTGGTGTCGCGGATCAAGGTCATGGCGCGGCTGGACATCGCCGAGAAGCGGGTGCCGCAGGACGGGCGTATCCCGCTGACGCTGGGCGGCAAGACGCTGGACGTGCGGGTCTCGACCCTGCCGTCGCGGGCCGGCGAGCGGGTGGTGCTGCGCATCCTCGACAAGGACCAGGCCGATTTGAAACTGGACCAGCTGGGCATGACCGGGGAGACGCTGGACGCCTTCCGCGCCGCCCTGCGCGAGCCGAACGGCATCATCCTCGTCACCGGGCCGACGGGGTCGGGCAAGACCACCTCGCTGTACGCCGGCCTGTCGCTGCTGAACGATGCGACGCGCAACATACTGACGGTCGAGGATCCGGTCGAATACGCCATCGACGGGGTCGGCCAGACCCAGGTCAACACCAAGGTCGGCATGACCTTCGCCGCCGGGCTGCGGGCCATCCTGCGGCAGGATCCCGACGTGGTCATGGTCGGCGAGATCCGCGACGTCGAGACGGCGCAGATCGCGGTCCAGGCCTCGCTGACCGGGCATCTGGTGCTGTCGACGGTGCACACCAATGACGCGGCGGGGGCCATCACCCGGTTGCGGGACATGGGCATCGAGCCCTTCCTGCTGGCCTCGACCCTGCGGCTGATCGTGGCCCAGCGGCTGGTGCGGCGGCTGTGCCCGGCCTGCCGCCAGTCCGAGCCGGCCGACAAGGCCACGGCGCGGCTGATCGGCTGCAAGACCGGCCAGCCGGTGTGGCGGGCGCACGGCTGCGCCCACTGCCACCAGACCGGCTATGTCGGCCGGGTCGGCCTGTATGAAGCCATCGCCGTCGACGATCGCCTGCGCCGTCTGATCGCCGCCGAGGCGGACGAGGAGGCCATCAACGCCATCGCCTTCGAGCGAACCGACACCCTGGCCAAGCGGGCCCGCGCCTTCGTGCTGGGCGGGCTGACGTCGGTCGAGGAGGCGGTGCGGGTCACGCGTCAGGATGTCGGGGCGCTGAGCGACGAAGCGCCGGCGACCGAGGCGGCGGCCTGATGGCGGCGTTCGACTATGTGGCGGTGGACGCCGGAGGACGCACGGTGACGGGCGCGCTGACCGCCGCCGACGAGGGCGCGGCGCGCGGCCTGCTGGAGCGGCGCAAGCTGATGCCGCTGGAGATCACGGCCGGGCGCGGCGCCCTGCAGAAGGTCGACCACGTCAAACAGGGAAAGGGCGGCAAGCTGAACGCCAAGACCCTGGCCCTGACGACGCGGCAGCTGTCGACCCTGGTGTCGGTGGCCCCGATCGAGGAGGCGCTGCGGACCATCGCCCTGCAGGCCGACCGGCCGGCGGTAAGGCGGGTGCTGGAGGGGGTTCATGGCGGCGTCATGGAGGGCCGGCGGCTGTCGGACGCCATGGCGCTGCAGGGGCAGGCGTTTCCGCCGCTGTACCGGGCGATGGTCTCGGCCGGCGAGACCTCGGGCGCGCTGGAGCCGATTCTGGAGCGGCTGGCCGATGGGCTGGAGCGCGACCAGACGGTGCGCGGCAAGGTCATCACGGCCCTGGTCTACCCGGCCGTACTGGCGGTGGTGGCGCTGGGCGTCATCGGCGCCCTGATGACCTTCGTCGTGCCGAAGGTGGTCGATCAGTTCGACAGCATGAACCAGACCCTGCCGCTGCTGACGCGGCTGGTGATCGGCGCATCCGACCTGATGCGCGACTGGGGCTGGCTGGCGGGGCTGCTTCTGCTGCTGGCGGGGCTGGCCGGGACGGCGGCGTTGCGGAATCCGGTCGTCCGGCTGCAGGCCGATACGGCCCTGCTGCGGCTGCCGCTGATCGGGCGGCTGACGCGGGACCTGCACGGGGCCAAGATGGCGCGGACGCTGTCGACCATGATCGCGGCCGGCCTGCCGGTGCTGGAGGGCCTGACCATCACCGGCCGCACTGTGTCCAACCGACGTCTGCGGATGGCGACCGAGGCCATGGCCGACGCCGTGCGCGAGGGCGGCGGCCTGTCGGCGGCCATGCGCCGCGCCGACGTCTTTCCGCCGATCCTCGTCTACATGACCGCCTCGGGCGAGAGCAGCGGCCGGCTGGAGCCGATGCTGGAACGCGCCGCCGACTATCTGGAACGCGAGTTCTCGACCTTCACCGCCGTGATGCTGAGCCTGCTGGAGCCGGCCATCATCGTCGTCATGGGCGGCGTCGTGGCGATGATCGTGCTGGCGATCCTTCTTCCCATTCTGCAGATCAACACCCTGGCGATGGGGTGAGGAGCGTGAGCATGATGTTTGGTCCTAACGTTCGCCGCGCGGCGGCTCACTTCTTGAGGACGCTGATCGGCGTCCGCGCTCAAGCAGCGTTGCGCCGCGCGCAACGCGGTAGCGCCCCCGACAGGGCCGGCTTTACGCTGGTCGAGCTGATGGTGGTGATCGTCATCATTGGCCTGCTGGCGACGATCGTGGCGATCAACGTCATTCCCGCGACCGACACGGCGCGGGTCGAGAAGGCCAAGGCCGATATTTCCACGATCGAGCAGGCGCTGGAGCAA
>CAZGPS010000237.1:0-4434 GCA_964527675.1 uncultured Brevundimonas sp. | reverse complement strand
CGGCAAGGTCCACAAGGCCCCGGCCGGCGCGAAGAACGTCAAGACCTACAAGGTCTATCGCTACGATCCCGAGGTCGACGCCGACCCGCGCTGGGACACCTTCGAGATCTCGGCCGACGACCACGGCCCGATGCTGCTGGACGCCCTGATCCACATCAAGAACGAGATCGACCCGACCCTGACCTTCCGCCGGTCCTGCCGCGAGGGCATCTGCGGCTCCTGCTCGATGAACATCGACGGCCGCAACGCCCTGGCCTGCACCAAGGGCTGGGAGGAGTGCTCCTCCTCGACCATCTCCATCGCCCCCCTGCCGCACCAGCCGGTGGTCAAGGACCTGGTCACGGACCTGACCCTGTTCTACGCCCAGTACGACTCCATCCAGCCCTACCTCCAGTCCGACGAGCCGGATCCGGAGAAGGAACGCATCCAGCTGCCCGGGGACCGGGCGAAACTGGACGGTCTGTACGAGTGCATCCTGTGCGCCTGCTGCTCGACCTCCTGCCCCAGCTACTGGTGGAACCAGACCGAATACCTCGGCCCCGCGGCCCTGCTGCAGTCCTACCGCTGGATCGCCGACAGCCGCGACGACGCCACCGACAAGCGGCTCGATGACCTCGAGGACCCGTTCAAACTCTACCGCTGCCACACCATCATGAACTGCGCCCAGGTCTGCCCCAAGGGCCTGAACCCGGCCAAGGCCATCGCCGAGACCAAGAAGCTGATGGTGTCGCCCAGCCGCAAGAAGACCGAGGCCGCCTGACTTGGCCAGGGTGACCTACATCGAGCACGACGGCCGCGAGCATGTCGTCGAGGTCAAGAACGGCCTCTCGGTCATGGAGGGGGCGATCCGCAACAACGTCCCCGGCATCGACGCCGACTGCGGCGGCGCCTGCGCCTGCGCCACCTGCCACGTCTATGTCGACGAGGCCTTCGCCGCCGAGACCGGCCGCGCCTCGGCCATGGAGGAGTCGATGCTGGACTTCGCCGAGAACGTCCAGCCGAACAGCCGCCTGTCGTGCCAGATCCGCGTCAGCGACGACCTCGACGGCCTGATCGTCCGCCTGCCCGAAAACCAGCACTGAGCCGGCCGTGGGCCGGGCGCACCCCGACCTGGTCGACCTCGTCGGCCGGCTGGTCGCCGCCGGCCCCCGGGACCGCCCGCCGCTGATCGCCGTCGTCGGGGCCCAGGGGTCAGGCAAGACCACCCTCGCCCGCGAAGCCGCCGAACGCTTCGGCGCCGTCCAGATTTCCCTCGATGATGTCTATCTGACCCGGGCCGAACGCGAGACCCTGGCCCGCGACGTCCATCCGCTGTTCGCCACGCGCGGCCCGCCGGGGACGCACGACCTGGCCCTGCTCGGCGCCCTGATCGACCGCCTGTCGAGCGCCGGCCCCGACGACGAGACCCTGATCCCTGAATTCGACAAGCGCGCCGACGACCGCCTGCCGCGCGACCGCTGGCGCCGCGTCCGCGGCCGTCCGTCAGCCGTTCTGGTCGACGCCTGGTGCCTCGGCGCCCGGCCGCAGGACGCGGCCGCCCTCGCCGCCCCGGTCAACGCCCTGGAACGCGAGCAAGACCCGGGCGGCGTCTGGCGCCGCGCCGTCAACGACCAGATCGCCGGCCCCTATGCCGCCTTCGCCGCCCGGTTCGACGCCATCCTGTTCCTTCAGGCGCCCGGCTTCGACGTCGTCCTCGACTGGCGCTGCCAGCAGGAGGCCGACCTGCATGGCCTCGCCGCCGCCGCCCTGCCGGCGACGGACCGCGCCCGTCTCGCCGGTTTCATCCAGTATTTCGAGCGGCTGACCCGCCGCATGTTGGCCGGAGGCGTCGATTCAAGCGTTGCGGTGAAACTGGATCGAAACCGTCAACCGCTAGCGATCGACCGATGAACCGGCCCGAAGACCGCAGACTGGAGCCCCGCTCGCCCGCCAATGCGCGCGGCGTCGTGGTCGCGCCCGGCCTGGAACTGGGCTGCCTGATCGTCGACCTGTCCAATTCCGGCGCCCGGCTGCGGCTGGATCGCCAGCTGGCCCTGCCGGACCGGGTGGTGATCGTCGACCTCGCCCAGGCCACCGCCGTCGAGGCCCAGGTGGTCTGGCGCAAGGGCCAGGAGGCCGGGGTCAAACGCCTCGGCGCCGCCTCCTCCCTGCGCGGCCTGGTCCCGTCCCGCCTGACGGCCGCGCGGGAGGCCCTGGCCCGGGCCGGCGGGCGCTAGACCCCGTCCGGCATGGTCCCCGAGGTGATGGCGATCCGCCCGATCAGCCCCTTGACGATCAGGTCCAGCGCCGAGCCCTCGCGGTAGTCCGCGGCGGCGACGAAATTGACCCGGTCCTCCGAGATCAGCCCATAGATCTTCTGCTGGTCGCGTTCGGAATTGCGCGGGTCATAGACGGCGATCGAATAGCCGCCCTTGGTGTGCATCATCTTCATGGTCGGCACGTCGGTGTCGCCGTCGCCGAGGAAGATCATCCGCTCGAACGGCACCGGTCGGTCGTCGTCGGCCATGAAGCGGTTGATCTTCTCGTGCTCCCAGTGGTTCAGCACGCCCTTGTTGATGCGGAACAGATACTGGGTCTTGGTCGTGTAGTTGACGCCGACCGCCGGCCAGATCGCTACCCCCTTGTCGTCATAGACGAATTTCGAGGCGAACACGTGCCGGAACTCCGGCCGGATGGGGCAGCCCTCGATCATCTCCTCGAGGCCCGCCGAGATGATGTAGTGCTCGATGTCGAGGCCGTATTTCCGGCCCACGGCGTTGATCCGGTCGAACCAGCCCTTGCCGGTCAGGTCGGACTTCAGCCCGTCGAACAGCTTCACCTCCTCGCCGTGCTCGGCCAGCAGCTTGCGGGTGATCGGCGCGTCGTTCTCGCGCGCCCGCTGCAACATCAGCTGCATGTACATCAGGATGTTGTCGCCATCGGCCTGACGGGTCAGCCGGTCGGCCTCGCCCCAGAAGTCGCCGACCCCCATGCCCACCGAGGGGATGAAGGTGACCTCCTGCATATTGCCCCGCGCCAGGGTGCCGTCGAAATCGTAGATCAGCGCGGTCTTGAGGGGTTTGGCCATGGCGGGTCCAGAAGTGGCAAGTGGCTAGTGACTAGTGGCTAGTGGTTACAGTTTCCAGCTTCACGGCCTGCGGAAGGGCGACGCTGGCCGATCCGCCCCACCGCCGCCGGCCAGCCACTAGCCACTAGCCACTAGCCACTCCACTCACCCCAGCCGCAGTTCCGGCGCCGCCGCCACCCCCGTCGCCTCCAGCGGCAGGTGCAGGATGAAGGCCGCGCCCTTGCCGGGCTCGCTCTCGACCTCGGCCCAGCCGCCGTGCAGCTCGACCAGGGCCTTGACCAGGGCCAGGCCGACGCCCGGACCGCCCCGCTCGCGCTTGACGAAGCGGTCGAAGACATGGGCCTGCAGGTGATAGGGAATGCCCCGTCCGGTGTCCTCGACGCGGATGCGCACCTCGGATGGCGCGGGCTCGGCGGTCAGGGTCACGGCCCCGCCCTCGGACACGGCCCGGGCGGCGTTGTCGAGCAGATACTCCAGCGCCTGACCGACCCGCTGGGCGTCGGCCCGGATCGGCTTCAGCCCGGCCGGACAGTGGACGGTCAGGACCGCGCCGCGCCCCTCGATCCGCTCGCGCACCTTCTCCGCCGCCTCGCCCAACAGGTCGGACACCCGCACGTCGCCCAGCGTCAACTCCATCTCCCCGGCGTCGATCTGGGCCATGTCCAGCACGTCGTCGATCGATCCGGCCAGCTGGCTGGCGGCGATGCGGATGGCCCCCGCGTGCTGGCGGCTGCGCTCGGGCAGGTCGGCCTGGGTCTCCAGCAGTTCGGAATAGCCGACGATGGTGGTCAGCGGGGTGCGCAGTTCATAGGAGACGCTGCCGACGAACTCGCGCTTCAGCGCCGTCGACTCTTCCAGCGCCTGGGCCTTGGCGGCCAGGGCCTGTTCCAGACCGCGCCGGGCGGTGATGTCCGAGAAGGCCACCAGGGTGGCGCCGTCCGGCAGGGGCCGGGTCTGCCATGAGGCGATGCGGCCGTCGGTGGTCCGCCCCTCGCCCGAGATCGGCACCCGGCTTTCCGGATCGGGATCGGCCACCCGCGCCTTCAGCCCCAGCCACAGGGCCGGATCGGGCATGGTCTTCTGGCACAGGGCGGCCACGGCGTCGAAATCCCCGGCTGTGTCCAGCGCCTCGCCGCCGACGCCCCAGAAGGTGTCGAAGGCCTCATTGTGCAGGCGGATGCGGCCGTCCGAGCCGAACACGGCGACGGCGTCGTTGAGTTTGTCCAGGGTCGCCTTCTGGACCTGGATCTGGGCGTTGAACCGGCTGCGCAGCTTCAGCTCGTCGGTGATGTCCGAAAACAGCAGCAACACCCCGCCCAGCGGGTGCGGCTGGCGCACCACCCGCAGCGTCCGGCCGTCGGGCAGGG
>CAZGPS010000236.1:0-4436 GCA_964527675.1 uncultured Brevundimonas sp. | reverse complement strand
AGTAGAAGCGCTGCCAGGCCTCCTTGGCCGCGTCCGGATCGCCCGAGGCCAGCCGCTTGTTGAAGTCGGTGCGCTGGCGGTTCCAGGCCTCGAACTGCCCCTTCATCACCGGATTGGAGTCCAGCGAGCGGATCACCGGCTCGAAGGCCTCGGCCTTGCGGTGTTCGATCGGGGTGATGAAGCAGAACGGCTCGCCGCGCTCGAACTTGACCCGCCCCGGCCGGGTGAAGATCCAGTTCATGGTGAAGGGGAAGGGCAGCCAGTCGGTCTCGATCAGGCCGGTCAGGGGCGCGATCCCGTCCTTGATGTGGTTCGGCGCCCCGGTCGCCAGCAGGCCCCAGCCCGGCGGGGTGCGGAACAGATACTGCGGATGCATGGTCATCACCCCGCGCGAGAAATGCGAGGTGACGATGTGGTGCAGGTTCGGCGCGTGGCGGTCGGGCGTGATGACGATGTCGGTCTGGCTGGGCCCGCCGTTCCATTCGGCGGTGAAGCCGATCGGGCACAGGATCTCCCAGCCGGTGGTGTTGGCCATGGTCAGCGGCAGGCAGCGATAGGGGTGGCGGCTGGGGAAGGCGTCCATCCAGTCGCGCGGCTGCCGCCCCGGCACCATGTCGCAGGGCTGGTCCGACATCGGGTAGCATTCCAGTTCCACGGCGGCGCTCCGGAGGGTATCGGGGATGGTCCCTCTCACTAGCGGCGCGCCATGACGGAACACAAGACGCCCCTTTTCGACCGCGCCCGCCTGCTGGCCTGGATGGCGGACAACGGCGTGGCGCAGACGACGCACGACCACCCGGCCGTGTTCCGGGTCGAGGAGGGGCTCGAGCTCAAGGCGTCTATGCCCGGCGCCCACACCAAGAACCTGTTCCTGAAAGACAAGAAGGGCCGGCTGTGGCTGATCTCGGCGCGTCAGGACACGGTCATCGACCTGAAGCGGGCCCCCGCCGCCATGGGCTCGGACCGGCTGTCGTTCGGCAATGAGACGCTGCTGTGGGAGACCCTCGGCCTGACGCCGGGTTCGGTGACGGCGCTGGGGCTGATCAACGATGTCGACCGGCGGGTGACCTTCGTCCTCGACAAGGCCCTGTGGGAGGCTGACATCGTCAACTTCCACCCCCTGACCAATACGGCGACCACGGCGCTGGCGCAGGCGGACTTCCGGCGGTTCCTGGCGCTGATCGGGCGGGAGCCGATGGTGGTGGATTTCGACGAGTTTTCAGCTTGAAAAGGCGGCCCTCTCGCGAAGGTTGATAGAATTTGTCAGCGCAGCCAGAATCCGCTCTGCTTTCGAGCATGAGTCTTCCCCGGCCCGAACTTATAGCCTTCATTGACGAATCCGGTGACTTTGAGCTCCGGAAGATCGACCCGAACTATCCGGTCTGTGCTCAGTGCGCCCTTACAAGCACGGTGGAGGAGTACCTAGCTAAAGCAGTGCCAAATCTCTTGAAAATCAAGTACTCGTTCTTCGGAGATGAGTGCGTAGTGATGCATGGTCACAAGATTCGCAAGCGAAGCGCACCTTTCGATATCCTCCGGGATGACGCTGTGCGTGACGAGTTTATGGCGGCAATCAGCTGGGCGATCAACGAGTTACATGGATGCTTGATTGTCGCCGCTGTGCACAAACCGCGGCACGTGAAGCAGTACATCAACCCTGCTGATCCTTTCTACCTTAGCCTCCAGTTCCTCCTGGAACGCCTCTATCAACTTTGGGCATCAGAGTTAGCTAAAGGAAAGCGGCTTCTCTGCGTGTTTGAAAAGAGGGGTGCCGTAGAGGATCGTCGAACCAAAGACTGGTTCGATCAGATCTGCGATCGTGGCAACTATCGTCGACAAGTCTTTCCGTTCGACGCCGATTTTCGAACCAAGGATCAGAACGTGATCGGCCACCAGTACGCCGATTTGGTGGCATACGCCGCGTGCCGTTACGTCGAGACGGGCGACGACCAACGGCGCGACTGGCTGGCGGTCAAAGATAAGTTGATGAAAATCTCTGGAAAAATTGAGGGCTACGGCCTCAAAATTTTCCCCCAGTAAGCAGAAAGGCCGCAGTTTCCTGCGACCCAGCGCCGACCGCCTACGGCGGCCCATTTGCCGAATGTGTACATCAACCGCTTCAAATTGTCAAGACAATCATAGGCTTGCCAAGTTGTTGATCTGACTCGGTCTTTTTCGCGGTCGCTCAATCTGGACCGATATCAACCCTCGACGGTTCATTCCGTCGGAGGACAGTGCTAGACGCGCCCCGTCTCCCCGACCCCCACGCCAGACACGGACGCCGCCATGCCCGCCGCTCCCGACTTTCCCCCCGCGCCCGACCGCGTGGCGCCGCAGCGCGCCCTGATCTCGCTCAGCGACAAGACCGGGCTGGAGGATGCGGCCCGCACCCTGCACGAGCTCGGCGTCGAACTGGTCTCGACCGGCGGCACCCGGGCGGCCATCGCCGGCTTCGGCCTGCCGGTGAAGGACGTCGCCGATCTGACCGGCTTCCCCGAGATGATGGATGGCCGGGTCAAGACCCTGCATCCGGTGGTGCACGGCGGCCTGCTGGGCGTGCGCGACGCCGCCGACCACGCCGAGGCCATGACGACGCACAACATCGGCCCGATCGATATCGTCTGGGTCGACCTCTATCCGTTCGAATCAACGGTTGCCTCGGGCGGGGCCTTCGACGCCGTGGTCGAGAACATCGACATCGGCGGCCCGGCCATGATCCGCTCGGGCGCCAAGAACCACGGCTATGTCGCCGTGGCGGTGGACGGCGAGTCCATCGGCCTGATCGTCGAGGCGCTGAAGGCCGACGGCGCCACCACCCTGGCGCTGCGCAAACGCCTCGCCGCCCGCGCCTTCGCCCGCACCGCCGCCTATGACGCCGCCGTCTCCGGCTGGTTCGCGCAGCAGGTCGGCGACGCCGCCCCGGCGCGCAAATCCATCGCCGGATCGCTGGCCCAGACCCTGCGCTACGGCGAGAACCCGCACCAGACCGGCGCCTTCTATCGCACCGGCGAGACCCGTCCGGGCGTCGCCAACGCCCGCCAGCTGCAGGGCAAGGAACTGGGCTACAACAACATCGCCGACGCCGACGCCGCCTATGAGCTGGTCGCCGAGTTTGCGGCCCCGGCCTGCGTCATCGTCAAACACGCCAATCCCTGCGGCGTGGCGGTCGGCAATGATCTGACCGAGGCCTATGCGCGGGCCCTGGAATGCGACGCCGTCTCGGCCTTTGGCGGCGTGATCGCCGTCAACCGCACCCTGACCGGCGCCGACGCCAAACTGATCACCGACATCTTCACCGAGGTCGTCATCGCCCCCGGCGCCGACGAGGAGGCGCAGGCCGTCTTCGCCGCGAAAAAGAACCTGCGCCTGCTGCTCACCGACGGCCTGCCCGATCCGCTGGCGGCCGGCGAGGTGTTCCGCTCGGTGGCCGGCGGCTTCCTCGTACAGTCGCGCGACTGCAGCCGCATCGCCCCGTCGGACCTCAAGATCGTCACCCGCCGCCAGCCGACGCCGCGGGAGATCGAGGACATGCTGTTCGCCTTCACCGTGGCCAAGCACGTCAAGTCCAACGCCATCGTCTATGCGAAAGACGGCCAGACGGCCGGCATCGGCGCCGGCCAGATGAACCGCCGCGACTCGGCCCGCATCGCCGCCATCCGCGCCCGCGAGGCCGGCGAGGCCAAGGGTCTGGCCCACTCCCTCGCCCAGGGCTCGGCCTGCGCCTCCGAAGCCTTCTTCCCCTTCCCCGACGGCCTGCTGGAGGCGGTCGCCGCCGGCGCCACGGCGGTGATCCAGCCCGGCGGTTCGATCCGCGACGACGAAGTCATCGCGGCCGCCGACGAAGCCGGCGTGGCCATGGCCTTCACCGGCGTGCGGGTGTTCCGGCATTGATTTTGGGGCGCTAGCGCTCGCGACGCGGTCGCTCGCGGCTTGAGCGCGGGCCTTGTCATCCCGGACGCCGCGAAGCGGCGATCCTGGACGCATGCGCTGCTGATTCAGACCTCCCGGAAATCGCGGCGCGATTATCCGGGAGCCGGCGGCCGTCACTCCGGCCTGGCCTGTCTCCCGGATATCGGCTGACGCCGATTCCGGGAGCGCCAACTTTCCAAGCTCCGGCCGTCCCGGATCACGGCTCCGCCGTGTCCGGGATGACAAGGCAGTGCTGACTATTCCTCGCCAGCCATCACACTTTCGCGGACGAAGTCCCGCGTTTCCAACGCCTTGCGAAAAACCCAGCGTCACGAACGCGCCTGAGGAAGCGGGCGCCCGATACTGTCGGCTTTTCGCCCCGGTCTTTGACAACCTCATCCATCGCCGCACCGTCCCGGCGAACGGTGTGAACGGTGTGAACGGTGTATTGCGGTTCTACCCGGGTAAAACCCCGCCGCCGGATTGCCGCCTTCCTCGGCCCCCGACCTCCGCTATGGTGGCGCTTA
>CAZGPS010000235.1:2628-4440 GCA_964527675.1 uncultured Brevundimonas sp. | reverse complement strand
GGCGATCATCGGGAACAGCTCGGCGAACTCGATGGTGCCGAACATCCAGAAGACGGTGAAGATGCCGAGGGCGAAGCCGAAGTCGCCGACGCGGTTGACCACGAAGGCCTTGATGGCGGCGGCGCTGGCGGTGGACTTCTTGTACCAGAATCCGATCAGCAGATAGGAGGCCAGCCCCACC
Organism: uncultured Brevundimonas sp.; assembly: GCA_964527675.1. Classification (GTDB taxonomy): domain Bacteria; phylum Pseudomonadota; class Alphaproteobacteria; order Caulobacterales; family Caulobacteraceae; genus Brevundimonas. Next base: position 4,259 of record CAZGPS010000235.1, on the reverse strand, counting down.
CCTTCCCAGCCGAAGAACAGCTGCATGAAGTCGGCGGCGGTGACCAGCGCCAGCATGGCGAAGGTGAACAGCGAGAGGTAGGCGAAGAACCGCGGCTTGTCGGGATCCTCGGCCATATACCCCCATGAATAGAGGTGGACGAGCGAGGAGACGCTGGTGACCACGACCAGCATGACGGCCGAGAGGGCGTCGATGCGGATGGCCCAGTTGGACTCGAAGGCGCCGACGTGGATGAAGGGCGCGATCTGGACCGTGAAGGCCTCAAGGCCGCCCCAGGTCCACTGGGCGAAGACGATCCATGCCACGGCGCAGGAGAAGAACAGCAGGCCCGTGGTGATGGATTTGGACAGCAGGTCGCCGAGCCGCCGGCCGGACAGGCCGACGATGGCGGCGCCGAGCAGCGGGGCGAAGACGCCCAGAGTGACGAGAAGCGCGAGGTTCACGATCAGCCCTTCATGACCGAGGCGTCGTCGACGGCGATGTCGCCGCGATTACGGAAGAAGGTCACCAGGATGGCCAGGCCGACGGCGGCCTCGGCCGCGGCGACCGTGAGCACGAACATGGCCATGATCTGCCCGGAGACGTCGTTGAGATAGGCCGAGAAGGCGACGAAATTGATGTTCACCGCCAGCAGGATCATCTCGATCGACATCAGGATGATGATGACGTTCTTGCGGTTCACGAAGATGCCGAAGACGCCGATGGTGAACAGGATGGCGCCGACCGCCAGATAGTGCTGCAGCGTGATGTCCATCAGATCAGATCCTCGGCGGAAACGCCCGCGCCGGTGGCCGCGCCCTTGACCTCGACCGCGGTCTTGCGGTCGCGGGTGACCTGGTCATGGGGCTTCTGGCGCTTGATGTTGGGCTTGTGGCGCAGGGTCAGGACGATGGCGCCGATCATGGCGATCAGCAGCACGATCCCCGCCGCCTGGAAGATGTAGACATAGTCGGTGTAGAGCACCCGGCCGATGGCCTCTGCATTGGTCATGTCGGCGGCCGCGACGGCCGGTCCGACGGCGTCGGCGGCGGCCCCGCCGTTCACGACCACCAGCGAGATCATGATCATCTCGGCCAGCAGGACGCCTGCCACGATCGCCGCCAGCGGCAGATAGCGGGCGTAGCCCTCGCGCAGGCGCACGAAATCGACGTCCAGCATCATGACGACGAACAGGAACAGCACCGCGACGGCGCCGACGTAGACGACGACCAGCAGCATCGCCAGGAACTCCGCGCCGAGCAGGACGAACAGCCCCGCCGACGAGAAGAAGGTCAGGATCAGCCACAGCACGCTGTGCACGGGGTTCTTCGCGGTGACGACCATCAGGCCGCCGACCACGGCCACCGCCGCGAGCAGATAGAAGGCGATTCCTGTCAACATCTGAGGCCTGCGCCCCTTTCGGTTATGGGCGGCGACCCCCTTCGGAATCGCCCTCCCCGTTCAGCGTGTGCGCCTTAGCGGTAAGGCGCGTCGAGTTCCAGATTCTTGGCGATCAACCGTTCCCAGCGGTCGCCGTTCGAAAGCAGTTTTTCCTTGTCGTAGAGCAGCTCTTCACGGTTCTCGACGGTGAATTCCGAGTTCGGCCCCTCGACGATGGCGTCCACCGGGCAGGCCTCCTGGCACAGGCCGCA
>CAZGPS010000235.1:0-2618 GCA_964527675.1 uncultured Brevundimonas sp. | reverse complement strand
GATGGTGATGGCCTGGGCCGGGCAGATGGCCTCGCACAGCTTGCAGGCGATGCACCGCTCCTCGCCGTTCGGATAGCGCCGCAGGGCGTGCTCGCCGCGGAAGCGCGGCGACTGCGGGTTGCGCTCGAACGGATAGTTCACGGTCGCCTTGGGCCGCGCCATGTATTTCAGCGACAGGCCGATGGCCCCGATGATGTCCAGCATCATCGCGCCCTTGGTGGCCTGGACGAGACGGGTGAACATCAGTCTTGGTCTCCGGAGACGCCGCGGCAAAGCTCTTCCTTGCGCGGATCCTCATCTTTCGTGATGCGGCACAGGCGTTCGCGTTCGGCATGCTGCCGGACGATGGCCTCCTGGCGCCGTTCCCACTGGTAGCCCGAGACCGGGTCGGCCTCGTAGGTCGGGATGGTGCAGGCGGCCGTCGAGGCGACGGCGGCGGCGAGCCCGGCGAGGATTAGCGCCCGGTTCATACGAGCCCCGCCTTCTGTGCGACGAGCCATCCTGACACCACCACCACCGCGACCAGCGAGGTCGGCAGGAAGATCTTCCAGCCCAGCCGCATCAGCTGGTCGTAGCGATAACGGGGCACGAAGGCCTTCACCATGGCGATCATGGCGAACCAGAAGATGATCTTGGCGAAGAACACCAGGAAGTAGAACAGATTGGCCAGGAACTCGGGCCAGTCGTTGAGGAAGTCGGTCGGGAAGCCCGGGTGCCAGCCGCCGAAGAACAGCAGGCTGATCATGGCGCACATGAAGACGATGTTGGCGTATTCGCCGATCATGAACAGCAGATAGGGCGTCGAGCTGTATTCGACCTGATAGCCGGCCACCAGCTCGGACTCGGCCTCGGGCAGGTCGAACGGCGGACGGTTGGTCTCGGCCAGGGCCGAGATGAAGAAGATGATCGCCATCGGGAACATCACGACGACCAGCGGCCACGTGCCCGCCCCGCCCCCGAAGGCGAACCAGTCCCAGAACCAGCCGCCCTGCTGCTCGACGATGGCGGTCAGGTTCATCGTCCCCGACAGCAGAATGACGTTGATGATCACCAGGCCGATGGAGACCTCATAGGACACCATCTGCGCCGCGCTGCGCAGCGAGCCCAGGAACGGATACTTCGAGTTCGAAGCCCAGCCGCCCATGATGATGCCGTAGACGCCCAGCGAACTGATCGCGAGGATGTACAGGATGCCGACGTTGAGGTCCGAGATGACCCAGCCCGGCGCAAACGGGATAGCCGCCCAGGCGATGAAGGCGAGGACGAAGGTCAGCAGCGGGGCCAGCAGGAAGACCACCTTGTCCGCCCCGGCCGGCACGACGATCTCCTTCAGCACGAATTTGAAGAAGTCGGCGAAGGACTGAAGCAGGCCGAACGGCCCGACGACATTGGGCCCTTTGCGCATCTGCACGCTGGCCCAGATCTTCCGGTCGGCCAGCAGCAGGAAGGCCAGCGAGATCAGGATGCCGACGGTCACCAGCAGGATGCCGCCGGCGGTGATCAGGGTCCAACCCAGGGGCGTGGTCCAGAAATCCATCGGGCCTTACTCCGCCGCCATGGCGACCGGGGCGATCCGCAGGGCGGACAGCTCGGCCATGGTCACGCTGGCGCGCGCGATCGGGTTGTTGAGGTAGGGGTCGCGCACGGCCGAATGGAAGGCCGTGTCGCCGAGGTCGCCCTTCTTGCCCAGCGCGCCGACGTCGAACGACGCGGGCGCCGGCAGATAGTCGATGCGGCCGAAGGTCGGATGATCGGCCATCAGCTTCGAACGCAGCGCGTCGAGGGTGTCGTACGGCAGGGTCTGGCCGACCGCGGCCGACAGGGCGCGCAGGATGGCCCAGTCCTCTTTCGCCTGGCCCTTGGGGAAGACGGCGCGTTCGGCCATCTGCACCCGGCCCTCGGTGTTGACGTACAGGCCCGGCTTTTCGGTATAGGCCGCGCCCGGCAGGATCACGTCGGCGCCGTGCGCCCCGCGGTCGCCGTGGCTGCCGAGATAGACCTTGAAGGCCTTGGTCGCCGAGGCGTCGATCTCGTCGGCCCCCAGCAGGAACAGCACGTCCAGCGCGCCCTTCTTGACCATGTCGATGGCCGACAGACCGCCCGCGCCCGGGACGAAGCCCATGTCGAGGCCGCCGACGCGCGAGGCCGCGGTGTGCAGGACATTGAAGCCGTTCCAGCCGTCAGCCACGACGCCGACCTTCTTCGCCAGCGCGCCGAGCGCGTTGAGCACGGCCGGGCCTTCGGGACCGCCAAGCGCGCCCGCGCCGACGATGATCGCCGGCCGCTCGGCCTTCGTCAGGGCGTCCAGCGCCGCCTTGGGCAGCTTGCCCAGAGTCTTCGAACCCGCGCCGAGGTAGCTGTATTCATAGGTCAAATCAGCCTGATCGCCGATCAGCCCGATCTCGCTGGTTCCCGCCAGCCACGCCTTGCGCAGACGCGCGTTCAGCAGCGGCGCCTCGGTCCGCGGATTGGCCCCGACGATCAGGACCGCGTCCGCGTTTTCAATACCTTGCAGGCCAGAGTTGAAGAGCCAGCCCTCGCGCGGGCCATGGCCCAGGGCGCTGCCGTCCTGACGGCAGTCGGTGTTGGCCGAGCCGAGGGCGCGGAACAGGTCCAGC
>CAZGPS010000234.1:0-4448 GCA_964527675.1 uncultured Brevundimonas sp. | reverse complement strand
TATGTGATCGGCCAGAGCCACGCCAAGAAGGTGCTGAGCGTCGCCGTCCACAACCACTACAAGCGCCTGAACCACGCGACGAAGAACAACGACGTCGAACTGGCCAAGTCGAACATCATGCTGATCGGGCCGACCGGCTCGGGCAAGACGCTGCTGGCCCAGACGCTGGCGCGCATCATCGACGTGCCATTCACCATGGCCGACGCCACCACACTGACCGAGGCAGGTTATGTGGGCGAGGACGTCGAGAACATCATCCTGAAGCTGCTCCAGGCCTCCGACTACAATGTCGAGCGCGCCCAGCGCGGCATTGTCTACATCGATGAAATCGACAAGATCTCGCGCAAGTCGGACAATCCGTCGATCACTCGCGACGTGTCGGGCGAGGGCGTGCAGCAGGCCCTGCTGAAGATCATGGAAGGCACCGTCGCCTCCGTGCCCCCGCAGGGCGGCCGCAAGCATCCGCAGCAGGAGTTCCTGCAGGTCGACACGGCCAACATCCTGTTCATCGTCGGGGGCGCCTTCGCCGGTCTCGAGAAGGTGATCGCGGCGCGCGGCGACGGGGCCTCGATCGGCTTCGGGGCCAAGGTCAAGGAGATCGACGAACGCCGCACGGGCGACATCCTCAAGGGCGTCGAGCCGGACGATCTGATGCGGTTCGGCCTGATCCCCGAGTTCATCGGCCGCCTGCCCGTTCTGGCGACGCTGGAGGACCTCGACGAAGAGGCCCTGGTCACCATCCTGACCGAGCCGAAGAACGCCCTGGTCAAGCAGTACAAGCGTCTGTTCGAGATGGAGAACGTCGATCTGACGTTCACCGACGACGCCCTGATCGCCGTGGCCAAGAAGGCCATCACCCGCAAGACCGGCGCCCGCGGCCTGCGTTCCATCCTGGAAGGCATCCTGCTGGAGACGATGTTCGAACTGCCCACCTTCGAGGGCGTCGAGGAAGTCGTCGTCAACGCCGAGGTCATCGAGGGCAAGGCCCAGCCGCTACTGATCTATTCCGAGACCAAGAAGAAGGCGGCCGACGGCGCCGCCTGACCCAGGCCGGACAAAAAAGAGGGCGGGCCCGGCGACGGACCCGCCCTTTTTCATGCCTGCGGGCGGGTCTAGCCGCGGGGGTGCAGATTGGTTTCCTCGGCCTTCTCCTTGGCGGTGTCGCGGACCGCGCGGCTGGGTCCCGCTGTGACCGCCCCGGCCGCCGGCTCGGGCGGCGCAGCGCCCGGCGGGTCATTGCCCGTGGCCCGGCTGGACGACGTCCGGGGCGCGGGCGCCGGTGCGGCGCCGGTCGCCTCGACCGCCATGGTGTCGACCGCCGCGTCCGTCGCGGCGGGCGCTTCAGCGGTCTCGGTGGCGGGCCGCTGACAGGCGGCCACGGCCAGGGCGCCGACGGCGCAGATGATCAGGGTTTTCATTAGGGGTTCCTCCCGGTTGCTCCGGCTAAACGGCCAAGCTGGGCCCGGGTTGCGCGGCGGACCGGTGATGCGCCTGGGCCACAGGCGCTGACGGCGCCTTTTTCGGCCTCGACCCGCCCTGGCGCACGTTTGCCCCGGCATTGCGCCGACCTCCGCCAATCGGCGCCTGCAGAGGCTCTGTGGATGGAATGCAGCGCCGCCGAGCGGCGACGCTTGAACCGGGCGTCCGCAGAACCACATACTCATCCGAAGGTCGCCAAATGGCGGGCCGAGTCGAAACGGGGGAGCACAGGCGCTCCCCACGCCGACGAGGCGGGTCCGAGATCAACGAGGACCCCGCTAGAAAGTACGCATCATGTCCGAGACCAAAACCCTGCCCGTCCTGCCGCTGAGAGACATCGTCGTCTTTCCGCACATGGTCGTGCCGCTGTTCGTGGGGCGCGAGAAGTCCGTCAGGGCGCTCGACGAGATCATGAAGGGCGAGAAGCAGATCCTGCTCGCCACCCAGAAGAACAGCGTCGACGACGACCCGCAGGCCGACGCCATCTATCCGATCGGCGTGCTGGCCACCGTGCTGCAGCTGCTCAAGCTGCCCGACGGCACCGTCAAGGTGCTGGTCGAAGGCAAGAGCCGCGCGCGCCTGACCAAATTCACCGATCGCAGCGAGTATTTCGAGGCCGAGGCGGTCGAGATCGCCGACGAACCGGGCGAGCCCGCCCAGTCGGAAGCCCTGCTGCGCGCGGTGATCGAGCAATTCGAAAACTATGTGAAGCTGAACAAGAAGGTCCCGCCCGAGGCGCTCAGCTCCATCCCCCAGATCACGGATCCCTCCAAGCTGTCGGATTCGGTCGCAGCCCACCTGTCGGTCAAGATCGCCGACAAGCAGGGCCTGCTGGAGACCATCTCGGTGCCGGCGCGGTTGGAGAAGGTCTATGGCCTGATGGAGGGCGAGATCAGCGTCCTGCAGGTCGAGAAGAAGATCCGCTCGCGCGTGAAGCGCCAGATGGAGAAGACCCAGCGCGAATATTATCTGAACGAGCAGATGAAGGCGATCCAGCGCGAGCTGGGCGAGACCGACGACAGCCGTGACGAGATCATGGAGCTGGAGAAGCGCATCCGGAAGACGCGCCTGTCGAGGGAAGCTCGGGTCAAGGCCGAGGCCGAGGTCAAGAAGCTGCGCAACATGAGCCCGATGTCGGCCGAGTCGACGGTGGTGCGGAACTACCTCGACTGGCTGCTGTCGATCCCGTGGGGCAAGGCCAAGTCGAAGCCGATCGACCTGGAGAAGGCCGAGGCCATCCTTGAGGAGGACCACTATGGCCTCGAGAAGGTCAAGGAACGGATCATCGAGTATCTGGCGGTGCAGTCGCGCACCAACAGCCTCAAGGGTCCGATCCTGTGCCTCGTAGGCCCTCCGGGCGTCGGCAAGACCTCGTTGGCCAAGTCGATCGCCAAGGCCACCGGCCGGGAATACATCCGCATGTCGCTGGGCGGCGTGCGCGACGAGGCCGAAATCCGCGGCCACCGCCGGACCTACATCGGCTCCATGCCGGGCAAGATCATCCAGTCGATGAAGAAGGTGAAGACGACCAACGCCTTCATCCTGCTGGACGAAATCGACAAGCTGGGCGCCGACTGGCGCGGCGATCCGTCCTCGGCCCTGCTGGAGGTGCTGGATCCGGCCCAGAATAATGCGTTCGGCGACCACTATCTGGAGGTCGACTACGACCTGTCCAACGTCATGTTCGTGACCACGGCCAACAGCCTGAACATGCCCCAGCCCTTGATGGACCGGATGGAGATCATCCGGGTGTCCGGCTACACCGAGGACGAGAAGGTCGAGATCGCCAAACGGCACGTCCTGCCCAAGGTGACGGAAGAGAACGGGCTCAAGCCGGCCGAATTCATCGTCCCGGACGTGCAGATCCGCGACCTGATCCGCTACTACACCCGGGAAGCCGGGGTGCGGTCGCTGGAACGCGCCTTGGGCGGTCTGGCCCGCAAATCGGTGCGCGAAATGACCAAGACCAAGGCGCTGTCGATCACCATCGACGGCGCCAAGCTGGCCGAGTTCGCCGGGGTGCGTAAGTTCCGCTACGGCGAGACCGACGAGGAGGATCAGGTCGGCATCGTCACCGGCCTGGCCTGGACCGAGTTCGGCGGCGAGATCCTGACCATCGAGGCGATCAAGATGCCGGGCCGCGGCCGCATGACCGTGACCGGCAACCTCAAGGAGGTGATGAAGGAGTCGATCTCCGCCGCCGCCTCCTATGTCCGGGCCCGCTCGCTCAGCATCGGCGTCAAGCCGCCGGCGTTCGAGAAGACCGACATCCACGTGCACGTGCCCGATGGCGCGACGCCCAAGGACGGTCCCTCGGCGGGCGTGGCCATGACCGTGGCCATGGTCTCGGTCCTGACCGGCATCCCGATCCGCAAGGACATCGCCATGACCGGCGAGATCACCCTGCGCGGCCGGGTCACCGCCATCGGCGGTCTGAAGGAGAAGCTGTTGGCGGCCCTGCGCTCGGGCATCAAGACGGTGCTGATCCCGGAAGAGAACGAGAAGGATCTCGCCGATGTGCCCGACAATGTGAAGAGCGCGCTGGAGATCGTCCCGATCAAGACCGCCGACGAGGCGCTGAAGTGGGCCCTGACGGGCGTGCTGACACCGGTCGAATGGGACGAGGCCACCGAGCCCCTGCCGGCCGCTCCGCCGATCCAGGACGTCGGCACGGTTCCGGCGACGCACTGACGGTATAGCCCCCAACAGAAACGCCGCCCCGGGTGACCGGGGCGGCGTTTTCCTTGCCCTTCTCCCCTCGGGGGAGAAGGTGTCAGGCGGAGCCTGACGGATCAGGGGGCTGGCGGTGTCAGCCCGGCTGACGAGGGAAGATGCGTCAGGCATCCCCCTCATCCGAGCCGCTCCGCGGCCCACCTTCTCCCCCGGAGGGGAGAAGGGACGCTACAGCGAATCCACCATCACCAGTTCGGCGTCGGCCGTGGCCGTGATGGTGATCTCGGCCTCGTCCT
>CAZGPS010000233.1:0-4455 GCA_964527675.1 uncultured Brevundimonas sp. | reverse complement strand
CAGAGCCTGATCGTCGACGGCCTGATCTCGGGCGTCGGCAGCGTGCTGGTCTTCCTGCCGCAGATCCTGATCCTGTTCCTGTTCATCATCATGCTGGAGGACTTCGGCTACATGGCCCGGGCCGCCTTCCTGATGGACAGGATCATGGGCGGGGCCGGCCTGCACGGCCGGGCCTTCATTCCCCTGCTGTCCAGTTTCGCCTGCGCCATTCCCGGCGTCATGGCGGCGCGGGTGATCGATTCGAAGCGGGACCGGCTGACCACCATCATGGTCGCCCCGCTGATGACCTGTTCGGCGCGGATCCCGGTCTACACCCTGATCATCGCCGCCTTCATTCCGAACGAGACGGTGTGGGGCTTCGCCAATCTGCAAGGCGTGGTGATGTTCGGCCTTTACGCCGCGGGCATCATCAGCGCCCTGCTGGTGTCGTTCGTCATCCGGCGCGTCTTCTGGCGCGGTGCGGTCGAGCCCTTCATGATGGAGTTGCCGGCCTACAAGGCGCCGGACGTACGCAGCGTGCTGTACAATCTGTGGCTTCGGGCGCGGATCTTCCTCGAGCGCGCGGGGCGGATCATCCTGCCGCTGATGGTGGTGATCTGGGCCCTGTCGACCTTCCCCTATCCGCCGGACGGCGCGACCCAGCCGGCCATCGACTATTCCTTCGCCGGGATGCTGGGCAAGGCGCTGGAGCCGATCTTCGCCCCCATTGGCTTCAACTGGCAGATGGTCATCGCCCTGATCCCCGGCATGGCGGCGCGGGAGGTGGCTGTGGCCGCCCTCGGCACCGTCTACGCCGTGGCCGATCCGGAGACCGCGACGGCGGTTCTGGCCACCACCCTGGCGGGCCAGTGGTCGCTGGCCACCGGCCTGGCCTTCCTGGCCTGGTACGTCTTCGCGCCGCAGTGCGTGGCGACCCTGGGCGTGGTCAAGCGGGAGACCAACTCGTGGAAATGGATGTGGGTGATGGTCGTCTATATGTTCGGCCTGGCCTATCTGACGGCGTTCCTGACCTACCGGATCGCGGTCGCCATGGGCGGCGGCTGACGAACGATGGTGCCGGTTGCAGGAATCGAACCCGCGACCTTCGGTTTACAAAACCGCTGCTCTACCAGCTGAGCTAAACCGGCGTCCGTCGTGACGGCGGCCCTTATGCTGGCGAGCAGCGGTCTAGGCAAGCGCGTCTTCAGGACTTCGGCTTCATCCTGAGGCCGCCGATGATCGCCCCGCCGACGGCGTAGACGACCAGAAGGTGGCTCCAGTCGATGGGCAGAAGAGCCATGGGCGAGGTCTGGTAGATGAAGCCGTAGGCCGATGTCATCAGGGCGAAGCAGACGCCGGCGATGAGGCCGATCTTCAGGCCCTGCATCCAGCCGCTGCCGTCGCTGCCGATGAACCAGCCGAGCCCGACCATGGTGATGAAGGTCTGGACCACGCCCAGCAACATCCACATCGCATTGCCGGAGCCTTCGTCCGTGACCCCGGTCAGGGCGATCCACTGTTCCTGGAAGATCAGGCCGTACCAGAGGAAGCCGATGAAGAAGGCGACCACGGTCGCCACCGCCACGCCGAGCCAGTTAATCCGGTTCATGATTTTACCCCTCCCAAATGCGCGGTGAGTCCGCGCTGGCCAAGGCTACGCTTGCGGGCAAGGCCGTCAATGAACGCCGTTTAATCGAGGGCGGCGGCGATGCGGTCGGCGAGGGCCCGCAGCGCCTCAGGATCCGCCATGGGGGCGTGGCCGTGACCCTTCATCCGCCGCCCTGACCAGCGCGGGATGACGTGGAAATGCAGGTGGAAGACCGTCTGGCCGCCGGCCTCGCCGTTGAGCTGCATGATCTGGAAACCCTCGGGCTCGAGCGCCTTGACCACGGCGCGGGCGGTGCGCTGGGTCGCGCCGATCAGCCGGCCGAGGGCCTTGGGCTCCATCTCCAGCAGGGTGCGGGCGGTCGAGGTCTTGGAGATGACCAGCACATGGCCCTCGGACTGGGGGAAGACGTCCATGAAGGCGAGGACGTTGTCGTCTTCCCAGACCTTAACCGCCGGGATCTCGCCGCGCAGGATCTTGGCGAAGATGTTGTCGGGATCGTAGGGGGCGTGAAGGGTCATCGCGGACTCCGTGGGTCGGGCGCATCGTAGCTGCCGGCGACGGAAACGGGGAGCCCGGCCCGCTGTTCCGGGTTATTGTTCTGCTCGAATCGGGAGAGAGCCATGCTTCGTTTCATCGTCCAGTTTCTGGTCACCTGTTTCGGCCTGTGGCTTTCGTCGCGGGTCGTGGATGGGGTGGATTTCCTGTCCAACGGCTCGCTGCTGGCGGCGGCGCTGTTGCTGGGGATCGCCAATGCGGTGGTGCGGCCGATCCTGACGTTTGTGACTTTCCCGCTGACAATCGTCACCTTTGGCCTGTTCCTGCTGGTGGTGAACGCCGCCATGATCGGGCTGGTGGCCAGCCTGCTGGGCGGGTTCGTGGTCGACGGCCTGTGGGCGGGCATCGGCGCGGCGATCGTCACCGGCATCGTCAGCTGGATCGCCGGCTGGTTCATCGGCGAAGATCCGAAGCGCGCCAGCTGAGGCATCAGCCGCCCCTGCGGAAGGGCGACAGCTCTTCGGCGAGGGCGCCGATCCCGGCTTCGACGGCGGGGCGTTCGCGCGCCAGATAATCGGCGACCGGGGCGCGCAGGGCCGGGTCGGCGATGAAATGGGCCGAGTACACCGGCGAGGGCAGGTAACCGCGGGCGATCTTGTGCTCGCCCTGGGCCCCGGCCTCGACGCGCGCCAGGCCGCGTTCGATGGCGAAGTCGATGGCGCGGTAATAGCAGAGCTCGAAATGGAGGAAGGGGACCTCCTCCAGCGCGCCCCACTGGCGGCCGTAGAGGGCGTCGCGGCCGATCAGGTTCAGGGCGCCGGCGATGGGGACGCCCTCGCGGAAGGCCATGACCAGGGCGATGCGGTCGGCCATGGTCGCGCCGAGGCGGCTGAAGAAGTCGCGCGTCAGATAGGGCCGGCCCCATTTGCGCGCGCCGGTGTCCATGTAGAAGGCGAAGAAGGCGTCCCAGTGGGCCTCCGTGATCTCCACGCCGGTCAGGGTGCGGATGTCGAGCCCGGCCTGGGCCTCGCGGCGTTCGCGGCGGATGGTCTTGCGGCGGTTCGAGGACAGGGCGGCGAGGAAGTCGTCGAAGGTTTCATAGCCGGCGTTGCGCCAGACGTACTGCATGTCCTGACGTTGCAGCAGGCCGGCCTCGCCCATGGCGTCCCAGTCGTCGCCGGTCGGGAAGTTGATGTGCAGGGAGGAGACGCCGAGCCGCTCGGTCAGGGCCACAGCGCCCTGCAGCAGGGCCTGTCGGACCGTGGCGGCGTCGGCCTCGGGATGGGCGAGGAAGCGCGGGCCGGTGACCGGGGTGAAGGGGACGGCGGCCAGCAGCTTGGGATAGTAGCGGCCGCCGGCGCGCTCGTACGCATCGGCCCAGCTGTGGTCGAAGACATATTCGCCCTGGCTGTGGCCCTTGAGCCAGAGAGGCATGACGCCGAGGACGCGGCCGGCGTCATCGCGCAGGGACAGGTGGCGACCGGCCCAGCCCTGCTGCGGGACGGCGCTGCCGGAGGCTTCGCAGGCGTGGAGGAAGTCGAAGCTGAGGAAGGGGTCGCCGGAGGGGGCGGCGCAGGCGTCCCAGGCCTCGCGGCCGATGTCGGCGACGGCGTTGTGGACGTGGAGGGTGAAGGTCATCGGAATCCTTCTCCCCTCGGGGGAGAAGGTGGCTCGCGGAGCGAGACGGATGAGGGGGCTGCCAGACATGCGCACGCCGCCCGCCGTCCTGCCGGCTGAACCTTACCCCTCATCCGAGCGGCTTCGCCGCCCACCTTCTCCCCCAAGGGGAGAAGGAACGCGCTCGTTTCACAGTCACCGCACCTCGACGATGGCGTCCACCTCGACGGCGAAGCCGAGGGGCAGGCGGTAGACGCCGACGGCCGAGCGGGCGTGGCGGCCCTTGTCGGCGAAGACCTCGACCATCAGGTCGGAGCAACCGTTGATGACGGCGGGGATGGCTTCGAAATCGCCGGCGGCCTGGACGAAGCCGCCCAGTTTGACGACGCGGACGACGCGCTCCAGATCGCCGTCGAGGGCGGCCGAGATCTGGGCCAGCAGGTTGATCCCGCACAGGCGGGCGGCGTCCCTGGCCTGGTCCGGCGAGACGTCGGCGCCGACCGTGCCCTTGATGCCGCCGGAGGCGTCGTTGGACAGCTGGCCCGAGATGTGGAGCAGGTTGCCGGTCTGGACGAAGGGCACATAGTTGGCCACGGCCTTGGCCGGTTCGGGCAGCTGGATGCCGAGTTCGGCGAGGCGGGCGGCGACGGTCATGGGCAGGGCTCCTGAAGGGTTGGACGCGGTTTAGCGCGGTCGGGACGCCGCGTCATCGGGTTCACGCATGACTCTTGGCCGCTTCGGGGGAAGCGGTTGGG
>CAZGPS010000232.1:0-4475 GCA_964527675.1 uncultured Brevundimonas sp. | reverse complement strand
GCGCCGGCCTGCAGCACGCCGACGGCGCCCTCGAGCCCGTAGCCGTCGATGACCACCGGGTGCTCCGGCCCCACGACGGCCGGCGCCGGGACCACGGCGCTGATGGCCGAGGTCAGCGCGTTCAGCCAGGCCAGGTCGTCGGCCGGGTCCTCCTGCGGCAGGGCGGCGAGGACGGACTGGGGCACGCCGAGGCGGCGCAGGATGTCACGGCTTTCGGCGGCGGCGGGGATCATGAGGCGGCTCCGGCAGGGTCGGGGCGGCTTCGCCGGGCCGGCGGCAAAGAAACAGGCCGCCCCGGCATGGGGCGGCCTTCAAAGCCCGGACGCCGACTACCAGCGGGTGCGCTGGACGGTGCGCTGAAGCTCGTATTCGACCCGCGACAGGCGGCGATCGAGATCGACATATTCGGCGCGGCTGAGCCCGTTGCGGGCGTAACGGCGTTCCAGGGCGTGGTACTGGTTCAGCTGGACGGCGAGGTTGCGCGCCGCGAGGCGGTGGACCCCGCCGCTCCAGGCGAGGCGGTCGACCTGCTGAGACAGGACCTGGGCGCGGTAGTGGAGGTCGCGCGGGGTCTGGCCATAGCCGCGCGCCGGGCCGTAGCCGTAGCCGTACGGCTGGCTGTAGCCGGGCGAGCCGACGCCGATGCTGATGCTGAAATTCTGGGCCAGCGCCGGGGTCGCGACCATGACCGCGGACGCCGCCAGCGCGGGGAGCAGGGCTTTCCTGATCAGGGCGATGTTCATGGCGTTTGTCCTTTCGGATCCGGGACCATTCCCGGGTATGAACGCATCTGACCACGCCGCGCATGACACGACCCTGGGGGGTTCGTTGTCCAGTTGTCAGGAACCGGGCCCGGGCCCGGGGGTTCTGTCGGCAGGCCGACAAACAGGAGAATTCCCGATGAAAGTTCGCGACGTGATGAGCAAGGATGTGCAGGTCGCCCGCCCGGGAGACACCCTGCAGGAGGTGGCCTCGCGCATGGCCAGCGGCGACTTCGGCTTCATGCCGGTGGCTGACGGCGATCGCCTGATCGGCACGATCACCGACCGTGATATCGCCGTGCGCGCCGTGGCCGGCGGCGCCGCCTGCACCTCGCCGGTGGTGGAATACATCAGCCGCGACGCCCACACGGCTTATGCCGACGACGATCTGAAGACCGTTCTGGACGCCATGGGCTCGAAACAGATCCGCCGCCTGCCGGTGCTGGACAAGGACGAGCGTCTGGTCGGGGTGGTGTCGCTGGGCGACCTGTCCACGCGGGTGAAGGAGAAATACGCCGGCGAGGCGCTGGAAGACATCTCGCGCCCCTGAGCGGGCGGGCCGTCAAGGTCCGCTTAACCCTTTCGCCAAACCACGTGTTCACCCGGGCGGCGCATGCTCGCCGTTCACGACGGGAGACGCCGATGGCGCGCGCGCAGTTCCAGAAGGGTCAGAAGGTCTGGGTCGAGTGTGTCGGCGCCTGGGCCCAGATCGAGAAGGTCCAGCCGGTCTGGGCCAAGGGCTTCGAGGAGCCGGTCCGGGTCACCTATGACGTCGGTCTGGGTCGGGAGTTCCTCGGCCACGAACTGCTGCTGCCGAGCGAGGACCCGGCCGCCAATGCGGGCGACAGCTGGCGGCTGATGCGGGCGCGCAACAAATGGCAGGCGGCCGAGGACACGCCGCACCATCCCTTCCCCGGCACCTATCCGGTGGTGGTCACCGACAAGGCCGACTGGGGCGGCTGGCGGGTGCCGGGGGCTGAATACGACCGCGACCCGGACCAGATCGAATTCCAGGCCCGGTTGATCGCCGCCGCGCCGAAGCTGATGGCCCTGGCCGAACGCATGGTCGCGGCCGTGGACGACGCCCCCGAGGACGCGCCGCCGGAGATGCAGTCGCTGGCCCGCGACGCCCGCACGGTTCTGAAAACCGTGACGGATGTGCTCGCCGCGCCGGAAATGGCGGCGGCTCCCTCGCGGGCCGCCTGACCGGGGCGGGCCAGGAGTCTTCCCCGCATTTGAACGACCGGTCGGGCGAGTAAGCCTCGACAGGAATCCGCGACGCAGCCTAGATTCAGCCATCGTCGTCGAATCGTCCGGGAGAGCGCCTTGCGGGGCAGTGAGCGCCGCATAACCCCGCAAGGACGGCGCGCCCAGGACCGGCGCAAGGGCCCGCCCTCATGGGTGCGGATCGCCATCCTCGCCGTGACCCTGGCCGTCGCCGCCTATGTGCTTCTGTTCGCTCGCGAAATGGCGCGTCCGGGCCAGGAGGCCGACGCCCTGCGCATGGCCGCGGTGGACCGCGAGGCGCGGATGCTGGCGCTGGAGCTGGAGACCCGGGTGGCGCCGGTCACGACCGCCGTTCGCGCAGCGGCGCAGTTCACAGGAACCCGGGCGGTGCAGCAGGCCCGCGCCGCCGAACCGGACAGCGCCTTCGCCGTGATCTCGCCCAACGGAAGCGTGACGGCGACGGCCGGAGCGTCGCCTGCGGCCTTTGAGTCCACGCCCGGAAAGCCGGCGCTGGCGGCCGATGGCGCCGCCCTGCTGGTGTCGCGAACCCTGGCCGACGGGAGCCGGTTGCTGGGCCGGGCCCGCCTGCCCTCGCTGCGCGCTGCTGACGGCGTCGATCTTTGGCTGCTGTCAGGGCCGCGCACGGTGCTGGTCAGCGGCTCCGGCGCGACGAGCGCGCCGGGACTGGACGAGGCCCCGGCCGACGGATTGGGCTCGGGAATGACCCTGTCGCTGGACAAGGGGGCCGTGCGGCGGACGACGGTGGCGGTCGGGAACACCGGCCTGATCGCTGTGGCCTCGACCCCGGTCAGCGTCGGTGCGGGGGCGCTGATGGACGACGCCTGGGTGCTGACCGCGCCCTTCATCATCGGCATTCTGGTGCTGCTGCTGACCCTGCTGCAGCAACGCCGGCAGCTGGGGATCAGCCGCGAGTGGGCCGCGTCCGAGCGACGGTTTCGCGGCGCAGTCGAGGCGGCGCGGTGCGGGGTCTGGGACTGGGACCTTGAGAGCGGCCAGATAATGCTGTCTGACTATATGGCCGACCTGGTGGGGCTGGAGCGTACAGGGTCGGTGTCGGCCGAGGCCTTCATGGAGCGGATCCACCCCCGCTATCGTGCAGCCGTCGAACACGCCGTGCGCCAGGCCGAGACCTTCGGCGCCTTCGAAGTCAGCTTTCCGGTGCCGGACGCCGAGGGGCGGGCCCGCTGGATCGACGCCCGGGGCCAGGCGCGCGGCGAGCGGGGCGAGGCGGGGGCCAGCTCGATCCTCGGCATCGCCCTGGACACGACCGAGGCGCGGCGCGCCAAGGCCCACGCCCAGGCCGCCGAGGGCCGGCTGCGCGACGGCATCGAGAGCGTTTCGGACGCCTTTGTTCTGTTCGACCGGCAGGGTCGGCTGATCCTGTCCAACCAGGCCTTCGAGGACGCCTTCAGCTTCGAGCCGGGCGTGGTGCGCCGGGGCGCACTGAAGGCGGATCTGAACCGGATCGCCGGTCTGGCGATCAAGTCGGAACAGCCGGCCCCGGGCGGCCGGGCGGGGGCCCGTGAGGTCGAGCTGCACGACGGCCGCTGGCTGCAACTGGTCGAGCGGTTCACCTCGGAGGGCGGTTCAGTGGTCTCGGCCGCCGACATCACCGCCATCAAGCAGAAGGAGGCGGAGCGCCAGCGCGCCACCGAGCGGCTGCACGTCACCATCACCGAGCTGGAAGACCGCGAGGAGAAGCTGTCGTCGCTGGCCCGCAAGTACGAGATCGCCATGACCCGGGCCGAGGCGGCGAACCAGGCCAAGTCCGAGTTCCTCGCCAATATGAGCCACGAGCTGCGCACGCCGCTGAACGCCATCATCGGCTTCTCGGAGATCATGGCCGGAGAGATGTTCGGGGCGCTGGGCGACCCCCGCTACAAGGGTTACGCGGCCGACATCCTGCGGTCGGGCCAGCATCTGCTCAGCCTGATCAACGACATCCTGGACATGGCCAAGATCGAGGCCGGCAAGCTGACGCTGCACTATGAGGCGGTGTCGCTGAAAGAGATCGTCGAGGACGCCGCGCGACTGATGCGCGGACGGGTCGAGGAGGCGGGGCTGAAGCTGCTGGTCGACGCGCCGGACCTGCCGACCATCGAAGCGGACCATAGGGGTCTCAAACAGGTGGTGCTGAATCTGCTGTCGAACGCGGTGAAGTTCACGCCCGAGGGCGGCGAGATCGTGGTCTCGCTGTCGCGCGAGGACGATGACCGCTTGCGCGTCGCCGTGACCGACACGGGCACCGGCATCGCCGCCGAGGACCTGACGCGACTGGCGCGGCCGTTTGAACAGGTCGAAGGCCAGCATTCCAAGACAACCCAGGGCACGGGGCTGGGCCTGGCCCTGACCAAGGCCCTGATCGAGTTGCACGGCGGGACGCTGACGATGGAGAGCGAGCCGGGACGCGGCACCACGGTCAGCTTCGATCTGCCCATCCGGCGGCCAGCGGACGAGCCGGACGCC
>CAZGPS010000231.1:0-4551 GCA_964527675.1 uncultured Brevundimonas sp. | reverse complement strand
GGCTCGCCCGATCCCAAGGGCGCCGCGGTGGGCCAGACCATCACCCAGGGCGGCTATTCCACCGCCATCGTGGTCGACCAGAACTATGTCGTGACCATCCCGGACAGCATTCCGCTGGATGCGGCGGCGCCGCTGCTGTGCGCCGGCATCACCACCTATTCGCCGCTGCGCCACTGGAAGGTCGGGCCGGGATCGAAGGTCGCCGTGATCGGCCTCGGCGGCCTCGGCCATATGGCGGTCAAACAGGCCGCGGCCATGGGGGCGGAGGTCACCGTCCTGTCGACCTCGGACCGCAAGAAGGCCGACGCCGAACGGATGGGGGCGAAGCATTTCCTGATCAACTCGGACAAGGCGGCGATGCAGGCGGCGGCCGAGAGCTTCGACCTGATCATCAACACCGTCTCGGCGACGCACGAGATCGCCAGCCATGTCCAGCTGCTGGCCAAGGACGGGACCATGGTCATGCTGGGCCTGACCACCGAGGGTCTGCCGGTCTACGCCATGGGATTGCTGTGGCGGCGCCGGGCGGTGGCGGGGTCGCTGATCGGCGGCATCCGCGAGACCCAGGAAATGCTGGATTTCTGCGCCGAGCACGGCCTGGCCTGCGACATCGAGGTCATCGCGCCGGACCAGATCAACGAGGCCTATGCGCGGCTGGAGAAATCGGACGTGCGGTACCGGTTCGTGCTGGATATGGCGCGGATTTGAAGGGGTGGTCAGTGATTGGTGGCCAGGGGTTGGTGGTTGGCCGGCGCCTGTGCGGCAGCGCGGGCCGCGCCGCCCTTCCGCAGGCCGTGACGCTGCAATCGCTAGCCACTGGCCACTGGCCACCCTTCCCGCGCAACCGGCATCCGGCTAAGCATAGATGTTGAAGGCCGCGCGTCAGACGCGGCTCCAAGGGACAAGGAAACGCACATGGCTCGAGTGGCTCTGGTCACGGGTGGAACCCGCGGCATCGGCAAGGCGATCGTTCAGCGCCTCAAGGAAGACGGCATGGCCGTCGCCGCCGGCTATTCGGGCAATGTCGAGGCCGCCGAGGCCACGGCGAAGGAACTGGGCGTCACCATCGTCAAGGGCAACGTCGGCTCGTTCGACGACTGCGCCCGGGCGGTGAAGGAGGTCGAGGACCAGCTGGGCCCGATCGACATCCTGATCAACAACGCCGGCATCACCCGTGACGGCTTCTTCCACAAGATGACCGCCGACCAGTGGTCCGACGTCATCCGCGTCAATATGGACAGCGTGTTCAACATGACGCGCCAGGTGATCACCGGCATGCGCGACCGCGGCTTCGGCCGGATCGTCAACATCAGCTCGATCAACGGCCAGAAGGGCCAGATCGGCCAGACCAACTATTCCGCCGCCAAGGCCGGCATGATCGGCTTCACCAAGGCGCTGGCGCTGGAGAACGCCCGCAAGGGGGTGACGGTGAACTGCATCGCCCCGGGCTATATCGACACAGAGATGGTGGGGGCCATGGACGAGAAGGTCCTGGCCGGAATCATCGCCCAGATACCCGTCGGAAGGCTCGGAAAAGGCGAGGAAATCGCTGACATGGTGTCGTGGCTGGCCGGAGAACGTGCCGGATATGTCACAGGCTGCACCCTGTCACTGAACGGCGGTCAGTATCTGGTCGGATAGGGCCGGTCCGCCCAAAATCCGCCGCGTGGCGATTCCACGACAGACGGTATGGAGTTGACGGCAAGGGTCAGAACGGCGCGGAGGCCGCTTCCGGCCGCGATGGCGATCGCCCTCGTGGCCGCGACGCTGTCGCTGCTGTGCTTCGCCTCCGACGCCGCAGCCCAGACCCGCGGCAATGTCCAGGCCGAAGAGAGCCGCAGCCTGCGCGACCAGCGACCGGCCCCGCCGGTGCTGCCGCCCGTGGGGCGCTATGTCGCGGAGTCCGGGGAAGGCTTCATCCTCGACCGGTCAGGACGTCATCCGCTGCTGAGATTTGATCGCCGCGAGGAGACCTGGGTCTTGCGGCCCAGCGCCGCGCCGCGCGGCGACGTGATCTATCGCAACGACGCCGGCGAACAGGTCCTGAGAGTCACCCCCAGCGGCGGCATGACGATCTACACGCCGCGAGCTCCCGGGGGGTCGCCCGCCTCATTCAATGGTTCGGGTCCGAGCCTGACTCCGCCGACCCTGGGCCCCGTGCTGCTGTTCCGCCTGATGGCCCAGCGCAGCGCCCTCGTCAGCCAGGCCGCCGGCCGCCTCGTCGAGGTCAATCTGGACGGCGACCAGTCTGAGTCCCTGTGCGTCGAGGCTATGATCGTCACCACCGAGGCGGTGATCCGCATCGCCCGCTCGCCGACCGCCCGCCAGTACATCGCCGATCTGCGCAGCATCACCATCGTCGAGGGCGCGCGCGCCGGGGTCACCTATTCGCGGGGTCGGCTGACGGTCACCGTCGACCCGAATGAGGGCCTGGCCGGGCGTCCGTCCTCGGCCCGGGTGATCCGCGCCATCCTGCCCGGCTAGCCTCTCCGGCATTCCCCCGGAGCCTGAGGCCCGGCATCGACGGAATCGTCAGGGACTCCGCCGCCACCGATCGGACTCTAGCCGGCGAAGCCGTCCTTGGCCGCCCGCCGCGCGGCGAAGCCGGCCGCGTCGGCGACGCGCAGGAAGGGATTGAAGGCCTTTTCCGATCCGATGGTGGTCGGGACCGTCGCCTCCCCCCGCTCGCGCGCGGCGAAGATAGCGGCGGCGCGGGCGGCCATCTCCGGTCGGTCATCGAGGCTGAGAGCGAAGCGGGCGTTGGCCGCGGTGTATTCGTGGGCGCACCAGATCGTCGTCTCATCGGGCCAGGCCGCGAGCGTTCGCAGGCTGTCCCACATCTGTTCCGGCGTCCCTTCGAACAGCCGTCCGCAGCCGAGGGCGAACAGCGTATCTCCGACGAATGCGTGCCCTCCGGCGGCGTCGCGATAGACGATGTGGCCGAGGGTGTGACCGGGCGTATCGGTCACCTCCAGCACCGTATCGCCGAGCCGGACGACATCCCCGCCGCGGACGATCCGGTCCAGCGGCGCGGCCTTGCGCACTTCCTCCGGCCCAATGATGACGCAGGCGGTCGCCGCCTTCACCGCGGCGTTGCCCTGGGTGTGATCCGGGTGCCAGTGGGTGTTCAGGATCAGGTCGAGACGTCCCCACCCCGACTGCTCCAGATCGGCGAGGATCGCGGCGGCGTCCGGCGTGTCGATCGCCGCCACGGCGCCGGTGGCGGCGTCCCGCGCCAGAAAGCCGTAGTTGTCGGAGAGGCAGGGAAACAGGCGTATATCGAGGCTCATGCCGCCTTGTAGCAGCGGCCCCTCCCGCGGCCTATGGTGACCGGATGCGGCGCAGCATCGAGGATCTTCGAACCTTCTACGGCGAACCGGCCGGGGCCCTGGCGCGGCGGCTGCTGGCGCGGCGGCTGGAGGACGCCTGGGGCGAGGCGACCGGATCGGACGTGCTGGGGATCGGCTATGCGACGCCGTGGCTGGACGCCTTCATCGGGGCCCGGCGCGTGGTCGCCGCCATGCCGGGTGGTCAGGGAGTCGAGCTGTGGCCCTCGGTCGGGCGCAACCGCACCGTTCTGGTCGACGACCGCCGCCTGCCCTTCGCCGCCGGCAGCTTCGACCGGATCCTGCTGGTCCACGCCCTGGAGGAGGCGGACGACCCGCCCGGCCTGTTGCAGGAGGCGGTGCGGGCCCTGTCGCCCGCAGGGCGGATCATCCTGATCGCCGCCGCCCGGGGCGGGATGTGGTCGCGGGTGGAGTCCACCCCGTTCGGCCATGGACGGCCCTTCACGCGACGCCAGCTCGAGCGGCTGGTGCGCGAGGCGGGGCTGGAGCCCACGGCCTGGTCGCAGACCCTGTATGTGCCGCCGTGGGGGCCGCTGTTGCCGTTCGCCGACGGCTTTGAACAGGTCGGCCGTCACGTCATGCCGGGCGGCGGCGGCGTGATCCTGCTGGAGGCGACCCGCCAGGCCTACGCCCGCGTCCGTCCGGGCAGCGCCGTAGCCGCCTCGCCGGTGATGAACCCCGGCCTCGCCCCTCATCCCGCCTCCCGCAACCGCCGCGACGGCCCCTGATCGTCGGGGCGCTTTGCAGCCGGACCGGCAGGCCCTAAAGGGCGGGGCATGCAGAGACTGATCCTGATGCGGCACGCCGAGGCCGAACGGGCGCCGGGGGCGGGCTCCGACCGCGACCGGCCCCTCGCGGCGCGCGGCCGCCACGACGCCGCCGCCATGGGTCGGGCCCTGGCGGCGCGCGGCCTGCGGCCGGACCTGGCGCTGGTGTCGCCGGCGACGCGCACGCGCCAGACGTGGGACCTGCTGCATGACGCCTTCGGGGACGTCCAGATTCGCGATGACGAGGCCCTCTACAACGGCGGGGCCGACATCCTCCGCCGGCTGGTCGAGGGGGCCGAGGACGAGGCCGGCTGTCTGATGGTCGTCGCGCACAATCCCGGCATCCATCTGCTGGCCATCGAATATCTGAGCGAGGGCGCCGCCTCTCCGTCCGTGCTGGAGCGGATGAGCGGGGGTTTTCCGCCGGGCGCGGCGGC
>CAZGPS010000230.1:0-4621 GCA_964527675.1 uncultured Brevundimonas sp. | reverse complement strand
CGCCACGGCCGTCCAGGTTCCGCCCCTCCGCTTCTTTGACGAAATCGGCTTGCTTCCGCCGCCGCCGCGCACCGCCAGCGACCGGCGCATGTATGACGACGCGGCTGAGCGCCGCCTGTCATTCATCCGGCATGCCCGCCAGCTGGGCTTCGATCTGGATTCGATCCGCTCCTTGCTTGATCTGTCGGATCACCCCGATCGGCCCTGCGCCGAGGCCAGCACCCTGGCCGAACGTCATCTCGCCGATGTGAAACAGAAGATCGCCCGGCTCCGCGCCCTCCAGCGCGAACTGTCGCGGATGACGACGGAATGCGCCGGGGGCCGGGTCTCCGCCTGCAAGGTGATCGAGGCGTTGCACGATCCATCCGCGCCACTTTGACCCTGTGGAAGATCCGGAAGGCGCAAAGACCCCGGAGCCATTAGCCCACCGCGACGTTTGGAGGCGATTGGCGGCTCCCGTCGCGGACCGCCCGTCCTTGTGGAGGATTTCGATGACGCATCGGCCGACCTCGCGACACGGCGACCAGACCCTGGCCCTGCTGACAGACCCTTATCGGCGCCTTTCCCACCTGTTCGAGCAGGCCGGCGCCGACGTCGTCGAGACCCGCCTGGCGCTGAAGGAGACGACCTGTCTGAGAGGCCGCGAGGCGGCGCGGATCTTCTATGACGAGACCCGCATCGTGCGGGCGGGCGCCATGCCGGCGCCGGTCCGCCGCACGCTGCTCGGCGAGGGCGGCGTCCAGGGGCTGGACGGCGAGGCCCACCGCGCTCGCAAGGGCGTGTTCATGTCCCTGATGTCGCCAGCCCGTGTCGCGCGGCTGGGCGAACTGTTCGAAGCGGAGTGGCGGCGCGCGACCGTCGAATGGGCCGGCGAGGAGGACATCGTGCTCTATGACGCCCTGCAGCCGGTGCTGACGCGGGCCGTCTGCGGCTGGGCCGGCGTGCCGCTTGAGCCGCACGACGAAGCGAAGCGGGTCCGTCACCTGAGGGCGCTGTTCGACGCGGCGGGATCGCGGGGCCCCCGGCATCTGTGGTCGAGGCACGCGCGTCGCCGCGTCGACGCCTGGCTGGGCTCGATCATTGAAGACATTCGCGCCGGCCGTCTGTCGCCGGATCCGGACACGGCCGCCCACGCCTGGGCCTGGACCCGCGCCGAGGACGGCGAACCGTTGCCGATCCACACGGCGGCGGTCGAACTGGCCAATGTATTGCGGCCGACTGTCGCGACCTCGGTCTACATCGTGTTTGTGGCGCACGCGATGCAGGCTCACCCGGATGCGGCCCGTCTGGCCGACGCCGACGCCGGACGTAGCCGCGCCTTCGTCCAGGAAGTCCGACGCTTCTATCCGTTCTTCCCGGCAGTGATCGGGCGTGTGCGCGCGCCGTTTCGCTGGCGCGACCTGGTCTTCCCGGAGGGCCGTCAGGTGGTCCTCGACCTCTATGGCTCCAATCACGATCCCGCACACTGGACTGATCCCGAGGCGTTCCGGCCGGAGCGGTTCAGCGACGGCTCCGGAGATCCGTTCGGTCTCATCCCCCAGGGCGGTGGGGATGCGGCGACCGGTCACCGTTGCCCTGGCGAAGGGATCGTCCTGGAGCTGATGGAGCGCGCCGTCGGCCTGCTCGCCGACCTGAACTACCGGCTGCCGGATCAGGATCTGGAGATCGACTTCCGCCGCCTGCCGCCCTCCCCGGAAGCGGGTTCCGAATGGAGACGCGCGACGCGGCCCTCAATGAGGGGGGCGCCTGATGCCGGTTCCTCGGGCTGGCCGGGGCCCTTCTCTCCCATCCACTCGCAGCAAAGGCTGACGCCATGAGCCGTTCGACGACCTCCTACGACCTGGTGATCATCGGCGGCGGGCCGGGCGGATACCCGTGTGCTATCCGGGCGAGCCAACTCGGCCTGTCGGTGGCGGTCATCGACGACCGCGAACTGCTCGGGGGGACCTGCCTGAACATCGGCTGCATTCCGTCCAAGGCGCTGCTCCAGGCCACCGAGCGGCTGGAGATGGCGCGCAATCTCGAAGCGTTCGGCGTCATGGTCGACAATGTGCGGGCCGATCTTGACGGTGTCATGCGGCACAAGGGCAAGGTGGTGACCGAGCTTGGCGAAGGGGTCGCCTACCTCCTGCGCAAGCACAAGGTCGCCCGCTTCCAGGGCCGCGGCCGGCTGCTGGCGCGCGACCGGGTGGAGGTGCGCGCCGCGGACGGCGCTTTCGAGGTGCAGGCCCGCAAGGCGGTGGTCATCGCCAGCGGATCGGAAGCGGCGACCTTGCCCGACCTGCCCATCGACGAGCGGCGGATCGTCACCTCCGCCGGCGCCCTGAGCCTGACGGCGGCGCCGCGCCATCTAGCGGTGATCGGCGGCGGCTACGTCGGACTGGAGCTGGGGTCGGTCTGGCGTCGGCTCGGCAGCGAGGTCACGGTCATCGAAGTGCTCGACCGGATCGCCTCCGGCGTCGACTCGGAGATGTCGGCGACGCTGCACAAGGTGCTCGAGGCCCAGGGCTTCCAGTTCTGCCTTGGGCACAAGGTGGTCGGATCGCGGATGGAGGGCGACGACGTCGTCCTCGACGTCGAGCCCATGGGCGATGGCGCGCGAGGAACCATCAAGGCCGATGTCGTGCTGGTCTCCATCGGCCGACGGCCCGCCACCGCCGGGCTCGATCTGGAAACGGTCGGCATTGCGCCCGACCGCAGGGGCTTTATTCCGGTGGACGAGGGGTTCCGGACCAGCGCCGACGGGTTTTACGCCATCGGCGACGTCATCGGCGGCGCCATGCTGGCCCACAAGGCGGAGGAGGAAGGGATCGCCCTGGCCGAACGCCTGGCGGGGGGCGCGGGCCATGTGGACTACGGAACGATTCCGGCGGTCGTCTATACCTGGCCGGAACTGGCTTCGGTCGGCCGCACGGAGGACGACCTCAAGGCGGCCGGCGTGGCCTACCGTGTGGGGCGCTTCCCCTTCTCCGCCAACGCCATGGCCAAGGCGCGTCTGGAGAAGAACGGTCTGGTCAAGGTTCTGGCCGACGCCGCGACGGACAAGATCCTCGGCGTGCACATCCTGGGCCCCGAAGCCGGCGGGTTGATCCATGAAGCGGTCGCCGCCATGCAGTTCGGCGCGGCAGCCGAGGATCTGGCGCGGACAAGCCACGCCCATCCGACCCTGCCGGAAGCCCTGCGCGAAGCCTGCCTGGCGGTAGCCGAGCGCACGATCCACCTCTGACGGCCGCGCGTTACGAGGTCTGACCCGCCGGAAGCCGCGATCGCGGCCGCCTCTGCGGGCCCGGGCGCGTCCGCGGTTTAGACGCGACAGCGGCGTCGCTTGAATGCTATTGCGAGCCGCTCACAACTAGGTCTCCCATGCGTCCTCTGCTCCGTCTGCTCACCCTGCTGTTCGCCCTAGGGCTGGCCGCCCCGGCCCTCGCCCAGGCGCCGTCCGCCTCGGAGGCCCAGGTCGCCTGGCGGCTGCTGGATTATGTGGCGGTCGACTACGCCGGCGCAGTGGCCGACGGCGAGGTCGTCAACCCGGCCGAATACGGCGAGATGATCGAGTTCAGCACCCAGATCCGGACGCGTCTGGACGCCCTGCCGGCCAACCCGGCCAAGGCCGCCCTGATGCGCGACGCCGAGGGCCTGCAGGCGGCCATCCGGGACAAGGCGGATCCGGCCGTCGTCGGCGCCCGGGCCAAGGCCCTGGCCGGCGCGGTGCTGGCGGCCTATCCGAGCCCGCTTGCGCCTTCGTTCCCGCCCGACCTGGCCCGCGGCGCCGCCCTCTACGCCGAGCAGTGCGCGGTCTGCCACGGCGTGACCGGGCGCGCCGACGGCCCCGGCGCCGAAGGGCTCGATCCGCCGGCGATCGCCTTCGCCGACGTGGAGCGCGCGCGCCAGCGCAGCGTCTTCGGGCTGTATCAGGTGATCGACCAGGGGCTGGAGGGCACGGCGATGGCCGGCTTCTCGCACCTGCCGGCCGAGGACCGCTGGGCGCTGGCCTTCTATGTCGGCCGCTTCGCCTTCACCGACGCCGAAGCCGCCGAGGGCAAGCGCCTGTGGGACGGCGATCCGGCGGTCCGCGCGGCCTTCCCCGACCTGGCCGCCCTCACCCAGACCACGCCGGCCGAGCTGGCCACCCGCCTCGGCGAACCCCGGGCGCGAGCCCTGACCGCCTATCTGCGACGTCATCCCGAGGCGGCGGCGCGCCCGGCCGGATCGACGCTGACCCTGGCGCGGACGCGCCTGGCGGAGAGCGAGGCCGCCTATCGACGGGGCGATCGCAAGGCCGCCACCGACGCGGCGCTGTCCGCCTACCTCGACGGCGTCGAGCCGATCGAGCCGGCCCTCGGCGCCCGGGACGGCGCCCTGCTGCGCCGGGTCGAGACCGCCATGACCGAGCTGCGCGTCTCGATCAGCCGGGGTGCGCCCGCCGAGGAGGTCGCCGGTCGGGTCGCGCGTGCGAACGCCCTGCTGGACACGGCCGAGCGGGCCCTCGCGCCCCAGGAGGCGGACAATGTCGCCAGCTTCCTCGGCGCCTTCACCATCCTCCTGCGCGAAGGCCTAGAGGCCCTTCTCATCGTGGTGGCGATGATCGCCTTCCTCAGGAAGGCCGAACGTCCCGAGGTGC
>CAZGPS010000229.1:0-4684 GCA_964527675.1 uncultured Brevundimonas sp. | reverse complement strand
GTCCGGACAGCAGGGCCGGCAGGTCCCCGGCCGGCTCCAGCGCCCCGGGCGCCAGCACGACGCTGGCGGCGGGAACCTCCGCCGCCAGCAGCCGGGCCAGATCCTCGACCGCCCCGCCCGCCGAGTGAACCGCAAGAAAGCCGGCCGCGCGGGCCGCCTCGGCCGTGGCGTCGCCGACCGTGAACACCGGCCGCGACCGGTCGTCCGACAGGGCGGCGAAGGCGGCGACGCCGTTGCGGCTGGTGAAGGCCAGGGCCGCGACCCCGGCCAGATCCGGCGGCGGCCGGGTCAGCGCCCGGATGGCCAGCAGCGGCGCGCTGATCGGCTCGAAACCGAGCGCCGCCAGACGGGCGACGGTGCGCGCCGCGCCCGGCTCGGCGCGGGTGACCCAGACCCGGCGGATGGCGCTCAGGGATCGACCCTCTGGTCGCCGGCCGCCTCATGCACCTCGGCGCCCAGCCGCTCCCCCAGCGCCCGCGCCTGGTCCATCGCGTCGGCCGCCCCGGCGTCGCCGATCTCGCCCGACCGCCGCCAGCGCGCCGAGCCGTCGGGGGCCAGCATCTCGGTCGTGAGCCGGAGACGCCCGGCGGCGATCTCCGCATGGGCCCCGATGGCGGTGCGGCATGAGCCCTCCAGCGCCCTCATGGCCCCGCGCTCGGCGGCCACGGCGACGGCGGTCATGGGATCGTTGAGGGCGGCGACCCAGGCCGCCTCGCGGTCGTCCTCCCGAGTCTGCAGCGCCAGCGCCCCCTGCCCCGGCGCCGGCAGGAAGTCATTCAGCGACAGCCGCTCGCGGATCACCGCCTCGAAGCCCAGCCGGTTGAGGCCGGACACCGCCAGCAGGATGGCGTCGAACTCGCCCTCCGCCAGCTTGCGCAGCCGGGTGTCGACATTGCCGCGCAGCATCTCGATCTGCAGGTCCGGGCGCAGGGCCAGGGCCTGGGCCTGTCGCCGCAGCGAGGCGGTGCCCAGACGGGCGCCCATCGGCAGCTCCTCGAAGGCGGCGAAACTCTCGCTGACGAAGGCGTCGCGGGCGTCCTCTCGCGGCGGGATGGCGGCGAGGCACAGGCCGGGCGGCTGCTCGGCCGGCACGTCCTTCATCGAATGCACCGCCACGTCGACGCGGCCGTCCAGCAGCGCCTCCTCGATCTCCTTGGTGAACAGGGCCTTGCCGCCGATCTCCATCAGCCGGCGGTCCTGCACCCGGTCGCCGGTGGTGACGATCTCGACCAGGGGCACGGCCTCGGCGATGTCGGCCTCGGCCACGCCGAGAGCCCGGCCGATGGCGCGCTGCATCATGCCCGACTGGGTCAGGGCCAGTTTCGAGCGGCGCGTGCCGATGCGGACGAGATGAGCCATGAGACAGCCGTTGCGCCGGGGGGGCCGGATCGTTACCTCGACCCGATGGACAGGCCCGCCGACTATAGCAGCGAGGGACGCCGGGCAACCGCGCCCCTCACCCTGCCGGGACCGCTGACCGTGCTCGGCCTCGAGACCAGCTGCGACGAGACCGCCGCCTCGGTGGTGCGCCTGTCGCCGGACGGCGTGGCCACGGTGCTGTCGTCGGTGGTGCACAGCCAGATCGACGACCATGCGGCCTATGGCGGCGTGGTGCCCGAGATCGCCGCCCGCAGCCATGTCGAGATGATCGCCGGGGTCACGGCCCGGGCCATGGCCGAAGCGGGTCTCGGCTATGACGGCCTCGACGGCGTCGCGGCCACGGCCGGGCCCGGTCTGGTCGGCGGCGTCATGGTCGGGCTCAGTTTCGGCAAGGCCGTGGCCCTGGCGCGGGACCTGCCGCTGATCGCGGTCAACCATCTGGAGGGCCACGCCGTCTCGGCGCGGCTGGGCCAGCCGGTGGACTATCCCTTCCTGCTGCTGCTGGTCTCGGGCGGTCACTGCCAGCTGCTGGAGGTGCGCGGGGTCGGCGACATGACCCGGCTGGGCACCACCATCGACGACGCCGCCGGCGAGGCCTTCGACAAGATCGCCAAGGCGCTGGGCCTCGGCTACCCCGGCGGCCCGGCGCTGGAGAGGCTGGCCGAGACCGGCGACGGCGCCCGCTTCGACCTGCCGCGAGCGCTGCTGGGGCGCAAGGACTGCGACTTCTCCTTCTCGGGCCTCAAGACCGCCGCCTCGCGCCTGGCGCACGCCTGCGAGACCGACCAGGACCGGGCCGACCTCGCCGACGCCGTGCAGACGGCCATCGCCCGCCAGCTCAGCGACCGCGCCGACCGCGCGCTCAAGGCCTATGCCGAAGACCACGACCACCGCCTGTTCATGGTGGCCGGGGGCGTGGCGGCCAACCGCACGGTCCGCGCCACCCTCGAAGCGACGGCGGCGAAGAACGGATTCGCCTTCCTCGCCCCGCCCATGGCTTACTGCACCGACAATGCGGCGATGATCGCCCTGGCGGGAGCGGAACGGCTGCAAAAGGGTTGGACCTCGGATATCGACGCCCTGGCCCGGCCGCGCTGGCCGCTGGACGAGGCGAGCGCCCTGGCCGACCCTGTCCATCCGGCCAGCCGCAAGGGCGCCAAATCATAGGAGCGAGCATGGAATTCCGCACGGCGGGCGTGATCGGCGCGGGGGCCTGGGGCACGGCCCTGGCCCAGGTGGCCGGCTGGGCGGGGCTCGACGTCCTGCTGCAGGCGCGCGAGCCCGAGGTGGTCGACAGCATCCGCGCCCGCCGCATCAACGAGGCCTTCCTGCCCGAGGTCGTGCTCGACAGCCGCGTCTCGGTCACCGCCGAGCTGGCCGATCTGGCCGGCTGCGACCTGATCCTCGCCGTGCCCCCGGCCCAGCACATGCGCTCGACCCTGGCCGCCTTCGCCCCGCATCATCGGCCCGGCGTGCCCGTCATCCTCTGCTCCAAGGGCATCGAGCGGGGCTCGCTGAAGCTGATGACCGAGGTGCTGGCGGAGACGATCCCGGCCGCCCCGGCCGCCGTCCTGTCCGGCCCCAGCTTCGCCGCCGAGGTGGCCCGCGGCCTGCCCAGCGCCGTCACCCTGGCCTGCGCCGACACCGCCCTCGGCGAGGCGCTGATGGAGACCCTGTCGGCCCCCGCCTTCCGCCCCTATCTGGCCCACGACCTGATCGGCGCCGAGGTCGGCGGGGCGATCAAGAACGTGCTGGCCATCGCCTGCGGCATCAGCGAGGGCCGCGGTCTGGGGCGCAGCGCCCACGCCGCCCTGATCACCCGCGGCTTCGCCGAAATGACCCGGATGGGCGTGGCCCTGGGCGGGCAGGCCGAGACCGTGGCCGGCCTGTGCGGCCTCGGCGACCTGGTCCTGACCTGCTCCAGCCCCCAGTCGCGCAACATGAGCCTCGGCCTCGCCCTCGGTCAGGGGCAGACGGTCGAACAGGCCCTCGCCGGCAAACGCTCGGTGGCCGAGGGCTATGAATCGGCCCCCGCCGTGCGCGAGCTGGCGGCGAAGACGGGCGTCGACATGCCCATCTCGCTGGCCGTGGCCGATGTGCTGGCCGGCGAGACCACGGTGCAGGAGATGATCGACGCCCTGCTGTCGCGCCCGCTCAAGGCCGAGCGGCATTGAGCGACCCCGACGTTCCGGAACCTGGGCCCCCGGAAGAGCGCAAACGCGTCTGGGTCACCCCCTCGGACGTGCCCCTTTGCCGCGAGGCCGACCTGCCCGACCCGGGCGCCCGCAGCCTGGTGCTGCAGATCGGCGAGGCCTTCTTCCACGGCTTCATCGTGCGCAAGGACGGCCGGGTCGCCGGCTATGTCGACCGCTGCCCGCATCAGGGCCATCCGCTGGCGCTGGAGCTGGACCGCTATCTGACCCCCGACGGGTCGCTGATCCTGTGCGGCTGGCACGGCGCCGTGTTCGAGCCGCTCAGCGGCCTGTGCACCGGCGGCCCCTGCGCCGGCGCCAGGCTGACGCCCTGGCCGGTCACGGTTGTGGACGGGATGATCCGCACGGCCTGAGCCTCGCTCAAGCCGCGAGCCGCCGCGCGGCGAGCGTTGGCGCCCTCACCGGTTAATGCGCCTCGTCCCAGTTCCCCGCCGCCCGCGCCTCCACCACGAGCGGCACGGACAGCGCCACGGCCGGTTCCGCCGCGCCCTCCATGACGCGCTTGATCACCGGGATGGCGCGCTCGGCCTCGGCCTCCGGGGCCTCGAAGACCAGTTCGTCGTGGACCTGCAGCAGCATGCGGGTCTGGAGACCCGCGCTCCGCAAGGCGTCCGGCATGCGGACCATGGCGCGGCGGATGATGTCGGCGGCGGCACCCTGGATGGGGGCGTTGATGGCGGCGCGTTCGCCGAACTGGCGCTCGGCCCCCGACTTGGAATGGATGGCCGGGATGTGGATCTTGCGGCCGAACACGGTCGAGACATGGCCGCGCTCGCGCACCTCGATCTTCGTCGCGTCCATGTAGCTGCGGATGCCCGGGAAGCGCTCGAAATAGGTCTTGATATAGGCGCCGGCCTCGCCCTGGTCGATGTTCAGCTGGGCGGCCAGGCCGAAGGCGCTGATGCCGTAGACGATGCCGAAATTGATCGCCTTGGCGCGGCGGCGGGTCTCGGGGTCCATCTGGTCGACGGGGACGCCGAACATCTCGCTGGCCGTGGCGGTGTGGATGTCGATGCCGGCGGCGAAGGCGCGCTTGAGCTCGGGGATGTCGCCGATATGGGCCAGCAGGCGCAGCTCGATCTGGCTGTAGT